>JAZOTL010000128.1:0-8038 GCA_045657645.1 Eubacteriales bacterium
TCGGAGTTCCTGTAGTTTTTCATTGAATTCCATAATAACACTCTCTTGCTAATTCATATTTATCGAATTGATTATATCATATGATTATGAAAATTTCCACCATAACGAAAAAAAGCGGGGCTTATTCAACCTCAACCTCAACCTCAATCTCTGTTCCGTTTTTTAATCGGAATGTTATTCTGTTTTTTACGATGAAACTATTCTTTCTGACAATGAAATTTATCTTCACAATGAAACTAATCTTTTTTGAGAAAAATTTCATTGTGATTGGCAAGGGTTAAAAACAGGTGAGTTTAAGTCCTTCAACATCGACGATCGTGTGATCAATTTTGATACAATGAAACTTATCTATTATGCCGAAGTGCAACTCCCCATTGTGCCACAAGACTTTTGGGGTATAGAAAAAGCACGATAGTTGCAATACCAATGGTATCATAACTATCGTGCTAATATGGTCGGAGTGACAAGATTCGAACTTGCGACTTCTGCGTCCCGAACGCAGCGCTCTACCAAACTGAGCCACACCCCGAAAGATTATTTACAGATAAATGCAAAGTGAATTATAACATATCATAGGATTAATGTCAAGATTATTAAAGTAATGAAATGAGGTTTTGGTAAACCTCATTTCTATTACGGTATTACAAATTATCTTTTACGTCAAAGCGGAAGTTTTTCTTTGAACGCAGATGGATGTGACAGCTGTGGGGTATACACAATTCCTTGAAATATTTGTTTTCAAGGGGTATCCACTCATTTATAAACCTGTCATACATATCGGGGTTTCTCTGCTTTATCCTTTGGCGTTGAAGCTCCTCTTCAAGTTCAATAAATATCTTTAGGTCATACAGTTCAGCAAGCTTTGGGTGAAGGGCGTAGCTTCCCTCGATTACCGTTAACCTTTCGGGGATTTTCTTTATGGGTTCTTCATAATAATTACCGTGGCAACGGTAGGGGCGCAGGGTGAATTCCTTGCCCTGTGATAAGGGGGAAAGCAGCTCTTTTAAAAAACGTTCGTAGTGGGTATTACCACCTGCCGTTGCAAGCCTTTCGGCACTTTTAAGCTCTGGGGGCAGAAAATAATCGTCCATATGAATTATATCGGCATTATATAATTTCTGCAAAAGCTCCGTCAAGGTGCTCTTGCCCGATGCGCTGTTGCCGTCTATGGCTATAATAGCCCTCTCTTTTGTTTTTAACAGCCCTTCTATACGGCCCAAAAGGGGTATAAGGTCTGCAAAGTCGCTTTTGATAATTCTGTATGCGGGATGGTAGCTCTCACTAAAAACCTTTGAGTGGTGAAGTGCAGGGCAACCCTCCTGCCTGTGCTTTTCTACTACCTTGCTCATTTCCTCTTGTGAAAAGGGAAGAACGCCCCTTTCACAAAGCTCGGGAAGCATTTCAAGCGCCTTATTATATTCCTCACTTTGTACGGGGGACTGCGCCGATAAAATAAAGAGCTTAAGCAGGGTATCGGGGGAAATGCCCAAGTCCTTTAGTGCCGAAAGGTGCACGCGGCTGTAAGCCAAAAGCTCCTCTTTTTGAACCTTTGATGGGATTTGCGTATTTTCAAGTTCCTTGTAAAAGCGTTTTTTGCACTCTTCTTCATCCTTTACAAGATGCCCACAGCCAAGGATAGCCTGGTAGAGTGCTTTTAGTATATCCTCTACTTGAGAGTTTGGATATACGGATATTTGGTTTTCTAATAATTTTTCTATATCTATCATATCTTCAAAAAATAAAAGCATACAAGACTGTATGCTTTTTTTGTGTTTTTATTTCAGCCAAGCAAGGCTATTATATAATAAACGCTTTTATCTGTCAAGATTCGTAGCCTACAAGCATTCCGCGCTCTTCAGCATAAAAACTGCATAATCCTCCGCAGCTTCCTATGCTTATATCTGCATTGGGATGTTCGGAAAGTATCATTTCTTTAAGGCTGTCTGCCGAAGTTGGGTTTCCAACGTGGTCTATTATCACTCTTCCACCCTTATATCCTTGCTCCAACATTAACTGATACATTGCAAGTGTGCTCTTTTTAGCTCCCTTGGGCTTTGATACAGGTTCAAGGGTTCCTTTATCTGAGGCTTTACCTACAAGGCGTATGCCAAGTATACCCGTTATCTTTGCAACAGCGGGGTTTACTCTGCCGTTGCGGGCAAGGTTGTTAAGGGATTCAAGGCAAAAGGCAAGGTTGGTGTGCTTTGAATATTCCGTTATCTGCTCTGTTATATCCTCAAAGGAAAGGTTGTTATCTATAAGCTCCTTTAATTTGTCTATTATAAGGTGCATTTCAGGGCCTGTAGAAAGAGAGTCTATAACGTGTATCTTCGTTTCGGGGTGGGTCTTTATATATTCCTCTTTTGCCTGCATTGCAGCAGAGTAACTGCCCGAAAGCTGACTTGTTATGGTTATTGCAAAAATGTTGTCTGCTCCCTCAAATGCCTGTTGCCACTCGTAGATGTTGGGGCAGGAGGTGCCGCTGCGGGTTTTGGCGATTTTCAGATCTTCTATCATTCCTGCAACGTTAAGCTCAGGGGTGTCGGTGTACTGCTTTTCGCCGCAGGTTATCTTTAAGGGTGCGTATGCGTAATCTATACCTTCAAGCTCAAAAACGTCAGAGCTTGAGTCTGATACTATCTTAAAATTCATAATATCTCCTTAACAACAAAATTTGTTTAGACTATTATAAATCGTTGTTATTATCGTGTCAAGAGTTTTTTGAAAACCGATGAGTTGATTTTTTTGCGTTATGGGTGTATAATCATTATATGAGGTGAAGATATGCAGGATAAATTAAGAGAACAGGCTGTGAAGCAAATAGAAAACTTCAGCCTGCCAAGATATAATGAAATACCCGACTTTGGACTTTTTCTTGAACAGGTAACAAGATATATTTCGGATATACTTGCACCTCTTGAAGGCGTTACCATCACCAATTCTATGATAAGCAACTATGTCAAGAAGAAGCTTGTCGCAAATCCTCAAAAAAAGCAATACGACAGGCAAAAAATTGCCTATCTTATTTTCATTGCCCTTGCAAAAACGGTAATATCAATAGATGACCTAAATACCTTTATACAGCTTCAAAAGAAAAGCTATCCCCTTGAAGTGGCATATAACTATTTCTGCTGTGAGTTTGAAAATATGCTGTCATATGCCTTTAGTTTAAAGGATACCCCCGAAAAGGTGGGCAAAGAAAACACAGAGCTTAAAATAATGCTGCGCAACAGCGTTGTTGCCATAGTTCATAAGGTGTATCTTGACACCTGCTTTGCGATAATAAATAATAAAGAAAACAGCCTTAACTAAGGCTGTTTTTTATATTTAAAGGGTTCCACGTGCCACGTATAAACTCTATAAGGAAGAACACAAACAACAAGAGGTTGTGCACAATCATACACGCCCAGGCAGACACAAGGCCCATACCAAAGAACTGGGTGCATATAAAGGTTCCCACTATTCTTACGCACCACATACCGATAATGTTGTAGATAAAGGGTGCTTTTGTTTTGCCCACGCCCTGCATCATACCTTCAACGATTATGGAAAATCCGTAGAAGGGTTCGGAGAGTGCCACCATACGCAGTACAGTAGTTCCAAGGGCTATTACCTTGGGGTTTGAGGAGAAAAGGGACACCAGAGGCTCGGCTGTGAAAAAGAGGGCGGCACCCGATATTACCATAAGTATTATCTCTATGGGGATAAACATATTGGAAAGATGGCGCATACGTTTTTTATCCTTTGCGCCGTAGGCGTTGCCTGCAAGGGTAGCGGCAGCAGTCTGCATACCGTAGCCGGGAATGTAAAATGCCGATTCCACCGTGTTTGCAATGGTGTGAGCAGCGGTTGAAATGCCGCCTGTTGAATTGATAAGTGCGGCAAATGCTACATATCCCAAAGATGTGCCGAAGCGCTGGAGCATATTAGGAAAAGCGATGCGCAGGCAGGGCTTTAAAATGGTAAGGTCGGGGGATATTTTAACTCCTTTTGGAGAAATCACAGGATGCCTGTACAGAAGTACCGTTATGTATATACCGCCAAGGGTAAAGGCAACGGCACTTGCTATAGCTGCGCCTATTACACCCATATCCGCACCGGGAATGGTTATTTGGTAGGAAGAGAGGGTAAGGGTACGGGTAGGGAATATAAGCAGAAAGTTGAGCACTACGTTTACTGCGTTTACCAAAACGCCTATTTTCATAGGAGTTTTTGTATCACCTGCGGCGCGCAAAACCGTTCCGAAAATTATGGTTGCGGTGCGGGGGAGCATAGGCAGGTATAGGATAAAGAAGTATTTTGCCGCAAGCTCACGTATTCCCGTTTCCACCTGCATCCACACGGGTATGACCCCCGCAAGCAAAAGGGTTATAAGGGTAAAAAATGAGCCTGTAACAAGCACACAAAGCACCGATTGCCCTGCACAGCGTTTGGCAAAATCCTCGTTATTTGCACCAAGGGACCTTGCTATATGGGATAAAAAGCCTATGGAAAGGGCAGAAATCGAACTGTTTATAAGCCAGTTTACCGTGGTGGTGGCACCTACCGCCGCTGTTTCCGCAGTACCAAGGGAGCCTACCATTGCAGTATCTATATATTGTACTGCAGTCTGCAAAAGCTGTTCCAGCATAGTGGGCCATGCAAGACTGAGTATTATGGCTATCATAGATAGGTTGATTTTTCTTTTTGTCATTTAGATATCCTTTTAATTGATGTCTGTAACATTATAACTTAAAGACGTTAGGATTGCAATAAAAATGAAATATATGCTTTACAAAACAGTTGATTTTTTTCATTATTGATGATATAACAGTATTGTACTCTTTTGCCGTAAAGCGCAGTGTACAGAATGGAGAAGCTACAATGGAAAAAATATATTGTGTAATATCCCACACTCATTGGGACAGAGAATGGTACAAGCCCTTTGAGTGGTTCAGAATGCATCTTTGCGACCTAATAAATAATCTTTTTGATATTATAAAAGAGTACCCCGATTATGTATTTCATCTTGACGCCCAGACTATCGTGCTTGAGGATTATCTGGAGATATATCCCCAAAACCGCGGTCTTTTGGAAAAATACATAAAGAACGGCAACATTATCGTTGGCCCTTGGTATATGCAAAATGACTATTATCTTACAAGCGGTGAATCAACTATCAGAAACCTGCTTGTGGGAACAAAATTGGCCGAGAGTTTTGGGGCTTGCGGTAAAACGGGCTACTCCCCGGACCAGTTCGGTAATATTTCGCAGTTGCCCCAGATACTTAATAACTTTGGTATAGATAACTTTGTGTTCGGCAGGGGATTTTCACCCTACGGTGTAAAGGAAAACGGGGAAAAATATTTAAAGGACGTTCCCTCTGAATTTATCTGGCAAGGCCCTGACGGAAGTGAGGTTCTTGCGATACATCTGAAGGACTGGTATAACAATGCCCAGCGTTTTTCAGCGGATATTTCTAAGGCAAAGCAGCTGATAAATAATATAGAAAAGAGCTTTGAGGGTGTGGCGGTATCTCCATATCTCCTCCTTATGAACGGTGTTGACCATCTTGAAGCGCAGGAGGATCTGTTACCTATACTTGACAAGCTGAACAAAGAGGATATTAACGGTGAAATAAAACAAATGTTAATGTCCGACTATATAGACGCGGTGCGTGGCTACGTAAAGGATAATGATAAAGCGCTTAATAGCCATTTGGGAGAATTAAGGCAGGGCGGTGATGATTCTATCCTGCAGGGTACTCTATCCTCCCGTTCCTATCTCAAACGCCAAAACGTAGAAGCGCAGGATCTGCTTGAAAACCGCCTGGAGCCATTGTATTCAATGCTGGAGCTTTCGGGCTTTAAGGGAATATACCCTAAAAATTATATGCACTATTTATGGAAATTGCTTATGCAAAACCATCCTCACGATTCTATATGCGGCTGCAGCCGTGACGAGGTGCACAGTCATATGGAGGATAGGTATAAGCGTATAGGTGAGCTTGGCTCTGTTTTGTTAAAGCAGGGTATGGAACTTGCGGCATACCACAACGGTGGGGCAGCTTCGGATAAATCTGCCTACTCACTTGTTTTGGCTAATACCGTAAATAAAGCGTACAGCGGCTTGGCTAAGGTTGTTTTAAGATTCCCCGAAGAAGAAAAGGTGGAGAATTTTATTATTACCGATAAAGAGGGAAAGGCAGTTGACTTTGCCGTTGTATCCTGCAAAAGAGAGCTTTTTGATATCTTTTCACCTATCAATCTCCCGGGTAAAAAGTACGTTTATCTGTATGAAGCTTATATTCCCGTAAAGGATATGAAGCCCCTTTCCTTTGCCACCTATAAAGTAACTCCCTGTGAGGGTAAGATAAGCCTTGTTCAGGAAGGATATACCAAGGATAGCGTGCTTGAAAACGAGCACCTGCGTGTTGAAATTCAAAGGGACGGAAGAGTTGACGTTTTATGCAAGGAAACGGGAAGAAAAATGCAGGATTGTTTGCGCTTGGAGGATACTGCCGATAAGGGTGATTCCTATACCTTTGTTTCCGCTAATGATAAGCCTGTAACTAACCGTGATTTTGTTCCTGTGATAGAAATGACAGAGAATAATAAATACAGGCAAGCCTGTACCATAAGCTATAATATGGAGTTGCCCGCCTTTTATGATTTTGAAAAGGACCAAAGAAGCAAAGCTACGGCAACCACCACCTGTGAGTTGACCCTTTCTTTAGAAAAGGGCGCGCGCAGTCTTAACGTTAGCTATAAAATCAATAATAAGTCATCGGATCACAGACTGCGTTTACTTGTAAAGACAGACGCTGCAAGCGATGAATTTACAACGGATATACCCTTTGATATTATTACCCGTAAAGATGACGACCTTCATCCTCACGTTGTTGATAATTGCCACCCCAATACCAGCTTTGCGGCAATAGAGGAGGGAGAAAAGGGAATAGCGGTATTTACCTGCGGTGAGCACGAGTGCTCAAAAACGGATAAAGATACACTTGCTTTTACCCTTGTGCGCTCAACACACTGTATCTTCAACGGTAACGGCGTTCAGTGGCAAACCCCCGAAAATCAGTGCCTTAGAACTATCGCAGGTAACGTGGGAATATATCCATACCAGCCTTCCAAGGAAAAATCCCTTACCGTGAGCGCAACGTCTTACAAAAATCCTGTGCTTACTTGCTGTGTACCCTGTGATTCAAGAAAGTTCACAGGCGGCAGACCTGCAGTTCAGGATTCAAAAATAAGCGAACTCTTCTTCCGTGAAGACCCCTATTCAAAGGTGTCACTTTGTGACGGAGCTTTAGTGAGCGTTGATAATGAGGCAGTTTCGGTATCTGCCTTTAAGCTTTCCGAGGATGGCAAGTGCTTGGTGCTCCGCTTGTTTAACACCTCAAACCGCGAAGCTTCATGCAAGGTTTGTATAAATGGAAAAATTCATCTTTCCGATATGAACGAAAAGGGAAAAGAGCTTGTTGGTACAAACAGCGTTACACTTGATATGCGCCCCAAGCAGATAATCACCTTGCTTGTAGATTAATTTTTATTAAAAGTAAAACACAAAGCCGCAGGCTGTTTGCCTGCGGCTTATCCTTTTAAGCGTAATCTTGAGTGAAGATTGGCTGCACAAACGAAAAAGCACTTCTTTCGAAGTGCTTTTCTTGGTGCGAGAAACGGGACTTGAACCCGTACGGTGTTAACCACACGCCCCTCAAACGTGCGCGTCTGCCGGTTCCGCCACTCTCGCATATTTTGTTGCACCTCTGCGGTGCGGATAATAGTATAACACGGTAAAACGCATTTGTCAACCCTTTTTTGATAAATAATAAAGTTTTTTCACAAAAGATTTATTGACATTGATTATGAAGTGTGTTACGATAATTTCCGTTGTTTAAAATAAAGGGAGAAAAAGAAATGAATACGTTTTATCTTAAGCCGAAGTTGTTTTCGGTTATGAAGAAATACTCACCCTCACAGCTTACAAAGGATATTATTGCAGGTATAATCGTAGCAATAATTGCGCTGCCGTTGTCTATAGCTCTGGC
>JAZOTL010000129.1:0-31578 GCA_045657645.1 Eubacteriales bacterium
CTAATGCTTTTACTTTTTCTATAAAGTCCATAAGCCCGGGCTGTAAAAGGGGTTCTCCACCTGTAATGCATACCCCGTCGATCAGCTTTTTGCGTTCCTTTAGATAATCAAGGACTTCGCCTTCGGCGTTTGGATTTTCCATAGGGGTGCGTACAAGACCTGCATTATGGCAAAATGGACAGCGCAAATTGCAACCGCCTGTAAAAACGGTACAAGCGGTTCTTTGCGGATAATCCAATAATGTTAACTTTTGATAGCCTTGAATGTTCATTTATAACTCCATGCCGAGGTTAAACCCCCGTGCTCTAACAGTATATCACGGAATTTTTTGTTAGTCAATAGCGAAAACACAATATTTAGTGTTCAGTTGTGGTGTAAATAACTATATATTGTTGATAAATGGCGTTCTTATGCGATTTGTTAAAGAAAAAATATTTTTTTGCACCACAAAATACGGTATCCCTTTTGGGATACCGTATCAATATATAGTTTTTGAAATGCGGTACAATGTGTCTGTAAAGATGTCTGTTTCCTTCATTGTATTAAAAGCTCCAAAGCTTGCACGTACTGCACCGTCCGGCCCTGTGGCAAGGTATTTATGCGCTGTAGGGGCGCAATGAAAGCCACTTCGTACACATATACCCTGTGCATCAAGGGCATTTGCCACGGCAGATGCGGGCATATTGCGTATATTGAAGAGCAGTATCTGGGAGCTTGCAAATTCAGGACAGTACAGACGCACGTTCTTCATTTCCAAAAGAGCTTCACGAGCCCTTCTGTAAAGGGAATACTCGTGCTCCCGTATTCGGGCAATGCCTGTTTTTTTAACCGATCGTATACCTGCTAAAAGTGCAGCGATGGAAGGGGTTGCAAGTGTGCCTGCTTCAAAACGCTCGGGTAAAAACTCGGGCATTTGCCCTTCAAGGGAATTTACTCCGTTTCCTCCTGTTATAAGGGGGGCAAGAAGCTTATTCTTTTGAGAAGCCGCCCGCTGGGAAAGCAGCAGTGCTCCGCACCCCTGTATTCCGTATAACCCCTTATGCCCGGGCACACAAAGAGCATCTATATTAGAGCGCTTCATACTAACGGGCAGTGTACCCGCGCTTTGTGCTGCATCCACAATAAAGTAAATACCCCGTTCACGGCACAGCTTGCCTATGGCACTTATGGGAGTGCGCAAAGGGCATATGTTTGATTGGTGGGTGCATATTATCATTCGCGTGTTTGGGCGTATCAGCGAGCGTATTTGGCTTAACACTCCCGTTTCGCTACGGTAGGCGTTAAAGGTGTCATATTCTACACCTTTTGCTTTTACAGGGCGTATTACCGAATTGTGCTCTATATCTGAAATGATAACGTGGCAGTTGGGGGTAATAAGGGCGTTTATTGCAAGATTAAGGGCGTAAGTGGTATTAAGGGTAAATATTACGTTTTCCGGTTTGTCAAGCTCAAAAAAACTGCTTAATTCTTCACGGCAGGTATATACCGCTTCGGATGCCTCGCGTGAATAATAATGTCCGCTGCGCCCCGGGTTTCCGCAATACTCCTTCATACAGCGCACGGCCTCTTCATAAACCTCATTTGGCTTTGGAAAGGTGGTTGCCGCATTGTCAAGATATATTCTATCCATTTGCTCCTCCTACGGTTTCACTTATGGGTATACCCCTTTGATAAAGAATTCTTTTGGCACGGCTCAGCTGTGCACAATCAAGCTCTATACCGTTGGCGCACCCCTTTTTAGTTCGGCTGCTGTCAAGCTGTACTACTCTTGAATATATCTTTTCATTTTTCAAAAGCTTACTTGCCTGTATTGCATATGTTACCGAGCTTAATGCTATTACGCAGGGCGGAGAATTTTGTACTGCCATATTTCTTAACCTCCCTTGGTACATAATATGCCACCACGGTGGGTAAGTGAAAAAAACAGAAGGCCAAAAAGCCTTCTGTTTTAAGTATGTGATAGGTAATATTAAAGAATAAGGTCTTCCACTTGGAAATCGGCTATTGTGGGAGGATTTTTCGGGTCCCGCTTTAATGGGTCGTAAACAAATTTTCTGCAGCCGTAATCCGCCGCTACCACTCCGTGCTTAGGGCAAAGCACGCGTCTGTTGCCGTTGAGGGGTTCGCCTTTTTCGCAAAAAAGGCATATTTCGGTTATTTCTCTATCAATGTTTCTTGACATAACATCCACCTTGTAATTTACTAAAGACATTATATAACATTGTTTTGGATATTTCAAGTCCCTATTTGAATAAGGTAAAATATTATAGCGCAGGCACTCCCCTGTATAAGCTTTGAAATATAATATTTTTTCATTGAAAGCTTGCCCTGTAAAACCGTAAAAATCTGCATATGAACGCATATGCCCGAAAAGGCAGAGGCAAATGCTGTAAGGGCTATGGCAAAGGGCTCCTCTAATGCACAAAGATAACTGCAAGCGTTTGATATTTCGGTAAAAGATAAGAGCAGACCGCAAACGGGGATGGGTAGGGGAAGTTGCCTTATAAAGCCTGCTATTATGCCGAAAAATATAACAAAACCGCATATGCAAGCCATAGGGTATAGTGAGGCACTAATGGCGCGGGGGAAAACAGAAAGGGTTATATCCTCGTATTCGTCTTTTGTATCAGGGTGTTTTATAAGCCTTTTGGGGCGGGTGATGACTGCGTATAAAAACGAAACTGCAAGTTGTACTATGTATAACAGAACAGCCCTTTTAATACTGCCCGTCATTGTTCCAACACATCCCAAAAGAAAAGAGGGGCCCGTGTTATTACAAAAACACAGTGCTTGCTCTGCTTCCTCTTTTGAGCATCCTCCTTTTTTGTACACCCCGTAAACTGTATACGCTCCTTGGGGATAGCCGCATAGTGTACCTACCGCAAGGGCGCAGGCAAGATTTGAATTAATATGAAACAGCGCTTCAAAGGGGCGGCGCAATATTCTGCCGCAAATTTTTTCAAATCCGCAGGATAAAAGCAGGGTATTTGCTACAAGAAAAGGGAAGAGAGAGGGGATAAGAGTTTCAAGGCAAAGTGTAACAGAGGAATGGGCATAGTAAAGAGTGTTTTTTGATTTCCACAGCATTGTAAGGGTCAGCAAAAATATAAACAGGCAGAGCAGAGGCAGGCTCCTTTTTTTGGTTGTGTAATTTATGTTTTTCACCACGCATAAAATGTTTTGTACTACAATGATTGTAGTTTGTCAAAACGCCAAAAGCGCTTCGACAGGCCGGTTTTATCGGCTGAGCAATGGATATAGTCAAATTTTCTTTGAAAATTTGCTCGTAAATCAAGAATTTTCGCTCTAAACTAACTATAACCATTATAAAATATACAGCTAAAACGGAGTTTATGATATGAATAGAAAGAAAAAGCGTGTTGCAGGGAGATTGGCCGACAGATTTGAACTGCCTGAGGGTATGTTTTGTGAAACAGCGGAAGCGTCAATTTCAGGCAACAGTGAATTTTGCGTAGAGCATTGCCTGTGTATACTTAAATATGAAAGGGAAGAAATATGGTTGAGCGTGCCCCGTTTTACGGTTAAAATATACGGGGAATGCCTTACACTTAAAAGCTTTTTTCTTAAAAGCGTTGCGGTAAGAGGCAGAATTAAAAAAATAGAATATGAAGAGAAACCGGGTGGTAAGCGGTGAAGAGTATTATACGTTATATACGAGGATATTACAGAATAAAAGTGCCTTCAAGGCACAAGATAAGGGTAGCCAATATTTTGCTGCACAACGGAATAGAAAATTGGCATGAAGAAAGCAGCGAAGAGGGTGATTTGTGTTTTTGCATTTCGGAAAAAGATTATAAAAAACTACTGTATATCATTGACAAAAACGGCACCGAGGTTTATATTGTATATAGGAGAGGTTTGCCTTCTGTTATCGCTTCTCATAGGAACAGAGCAGGGCTTCTTGCGGGGCTTTTTTGCTTTTTTCTTATAATCATTCTCTCCTCTTTTTATATATGGGACATAAAGATAGTAAGCGATACGAACATTAATCATAATGAAATACTTGCAAATTTAAAGGCTTTGGGATGCTATGAGGGAACCTTCGTTCCATCCCTTGATTTTGATGATCTGTGCATAGATTACGTAAACAAGCACGATAATTGTTCCTGGATATCGGTAAACGTTAAGGGAACGGTTGCCGAGGTTGAAATTAGGGAAAGGGAGATTTATTCCCACCTGCCGAAAGAAGTACCCTGCAACCTTGTAGCAAGCCATGATGCCGTAATAGAGGACTTTCAGGTATATTCGGGAAAGAGCCTTGTAGAACAGGGTAACGTGGTTAAAAAAGGGGACCTGCTTGTAAGCGGTATAGTTGAAAAAAAGGACCAAAGTAAGCTTCGCCTATGCCATGCAGAGGGGGAAGTGTGGGCAACCGTTGATAGCGAGCTACGGGTAGAGGTGCCCTTTGATTATAAAAAGCAGGAGTATACAGGGCAGGAGTGGGAGAAAAGGCAGGTAAGATTTTTTAATTTTACATTTCCTGTGTTTTCAACGGTACCAAAGAAAAAGGAAAACTGCACTCATTTGACCGAGTATGGAGATGTAGTGCTTTTTGACGAAATAGAATTGCCCTTAACTATGGAAAAAGAGGTTTACAGGCAGTACGAGCTGAAGGATGCCCGCTATACAAAGGAGCAGGCGCAAGCCGCGGCAGAGCACTTGATGGAGAATAAATTTGCCGCTGAGCTTTCAGGCGCGCAGATAATAAAAATCTCAACCAATGAGAGTGTAACCGATACGGCCTATATCCTTACCTGCAGCGTTAAGTGCCGTATGAATATTGCAAAGCCTGTTGAGATACAAACAAACTGAAAGGAAATATAAATGGCAGAAAGAATAGTTTTAACCGATACCATAGAGCAAACATCAATTATTTTTGGAAGCTTTGATTCCAACGTGCGGATAGTTGAGGATGCTTTTGGAGTGCAGATAAATAACCGCGATACCGAAAAAACAGCAGGGGATGCCGTTGTTATAACGGGAGATGATGAAGAGGCTGTAAAAGGAGCCTATGAATCTATCTCCTATATGAAGCGTATGGCAAGCTTTAATGAGGAGCTTTCCCATCAAAGCGTACGCTACGTGGTTGATATGATAAAGGACGGGAAGCAGGAAGAGCTTGTTTCCTTTGACGAGGATTGCATCTGTATAACAAACAGGGGAAAGCCGATAAAGGCAAAGACCGTTGGTCAGCGTAAGTACGTAGACGATATAGCAAAAAATACAATAGTTCTCGGTATAGGTCCTGCAGGTACGGGTAAGACCTTTCTTGCCGTTGCAATGGCGGTAAAGGCTTTGCGCGCAAAGCAGATAAACCGCATTATACTCACCCGACCCGCGGTAGAAGCAGGCGAGCGTTTGGGATTTTTGCCGGGCGACCTTCAAAACAAGATAGACCCCTATCTGCGCCCCCTGTACGATGCTCTTTACGAAATGATGGGACCCGAAAATTACGCCAAATATCTTGAAAGAGGCACCATAGAGGTTGCGCCCCTTGCCTATATGCGCGGACGTACCCTTGACGATTCCTTTATTATACTGGACGAGGCACAAAACACCACCCCCGAGCAGATGAAGATGTTTTTAACCCGTTTGGGCTTTAATTCAAAGGCGGTGGTAACGGGAGATATTACCCAAACAGACCTGCCCATAGGCAAGCGCAGCGGACTTTTGGAGGCTACCAAGATACTTGCAGATATTGATGATATTGCAATACATCATTTTACTCACAGAGATGTAGTGCGCCACAGATTGGTGCAGAAGATAATTAACGCATACGAGAAATACGACAAGGAAAGAAACGACAAAAATGAGGAAAAACGGACACGACATTTTTATAAAAAATGAGCAGGATATAATTGAGCCTACTCCTGAAATTAAAAAGCTTATTGCGGCAAGTATTGCACAGAGTTTAAAATACGAGGAAATAGACTATAAGTGCGAGGTTTCCGTTACATTATGCGATAATGAGGCGATACACGAATTAAACCGAGAATACCGCGGAGTGGATAGACCTACAGATGTGCTTTCATTCCCCATTTTTGATGATGAAGATATGGGCGGCAAAACTGTGCTTGGGGATATAGTTTTATCCCTTGAAAAGGCACAGGCACAAGCGCAGGAGTACGGACACAGCTTTGAAAGGGAAGTGGCTTTTCTCTGTGTTCATTCCACGCTTCATCTTTTGGGCTATGATCACGAGGAAGGAAAAGCTCAGGAAAGCGAAATGTTTGACCGCCAAAATAAAATTTTGTTGAATATGGGTCTTGCACGATAATAATAAATATAGTATAATAAATAATAATTATATCTATTTGAGGTAATTGATGAAAAAAACAGGATTTGTTGCCATAGTAGGCAGACCTAACGTAGGAAAATCGACCCTTCTTAATGCCCTTTTGGGAGAGAAGATAGCAATAATTTCAAAGAAGCCCCAAACTACCCGTAACCGTATAACCGGTATACTTACAAAGGGAGATACCCAGTATGTATTCCTTGATACCCCCGGTATGCACAAGCCAAGAACAAAGCTTGGAGATTATATGGTAAAATCCATTACAGGGGCAATAGGAGATGTAGACGCAGCGATACTTGTGGTTGAAGCGGGCACAACGCCCGGACCTGTAGAGCTGGGTCTTATCGAGCGTTTTAAGGGACTTAAGCTTCCTGCGCTTCTTGTTATAAACAAAACCGATAAAAGCGATCCCGGTGCCGTTGCCGAATCTATAAAAGCCTTTGCAGAGCTTTATGAGTTCGCTTCCGTTGTGCCGATATCCGCACTTAAAAACGACGGTGTGGATATAGTGCTGCGTGAGACCGATGCTTTTATGGAGGAGGGAATATGGTTCTTCCCCGAGGACGCTGTAACCGACCAGCCTGAAAGACAGATAGCGGCAGAGATAATCCGCGAAAAGCTGCTTCGTGTTCTTGATGATGAAATCCCCCACGGTACCGCCGTTACCATAGAAGCCTTCGAAGAATCCTCAAAGCTTTTGAAGATAAGAGCTGAAATATTCTGCGAAAGAGCTTCACATAAGAGAATCATCATTGGTAAAAACGGAGCTACTCTTAAAACCATAGGCACCTATGCCCGTGAGGATATGGAACAGTTCTTCGGTACCAAGGTCTTCCTTGACCTTTGGGTAAAGGTAAAAGAGAACTGGAGAGATTCCACCTTCAATCTCAACAACTTCGGTTTTTCTGATAAAAAGGACTAAAGCGGGATTATGCGTATAACCGTAGAGGGACTGATACTTTCCGAAACTGTACTTAAAGAAAGCGATAAGTTCCTGACCGTTCTTACCCGCGAGGGGAAACTTTCGGTATATGCAAGCCACGTTCGCAGCATTAAGCGCGGCTCCCTTGCCTATACAATGCCCCTGCAATATTGCCGTTTTATAATAAACAAACGGGGCGATCGTTTGAACCTTGCCGAAGGTGAGGTGCTCCACTCATTTATAGACCTTCAGGACGACCTGTGTGCATATTCACTTGCTCAGTACGTTCTTGATATAACCCGTGAAATGACGGTGGAAAATAACGATGAGTCCGAAATGCTGCAGCTTGCCCTTAATACCCTTTATTGCATAAAGCAAAAAAACAAAGAAAACAAACTTATCAAAGCTACCTTTGAATTCCGAGCAATGGCAATAGGCGGTTATATGCCCGATCTTTCCGGTTGCGGCTATTGCCAAAAGGAAAACGATAAGAATATGCTGTTTGACATAATGAACGGCCGTCTTATCTGCGGTGAATGCAGTAAGCTACACGATATGGGAGATACCTTTTCGGAAGATATGGGCACGGCGATTATTATTTGCCCTGTAACACCCTCTGTTGTGTACGGCTTGCGTTACGTTCTGTGTGCTCCTGCAAATCGCATTTTTTCCTATTCCATTGCAGAGGACGAGCTTGACGATTACGCAAAGGTATGCGAAAAATATATACTTAACCATTTGGAAAGAGGGTTTGCTACTCTTGATTTTTATCACGAGGTAAGTGAGCTCTTTGATAGTGAATAAATATGTCATATTTTACCCGAGCGCAAAAGAATTTAGAATACAATAAAATAATCGAAATGCTTGTATCCCTTTGCCCTACCGATGGTTCAAAGGAGGCAGCACGGGAGCTTGAGCCTGTAAGCGATATTTACATTGTCCGTCGCCGTCAGCTTTCCACTACCGATGCAAAGCGCCTTTGTGATAACAAGGGTATGCCCCCCTTCGGTGATATTAAGGATATCCGCGAAAGTATAGACAGAGCAGAGAAGGGCTCGGCACTTTCCACACTTGAGCTTTTGCGTATCGCAAACCTTCTTGGTACTGCTGCCCGTATGACAGAGTACATCGAAACAGACAGAAAGTTTGATACCGTACTTGATGAGACCTTCAGATTGCTTACTCCCATACAGGAGCTTGAAAAGCATATCAAAAAGGTGATTATAGCGGAAGATATCATAGCAGATGATGCAAGCCCTGAGCTTTCGGATATACGCCGCAAGATAAAAGTAACCAATAACAAGATAAAGGACACCCTTTCAAAATATACTGCGGGTATGTATTCAAAATATCTGCAGGAAAATATCGTTACCCAGCGTGATGGCAGATACGTGGTGCCAGTAAAGATAGAGTATAAAAACGAAGTAAAGGGTCTGGTACACGATACCTCCGCTTCCGGTGCTACATTGTTTATAGAGCCTATGGCGGTAGTTGAAGGTAACAACACCCTAAGAGAACTGCACGCCGCAGAAAACCGTGAAATTGAGCGTATACTCCACGCACTTTCCGTATCCTGCGGAGAGCGAGCCTTTGATATAAGAAAAAATTACGAGCATATAACGGAGCTGGCGCTCATATTTGCTTGCGCTCAGCTTTCCTATAAGCTTGATGCAACTATGCCTCATATCAATGAGGAAAAGGTGTTTAATCTTATCCGTGCGCGCCATCCTCTTTTGGATAAAAAGAAGGCAGTTCCCATAAACGTTGCCGTTGGCGGAAGCTACGATACTCTTGTGGTAACCGGCCCCAATACAGGCGGTAAAACCGTAACTCTTAAAACCCTTGGCTTATCGGCGCTTATGGTGCAGGCAGGTCTTCATATACCCTGTGACAGCGAGTCCAGCGTATGTATTTTTGATAATATATTAAGTGATATTGGTGACGAGCAGAGTATCGAGCAATCCCTTTCCACCTTCTCCGCACATATGGTGAATACGGTGGATATAATAGAACGCTCCGACCAAAGAAGCCTTGTGCTTTTCGATGAGCTTGGCGCAGGAACCGACCCTGTAGAGGGTGCTGCACTTGCAATGTCCATTCTTGAGCAGATAAGGGCAAAAGGGGCACTTTGTGCCGCAACTACCCACTATTCCGAGCTTAAGGTATACGCCCTTGATACAGAGGGTGTGTGCAACGCTTCCTGTGAATTTGATGTTGAGACCCTTAAACCTACCTACAGGCTTATAACGGGAACCCCCGGTAAATCAAACGCATTTGCGATTTCCGAAAAATTGGGCCTGCAGAAGGATATTATCGATAGAGCCCAAAGCTATATTTCAGGGGATAACAAGCGTTTTGAATACGTTATAGAAAAGCTTGAAGCCACCCGTATAGAAATGGAACGGGAAAGAGATGAAGCAAGGGCCTTAAAGAAGGAATACGAAAACTTTAAGCGTAGTGCCGAAGCCCGTATGCAACAGAAGCTTGAGGATGCAGACCGTGAGCTTGAGCGCGCTCAGGCAAAGGCAGCAGGAATGATACAAAGTGCACGTGCTTCAAGTGACTTTGTGTTCCGTGAGCTTGAAAAGGTACGTAAACAGCGTGAAAGCGAAAACCTCGGTAGCGCTATGGATAAGGCACGGGAGGATATAAGACGCAATCTGCGCCGTGCGGATGACCGCGCTAATCCTGTAATAGATAAAAAGCCTGTAGGCTATAAGCTGCCCAGGCCCCTTAAAAAGGGTGACTACGTACGGGTAATTAACCTGGATAAAGAAGCCACCGTTGTGTCAGAGCCTTCAAAGGACGGACGAGTATCGGTGCGTATTGGTCAGATGACCACAAAAACAAAGGTGGAAAATCTTATGCTTATTTCTGACGAAGCAATAAAGATAACCACCAAGGATAAGAAAAAAGTAAGCTCCTCTGATTTTATAAAAAGCGTTTCTTCAACCTTTAAGCCCGAGCTTGATCTTAGAGGCATGAACGGTGAGGACGCTTGGCAGAAGACGGATAAATATCTTGACGATGCCATAATGTCTGGTATGCGTACCGTAACACTTGTTCACGGTAAGGGTACGGGAGCTTTGAAAAAAGCTATAAGAGAATTTTTGCGTTCCGACCGCCGCGTAAAAGGCTTCCGTGAGGGTGTTTTCGGCGAAGGGGATGCAGGAGTTACTGTAGTAGAATTAAATTAAAGCAAAGGATATAGCAATGGAGAAATTATGCCTCGGCGCTCAGATGTTTACTCTGCGTGAGTACTGCAGAACGCCTAAAATGTTCGTTAAAAGTATAAAAAAAGTAGCCGAAATGGGCTATAAGTACATTCAATTTTCAGGTGTTTCACCCGATGTTACTCCCGAAATGCTCAAGGAGCTTTGTGATGAATACGGTCTTAAGTGCCGTCTTACACATTGGGAGGATTCAGAGATAATCAACAATACCGAAAAGGTTATAGAACAGCACGAGCTTTTCGGTTGTGACGGTATAGGTATCGGCGGTATGCCCGGTGACCTGCGTAATTACAAGGGTTATCCCGTTTTTATTGAAAAGTACGGCCCCGCTATCGAAAAGATAGGCAAAGCGGGCAAGACCTTCTGCTATCATAACCATTGGTTTGAGTTTGAAAGATACGAGGACGGAAGAACGGGTATGGATATACTCCTTGATTCTACTGACCCCAACGCCTTTAAACTCACCTTTGACACTGCTTGGGCACACAGAGCGGGCGTTGATTGTGCAGACTTTATACATAAGCACGCCGACCGTATCTTTGCGGTACACCTGAAGGACCTCACCATTATCGATAACGAGCTTACCGTTACCGAAATGCTCACAGGTAATATGAATTTTGACCCCATTATAAAAGCTTGCCTTGACGAGGGTATCAAATGGACCTACGTTGAGCAGGACTGGTCAAGAATAAATTATTATGACAGTATGCAGATAAGCTACGATAATCTTATGAAAAAGTACGGCGATTGCTTGCAATAAGGAAAAAAGTATGGTACAATTTAGAATAAGTGCATTTGCAGATGAATATAACCCCGCCATAGACGAGCAGTTAAAGTGGCTTTGCGCAAACGGTCTTGACCTTCTTGAACTGCGTGGAGTGGACGGTACACCCGTTGCCGAAATTACTCTTGAAAAGGCGAAAGAGGTAAAGGAAAAGCTTGATAGGGCAGGTATTGCGGTATCTGCTATAGGTTCACCTGCAGGCAAGATAAATATTAAAGACGATTTTGAACCCCATATAGAGCAGTTTAAGCATCTGCTTGATATAGCCGATATTGTTGGTGCAACAAGAATGCGTATCTTCAGCTTCTTTATGCCTGAAGGTGAAGACCCTGCTTTATACCGCGAAGAGGTTTTGCGCCGCCTGGACGTGCTTCTTTGTATGGCAGGTGAGCGTGGCGTAACTCTTTGCCACGAAAATGAAAAGAATATATACGGAGATACACCGGAGCGTTGCCTTGATCTGTACAACGCCCTTGGCGGAAGATTAAAGTGCGTATTTGACCACGCAAACTTTATTTCCTGTGACGTTGAGGCATACCCAAAGGCATACGATATGCTTCGTGATACTCTCTGCTATATGCATATAAAGGATGCCAATGCCGATAAGGAAATGGTTGCGGCAGGAGAGGGAATAGGTAATATTCCCGAAACGCTTGCAAGCGTTAAGAATGATTTTGAGGGTGAATTTATTTTAACCCTTGAACCCCACCTTATGGAGTTTGACGGTCTTGCAGGTCTTGAGAGTGAGGGTCATACCTCCAAATTGGGCAACCGCTTTGCAAATACAGAAGAAGCCTTTGCCTGTGCACTCGGTTCATTAAAAAAATATATATAAACAATAATAAAGGGGAATTAAAATGGCAGATTTCAAAATGTTAGCCATCGACCTTGGTGCTTCAAGTGGTAGAGGTATCGTAGGACGTTTTGATGGCACCAAGCTTTCGCTTGAAGAAAACCACCGTTTTTCCAACGATCCCGTTATTGCATCGGGAACATTCTATTGGGATATTCTCAGAATATTCTTTGAAATTAAGAATTCTATCAGAAAGTGCGCTCTTTCCGCTGATAAGGATATAAAGAGTATCGGTATTGATACTTGGGGTGTTGACTTTGGCTTCATTGATAAGCAGGGCAAGCTTATGGGTAACCCCGTTCACTATCGTGATGATCGCACCGCTGACTATGAAAACTGGGCTTTTGACAAGATCTCCAAGGAGGCAATGTTTGAAAAGACCGGTATAGCACACATTAACTTCAACAGCATATTCCAGCTTATGTCCGTTCTTCGCAATGATCCCACAGCTCTTGACCGTGCGGACAAGCTCCTTTTCATACCTGACCTTCTCAACTACTTCCTTACAGGTAAGGCTGCAACCGAATATTCCGTTGCATCCACAGGCGGTCTGCTTGACGTTAAGACCAGAAATTGGGCTATGGATATGATTGCAGAGCTTGGCATTCCTACAGGTATGTTTACCGATATTGCTAAGCCCGGCACAGTACTTGGCAAGCTTCTTCCCCAGATCAGTGAGGATACAGGTATCTACGATGCAAACGTGGTTCACGTAGCAGCACACGATACTGCAAGTGCGGTTGTTTCCGTTCCTGCAAAGGGAGATGATTTCATCTACATCAGCTCCGGTACATGGTCACTTATGGGTACCGAAATAAATGAGCCTATTTCCACCGTTGAAGCTATGAATTGCGGCTTTACAAATGAAGGCGGTACAAACGGAAAGATCAGATTCCTTCGTAACATTATGGGTCTGTGGCTTGAACAGGAATCCAAGCGTCAGTGGGCTCGCGAAGGTGAGCAGGTAACATACGATGAGCTTTCCAATATGGCTATGGCAAGCGAAGCTCACAAGTGCTTCATCAATCCTGATGATCCTACATTTATGGCTCCCGGTAACCTCCCCCGCCGCGTTCAGGAATTCTGCGAAAAGACAGGCCAGTACGTTCCTCAGACCAAGGGTGAAATAATCCGTTGCATCTTTGAGAGCCTTGCGCTTAAGTATCGTTGGACCGTTGAAAATATGGACGAAATGATGGGTAGACACACTCCCTTCATCAACATCGTTGGCGGCGGTACAAAGGAAGGTCCTCTTTGCCAGTTCACAGCAGACGCTTGCAAGCGTCCCGTATATGCAGGACCTACAGAAGCAACATCTATCGGTAACCTTCTCGTTCAGCTTATGGCTGCAGGCGAGGTTAAGGATCTTGCACAGGCGCGCCAGGTAGTTCGTGACTCCTTCGAAATCAAGTGCTACGAACCCAAGGATGCAGATAAGTGGGATGCCGCTTACGAAAGATTCCTTAAGATTATATAATTTTTGATAAACAATTTTAGGAGGCAATATAAAATGTCTGTACAGAAGAATTATGAAATAGCAAAAGAGATATATGCAGCAGCAGGCGTTGATACCGATAAGGCTATCGCAACCCTTAAATCTGCTCCCGTATCCCTTCACTGCTGGCAGGGTGATGACGTTATAGGTTTTGACCACGACGGTCCCCTTAACGGCGGTATCCAGACCACAGGTAACTACCCCGGCAGAGCTACTACCCCCGAACAGCTTATGGCTGATATGGATAAGGTGCTTTCCCTTTGCCCCGGTACAAAGAAGATAAACGTTCACGCTTGCTACGCTATCTTTGAAGACGGCGAGTTTGCAGATCGTGATAAGCTTGAACCCAAGCACTTCAAGAAGTGGGTTGAGTTTGCAAAGGAAAGAGGATGCGGTCTTGATTTTAACCCCACCTTCTTCTCTCATCCTATGCAGAAGGACGGACTTACCCTTTCCAGCCCCGATGAAAACGTACGTAAGTTCTGGATCGAGCACGGTAAGGCTTGTATCCGTATCTCCCAGTATTATGCTGAAGAGACCGGTATGCCCTGTGTTATGAACATCTGGATAGGTGACGGCTTTAAGGACGTTCCCTCCGACCGTATGGGCCCCAGAATGAGATATAAGGATTCTATCGAGCAGATCCTTTCCGAGCCCTATGATTTCAACAAGGTTAAGCCCTGTGTTGAATCCAAGGTATTCGGTATCGGCGTTGAATCCTATACAGTAGGTAGCGGCGAATTCGCTCTCAGCATTGCTGCTGCAAACGCTGATAAGTGTATGCCCCTTATGGATAACGGTCACTACCATCCTACCGAGGTTGTTTCCGATAAGATTCCCGCACTCCTTTGCTTCTTCCCCGAGATTGCACTCCACATTACCCGTGGTGTTCGTTGGGACTCTGACCACGTTGTTCTTTTTGTCGGCGAAACAAAGGAAATGGCAAAAGAGATCGTTCGTTGCGTTGCTCTTGGCCGTGCATATATGGCTCTCGATTACTTTGATGCTTCCATCAACCGTATTTCCGCTTGGACTGTAGGCTTCAGAAGCTGGCAGAAGGCACTTCTCAGTGCTCTCTGTACTCCTAATGCTGCTCTTGCAAAGCTTCAGGACGAAGGTAAGTTCAGCGAACTTATGGTAATGCAGGAAGAAGCTAAGATGCTTCCTTTCGGCGCAGTATGGGCTAAGTACTGTGAAGAATGCGGCGTTGCAGGCGATGCTTCCTGGTTTGAAGAGGTTAAGAAGTACGAGGAAGAGGTTCTCTCCAAGAGATAATTTTTAAATGTCAAGCCGCTATGCGGCTTGACATACAATTTATAAAACATTAAATATACATTTTCTATACAGAGGTAAATTCCCATGATGATGAATCTTGAAAAGGAACTCCGTGAACAGCCTGAGGTGCTTGGCAGAGTTCTTAACACAAATAAAGAAGCTCTTGAAGCAGCAGCTGCTGCAATCAAGGCAAGAGGAGATATAACCAACGTAGTATTTGCTGCACGCGGAACCTCCGACCACGCTTGTATCTACGCTGAGTATCTCTATCAGAGATATCTTGGTCTTCCTTGCGGCCTTGCAACTTCTTCTGTTAACACAAAGTACGGTGCTACCATTAACTACAAGAATACACTTGTTATCGGTGTTTCCCAGTCCGGTATGGCAAAGGACGTTCTTGCTATTATCGAAATGGCAAAGGCTACAGGCGGTCTTACCGTAACTATTACAAATAATGCAGACTCCCCCGTAGCAAAAGCAGGTGACTTCCACCTCTTTATCGATGCAGGTCATGAAAAGAGTATCGCTGCTACAAAGACCTATACCTCCGAGATGTACCTTCTTGCAAAGCTCGGTCAGCTTTGGTGCGGTGATGAGGAGCTTGGACGTGAGCTTGATATGGTTCCCGCGGCAGTTGCAGAGCTTCTCGAATATATGCCCGATAAGGTGCTTTCCACAGTAGAGCGTTTCCGCTTTATGCGTGAGGGCGTTGTGGTAGGCCGTGGTATGACTTACCCCGTTGCTCTTGAAGGTGCTCTTAAGATAATGGAAACAAACTGCCTTAAGATGTCCGGATATGCTATCAGCGACTTCCAGCACGGCCCCCTTGCACAGCTTAACAAAAACGGTCTTTGTATCGTTCTTGCTGCAAACGGCCCCTGCCTTGATGATGCAAAGATAGTTCTTGAAAAGCTTGTTCCTACTGAGTGCGAGGTTCTTGTTATTACAGATAGTGATGATTTTGACGATAAGTATGATCTTATCTTCAAGCTTCCTAAGCTGCCCAGTGATAACGTTTCTCCTTACCTCTTTGGTGTTACCGTTCAGCTTATTGCAATGGAGCTTACAAAGGTTAGAGGTATAGACCCCGACGTATCTCAGGTACTTAATAAGATAACCGTTACAAAGTAATATGTAAAAAAGTCTGTTCGTAAAGAACAGACTTTTTTTAAACTTATAGGTAATTTATGCGCTTCGGGCATCTGCAGATACAGTTATAAGTAAAGATAATTCCCGCTTATGCCAGCGGCAACTTGCGCTTTTTTATTTCATAATTCTTTCTATAAAGCAAACAGCTTGTGCCCTTGTACATTGGGCTTTAGGAAGCAGGCGGGAACTGTTGTCACCGGTAATATAATTGCAGTCGATAGCCCATTTCATTGCGGGCAGTGCCCAATTAGAGATGGTATTAAAATCGGGATATTTTGAGTAATCCGTATCAGAACCAAAGGGATCTTCGGGAAGCACTATGCTGTTATCATAGGTTATAGCACGGTTTTTTAGGTTATATAAAAGGGTTACGGTTTCCTGCCGTGTAATCTTTTTGGTGGGCGAACAAGTGGTGTTACTTGTTCCTGTAATTATGCCGTTGTTGAGTGCCCATACTATAGCATCGGTATACCAAGTGTTTTTGGCAACGTCGGTATACTTGTTGAGTATAGCATAGTCTGCTTTTGTAACCTCACCCTCGCATACAAGGTACAGTATCTGTATCATCATTGCTCTTGTGGTGGCAGACTTTGGAGAAAAGGTGTTTTTTGAGGTTCCGTTTATATAGCCCCTTGATGCGCACCATTCAAGAGAGGAATAATACCAATCGCTTGATTTTACGTCTTTAAAAGGATTGCTCCAGGTGGCACCAACGGAAAAAGAAAGCAGGGAAGCAATGCATACTAACAGGGCGGTAATCCGGAGCGTTTTATTTTTCATTGTTATTCTCCTTTCAATTTTTAAAATATTATATCATAGGCCAAAAATGTTGTCAAATGGAGTATGTGTGTGGCAACTGTTGAAAGATTATGAAAAAAATACTGTATTTTTTCATTTTTTTGTGAAAAAAAGTATTTTCTTTTTTAGAAATATGTGTTACAATATATTACGATAGTTATGTAGGAAAGGATTTCTGTTATGAACGAAGCATTGCGCGGAGATTTGAGTGTTATTACCTTAAGAGGCGGAGAAGAATTTGCCGGAAAGGTAGATAATTATTTAAAGGAATGGAGAAAAGAAGAAAACGGCTTTATTTTCAAGCCCGAATGGCCCCGTTTTGGTACAGGTGAGGGCAAGTGTGTTCTCCATAACTCTATGAGAGGCCATGATGTTTATATTATTGCCGATGTATTTAACTACGGTGTTAAATATAAAATGTACGGTCAAGAAGTACCCCTTAGTCCTGATGAGCATTACCAGGATCTTAAGCGTCTTATCTGCGCTATAGAGGGTAAGGCAAGCAGAATATCCGTTATTATGCCCATGCTTTATGAAGGCAGACAGCATAAGCGTTCTATGAGAGAGTCCCTGGACTGTGCTTTCGCACTTCAGGAGCTTGTGAATATGGGCGTAAGCAACATTCTTACATTTGATGCTCATGATGCAAGAGTACAGAACGCTATTCCCCTTAACGGCTTTGATGACGTGCATCCTACATATCAGATGATAAAGGCTCTTGTAAAAGAGTATCTCGATGTTTCTCTCTCCAGAGACAAGCTTATGATAGTTTCCCCCGATGAAGGCGGTATGTCCAGATGTATGTACTATTCATCTGTGCTTGGTCTTGACTTGGGTATGTTCTATAAGCGCCGTAACTATTCTATTATCGTTGACGGCCGTAACCCCATTGAAGCTCATGAATACCTTGGACGTAGTGTTGAGGGTAAGGATATTATCGTTGTAGACGATATGATATCCTCCGGTGAGTCTATGTTTGAGGTTGCACAGCAGCTTAAGGAAAAGGGCGCAAACAGAATATTTATGTTTACCTCTTTTGGTCTTTTCTGCAACGGTCTTGACCGTTTTGATGAAATGTATGCCAAGGGCGTGTTCGATAAGGTATTTACCACTAACCTTATCTACCGTACTCAGGAATTAAGAGAAAGAGAATGGTACAGAGAGGTTGATATGAGTAAGTACGTTGCTCTGCTTATCGATACTCTTAACCATGATAAATCCATCAGCCCTCTGCTTAATCCTGCAGACCGCATAAACAAGCTTCTTGATAAGCTTCCTGCTGATAGAAAGAATAGCTAAGTTAATAATAAAAGACTGTCGAAAGACAGTCTTTTTTAAATTCCCAATTGGCGATCCACAGTTTTTAGCACTGTGTCAGGTGTGTAGTTGTGGCCTTCGGCAAGAGATGAGGTCTTCATTTTTAAAAACTCTTCCGGCTCGTTTGCAATTTCTTCAAGCAATGCTACAAGACATTCGTAACTTTCAAATTCATAGCCACGGCCTGTAACTCCCTCTTTAAATATATCCTTGTGGGTAAGAAAACGTGAGGTGATTACTGGCACGCCTGCCGCCATTGCATCAATCAAGGTGCCGGGGAAGCCTTCTCCGTGATATCTTGTAGGGAAGAGCAGGGCAAAGTAATTCTTTATGGTGCTAACGCTTTCCCGTGGGTCTACAGTGCCTTTATATCTGATATAATCAGGGAAGGTTTTTGTAAGGTGTTCAAATTCTTCTTTGTAGCCGTCATCCACCTGGCCGTAAATATCAAGGGTGTATATGGTGGCGTGTTCTTTTTCATTAATTTCTGTAACCGCGTTTACGGCATCCTCAATACCCTTTACCTTAAGCACTCTTGAAAAGGTGCATAAGCTATAGGGCTTTTGGTGGTTATAGGTAAGCTCATCCTCTGTAAGGAGCTTTAAGTCCTTAAAATTTGGCAGTAAGGTTATGTTGTTAAAGCCTTGCTCGGTAAGTGAAGCCTGCATACTTACGCTTTCTACCCATATGCCGTCAAAGTTAAGGAGTACTTTTTTTAGAGCATTATTTTCTTTTGTTACTTTGGGCAGCCATCCGCCTATAACGTCATAGAATATCTTCACACCCTGCTTTTTCTTTGCCCATAAAAGCAGGCGGGAAAATACCTTAAGTCCCTTGTGTGCAGGGAGCATTATAACGGTATCGGCAAGCTTTGCTTTTTTTGAGAACTCTAAAAACAGCGCAAGTGGTCTTTTTATCCATCCGCAGGTGTCTACAATATCAATGTTTTCCTCGCCATAGCGTTTTTGTGCGGCGTAGTACAGCTCTCTTGTTTTTATGCCCTGTCCGCCAAAGTGGCTTTTCCCCAATGCAAGATAACCGCATATGAGTATTTTTTTGTTTTCCATTATATGCTCCTAAAAGTTATATTTTGAAATGTATTCTTCAAAGCAAATCTTTTCTTCATATATTATTTTTGCCGCTTCCTTGCCTACGTAGCGGTAATGCCAGGGCTCGTAGTTTATTCCTGTAACCTCGCTTTTGCTTGAGGGGTAGCGGAGTATAAATCCGTATTTATAGGAGTTTGCCATAAGCCACTGTTGTTCAGGGGTTTGTTCCTGTTCTTGGTTTAAAACCTGATAGGTCTGCGAGATAAGGTCAAGCGCCAAGCCCAGCTGATGCTCGCTTGTTCCGGGTGGTGCAACCCATTTGCTTGCCTCAATTACTGCGTTTTCATAGCTATAGCCGTAATTAAGATACTCGTTTATCTTGTTTGTATGTAACGAAGCTTGCTTTTCTTTTGTTCTGTAAGCGGAGCACACCACGGGGTACAACCCTTCCTTGTTTGCAGCTTCTATCATTTCGATGTAAGCGTTGTATATTCTCGTATCTATATACTGGGAATTTCCTATGTCTTTTAGCTCTACGACGTAGTCTTCGGGTAGTGTGTTCCAAGGGTTAACAAGTGTTAAGCACCACAACTCGTTGTTTACTACAGGTTCAGGCGCCTTGGTTGTAGTTTCTTTGCTGCTTTCAATACTTTCGGTAGTTTCGTTTAGGGTAGTTTCTTCTGTATTTATAGTATTACCTTCTTTATTATCTTTTTTTGGTGCATAGCTTGCCGTAAACGTTATCGCAAATATAAGTGCAACAAAAAAGCAGATAATTAATACTCTTTTACTGTAGCATTTCAAAATTCCCATCATACAAACATACTAACATAATTGTAGCTTTTATGTAAAGTGTTATTTGTTAATTTTGAATATTTGCGAAACGGTTGAATTTTTTTGCATAATCAATTATAATTATTATAATGACGCTGAAAGGAGCTTTGTTGTGTATACAAAAACTTATAAACTGGCAGACGTTGTAGTTGAAATCTCTTCTGTGTTTGAATATGTACATAAGCTATGGTCAGCGTATTCTTTTGAAGGGGAAGCGCAGATAAGTATATCTGTTACCCGCAAGGATATTGAAGAAGAACTTGAAAAAAGCAAGGAAATAACTGGCGAAAAGGATAAATTTTCTCCCGACTATATTGAAAGCCTTGCTGTTTACCGTAAGGTGGCTGAAGAAATGATAGCCCACAACGTGCTTTTGTTCCACGGCTCTGCAATATCTATGGATGGAAACGCATATCTGTTTACCGCACGCAGCGGCACGGGAAAATCCACCCATACCCGCATTTGGCGAGAGGTGTTTGGGGACAAATGCATTATGGTAAATGATGATAAACCGCTTGTTAAGCTTACAGATACGGGAGTTATGATATACGGTACTCCCTATAACGGGAAGCACGGTTTGGGTAATAATATATGTGTACCCCTTAAAGCAATATGTATACTTACAAGGGACACTACAAATCATATTAAAAAAATAGATCGCCTGGATGCCTTTTCAGAGCTTTTGTGCCAATCCTTTGATCCTACAAATAAGGCTAATGCGATAAAGGCAATAGATATTCTTGACGGTATATCTAAAAGCGTTGGCTTATACCGCCTTGGCTGTAATATGGAGCCTGAGGCCGCGATAGTTTCTTATAATTCGATGAAATAATAAAAACGCAGACGTTAAGTCTGCGTTTTGTTAGTTTTTGGGGACTGTTGAGAGTATTATTGAAACGTTTTCCTTTGGAGTTATGGTAAAGGTGTTCATTCCTTTGGGGATAAAATAACTGTCGCCCTTTGTAATAGGTTCGCCGTCAATACTTGCGTTGCCGTCAAGACAAAGGATATGGGTGAATTCCTCGTTTTCAAAGGTTTGTTCCTTAGATAGGTCGTATTTATCCACCGCAAAGAATTTGCAGTTGGCAAGATTGTTATCGCTCTTTCTGCCAAGGGAGTATCTTTCGGCTTGTATAGCTTCTTCGGTCCAGTTGCGGATGGTATCAAGGGACTGTTCTACGTGTAGCTCGCGCAGACTTCCGTCCGCCTGGGGTCTGTTATAATCGTATAAACGGTATGTAATATCGCTGTTTTCCTGTATTTCCGCAATAACTATTCCTTTGCAAATAGCGTGGGTAAGACCGCTTGGTATAAAATACACCTCTCCTGCTTTTACGGGAGTGTAGGTGAGCATATCTTCAAGGGTGCCTTGTTCTATTGCAGAACGCATTTTTTCTTTGTTAAATTCTTCATTTATTCCGTAAACCAGTTGTGCATCGGGCTTTGCTTCAACAATATACCACATTTCGGTTTTTTGGGGATGCACCTGAACGGAAAGAGAATCGTTTGCGTCAAGGAATTTTACAAGAAGGGGGAAACTTTCGGGAGAACCTAAATATTCCTTAAGGGTCATACCCGCATAATCTCCGTTTGCAATTACACAGTTTTCCTTTTCGCGAACTGAAAGCTCCCAGGTTTCACCAAGGTCGTTTCCTTCAAAGCTTTTGCCGTATTCGTTTTTCAGGGTAGTTCCGCCCCATACAACGCCTTTTTTATAAGCATCTAATTTTAATGGATATTTTTTCATTTTTTTACCTTTTCGTGTTTAGTATAAAAATATTATAACAGAAAACAATATTATTGTAAACCTCAAAAAAGGAGATTGATAAAATGTCAAAGAAAAATAATATGAATGATAGCACAAACAAGAAGAACCAGAACATGACTGATAAGCAGTCCAACAACTCTCAGAACAACTCTCAGAACAACTCTCAGAACAACTCTCAGAACAACTCTCAGAACAATTCTCAGAACAACTCTCAGAACAATTCTCAGAACAATTCTCACAATAAGTCTCAGAACAAGAAGAGCTCCCAGGATTGCAAGTAAAAAAGAAAATTGCCGCATTATTGCGGCTTTTTTCTTTTTTTAATAAAAAACTCTGAAAATTCAAAATCAACAGGCAAAACCAAACATATAATGGATAGAAAGGAGTGATTATATGGAGAACAAAGACGTTGGTTATCTTACGGTTGCGGTGACAAGCGCAAAGGGGGCACTACCCTTACAGGGGGCAAGGGTGCGTATATTCAACGGTGGAAATAACGATACGCCACCCTTGTTTTCCCTTGTTACCGATGAATCGGGTAGAACACCCACGGTTGAACTGCCCGCCCCGCCCTTTGAGGCGTCCCAAACCCCTGACAGCGGCACGGTGCCATATGCAAGCTATACTATAGATACCGAGCTGGACGGTTACTATACCGTACAAAATATAAACGCACCTGTATATCCCGGTGTTTATTCTATACAGAACGTTTTGATGGTGCCTTTAGGGGCGGCAGGCAGAAGAGAGCCTGACGTGGACGTGCGCTTTAACGAAAGTATGGGGCCGGATCTATAACCTTATAATGAAAGGAGAATGATATGCCTGAATTACCTTTTATACCCGAAACTATAACCGTACATTTGGGTCCGCCCGATTCCTTTGCGGAAAATGTTACGGTAAGCTTTCCCGATTATATTAAAAACGTTGCTTCAAGTGAAATATATCCTACATGGAATGAGTCTGCCATACGTGCAAATATATATGCCCAAATATCATATGCTCTAAATAGAATATATACCGAGTATTACAGAAGCCAGAATTATGATTTTGATATTACCAATTCCACGGCGCTTGACCAATCATTTGTGGCAGGCAGGGATATTTTTGAAAATATTTCCCAAATAGTTGATGAAATTTTTAACAGCTACATAAGACGGCAGGGAAGTATAGAGCCTCTTTTTGCCCAATATTGTAACGGTACAACAAGCTTTTGTGAAGGGCTTTCCCAATGGGGAAGTCAAGCCTTGGCACAGGAGGGGGCAATACCCTACGATATACTGCGCACCTATTACGGTGATGATATTGAAATAGTGGAAAACGTTCCCGTTGAGGGGATAGAGATAAGTGTGCCCGAAAGGCCCCTAAGGCTTGGTAGTGTAGGAAATGACGTATTAAGCGTTCAAACGCGTCTTAACAGAATATCGGTAAACTATCCCGCAATACCCAAAATTGCAGACGTTAACGGCTTTTTTGGACGTTCTACAGAGGATGCCGTGAGGGCCTTTCAGCGGATATTTAATCTTACCGAGGACGGAATAGTAGGTAAAGCCACCTGGTATAGGATACAGTACCTTTTCAACGGAATTAAAAGGCTTAATTCTCTTGACTCGGAGGGGTTGAACTTTGCAGACGTGCAAAGGCAGTACCCCGAGGTACTGCAGGAGGGTAGTCAGGGAGAGGGCGTTGAGTTGATACAGTATTTTCTTGATTTTGTTTCTCAATATGAAGAAAGCGTTCCACGGGTAGCTATAACAGGCTATTACGGCCCCGAAACTACCTCTGCGGTAAGAAGCTTTCAGCAAACCTACGGCCTTACACCTGACGGTATAATGGATGCGCTTACATACAGCGAGCTTTATGACGTTTATACGGGGATAATAAATTCCATTCCTCCCTCTCAATTTGCTGAAACGGCACAACCCTACAGGGGTTTTCAGTTACAGATAGGTGAGGAAAGTGAGGATGTTCGCGTTTTACAGGAATATCTTAACTTTATAGCTCAAACATATACCGAAATTCCTACGGTTGAGGTTACCGGCTTTTTTGGTACTGACACCCGTGCTGCCGTTGAGGCGTATCAACGCTTGTTCGGGATTTCAGTTTCGGGGGTTGTGGGCGGAGTTACCTGGAATTCTATAGCGCAGACCTATGTGGAGCTTCGTTTAGGCAGAATGGTGAATGAAGATCAGTTCCCCGGATATACAATAGGTTAGGGTCACAAGGATGATCCAAAGCTGTTTAAAAAAGGCGGATTTGCGCTCACTTATCGTTAAAATACTCGCCAATACATAAAGTATTGGCTACGTTTTGTGCCTCTATTGAACAAAAATCCGCACTTTTTAAAATCTTTGACCTAAAACAAGAGGATTTTGAGAGATTTTTATTTAATTTAGGCAAAGCAATGCAGATGGCATTGCAAGAATAAATTGGGTGAAAAGCACCGAAATATGCCATTTTAAGGTTGGTTCGGAATATTCTTGTCACCCTATAGGTGAATTTATGTATGATATGAATGACAGAGCTGCGGCAATACGCCGCATACAGCAATATCTTTATACAATATCCCGTGAATATCAGTATCTTCCTGCGGTTTTTGTTGACGGTATATACGGAGAGGAAACAAGAAAAGGTGTTGCGGATTTTCAACGCAACTTTAACCTTGCAGTTACAGGAAGGGTAAATTATGTAACCTTTGTGGCTTTGCTTGCTGAATACCGCAGAATAAACGAATGGTATGCTTCACAGCCCCATTAAAATATTATTTACAACTTTCAATATAATTTGACTTTCTTTGACCTTGACTTTCTCTGACTTTGGTGATATACTAAAGTCAAAGAAAGTCAAAGTGAGGACAAGCGTATGTTGATGAGTGACATTATAGCAAATATGATAGAGGAAATGTTAAGTGAGAGCAAAGGCAGTCTTGAGCTGAAGCGCAACGACCTTGCCGCAAAGATAGGCTGTGTGCAAAGCCAGATAAATTACGTAATTACCTCCCGTTTTACCCCTGAAAGGGGATATATGATAGAAAGTCGCCGCGGCGGCGGTGGTTACGTAAGGATAACAAAGGTAGCAATGACAGGGGATGAATACCTGATGCATTTTTTCCATGCCATAGGTGCAAGTCTTGACGTAAGAAGCGCCCGTGCCTTTGTAAAAGCTCTTACCGATAATAAGATAATAACCCAACGCGAAGCGGGCATAATGCTTTCGGTACTTGGGCTTTCTATGGATGATAGCTTACGTGCTTCACTAATGAAGCAGATGATACTTTCGGTTATGAATTCTTAAGGAGGCTAACGATGATTTGCAATAATTGTAACAAAAGAGAAGCAAGTGTTTACTATAAGCAGAATATAAACGGCAGTATTAAGGAGTACGCACTTTGCCCCGAATGCGCCGCAAAGCTTAACGTGGGCCTTGACAATTCCGCTGTTCACAATCTTTTTGGCTCATTCTTTTTCCCTTATAACGGAACTATGCCAAAAGAGGTAAAAAAATGCACTCTTTGTAGCAGTAGCTTTGAGGATATAAGGCGTAGCGGAAAGGTTGGCTGTGCTGAATGTTACGAGGTTTTCAAAAAAGAGCTTGAGCCTATGGTGAGTAATATTCACGGCAGAGCCCTTCATAGAGGCAGGGGCCCCGGAAATGAGGAAAAGAAAGAGGAAAAGACCGCGGATATCCAAAGACTTAAACAGGAGTTGCAGGCGGCTATAGAGGCCGAAGAATACGAAAAAGCGGCAAAAATAAGGGACGAAATTCGTGAAAAGGAGGGCTGCGCAGATGAGCGATAAAAGAGACGTTATTCTTTCAACAAGAATAAGATTTGCCAGAAACTTAAAGGCGTATCCTTTCACCGGTAGATTAGATGAAACAGGAGCAAGGGAGATAATAGATAAGGTGTCTTCGGCTCTTGGTGAAGAATACAAATGCACCGATTTTTCAAAGCTTGACAAAATAAAAGCTCAAAGCTATGCGGAACGCAGGATTGTTAGTCGTGAGTTTGCGCTATCAAAGCTTCCTTGCGTGTTGTTATCTAAGGATGATACCCACGTTATGGTAAACGAGGAGGATCATATCCGCATACAGACCATAAAGGAGGGCTTTGACCTTGAAGGAGCATTTGAGGAAGCTTGCAATGTTGATAACCTTTTGCTTGAAAAGCTTGATGTTGCATACACAAAAGAGCTTGGATTTTTAACTCATTGCCCCACCAACTTGGGGACGGGTATGAGAGCTTCGGTGATGGCGTTTTTGCCCTGCCTTACCGTTACAAAAGAGATAAGTTCCATTATCAATCAGATGTCAAAGCTTGGTCTTACCGTGCGAGGAATGTACGGTGAGGGAAGCGAGGCAGGGGGATATTTATATCAGATATCAAACACCCAAACCCTTGGCTGTGACGAGATAAGCACGATTAATAAATTGCGTGAGATTACAGAGCAAATAGTTAAATATGAAAAGGATGCCCGCAAAAGATTGCAGGCAGGTATGGGTGCTTCTCTTACCGACCGCTTGACCCGTAGCCTTGGAACAATGCTTTATGCTTATAAGATAAGCTCCGAGGAATTTATAAAGCTTTATGCAAATGTCCGTTTGGGTATAGAGCTTGATATAATCAAGGATGTAGATAAAACCGTTCTTGACCAGCTTTTACCCGGTATTATGCCTGCTTCATTATCCCTGCAGACAGGTGCTGCAACAGAGGAAGAACGGGATATAAGAAGGGCGCAATACGTACAAAAAATATTGAAGAAATGAGGGATATAAATGATCGAAAGATTTACAAAGGGAGCGCAGAACGCGCTTAACAGATCTCTTATGTTTGCAAGAGGATTGGGCCATACCTATGTAGGCTCCGAGCACTTACTTATGGCATTGCTGCAGGATAAAAACAATGCTTCGTACAATCTTTTGTCACAACATTCCGTAAGTATAGAAAACGTTAAAAACGCGGTTGTAAAAATTTCAGGTACGGGTAGTGCAACCAATATTGGTGCTGGTGATATGACCCCCCGTACAAAGCGTATAATACAGCGTGCGGCAGAAAGTGCATCCCGTCTTGGTCAAAGCTATATCGGCACAGAGCATTTGCTGTATGCCCTTGTTACAGAGGAGGATTGTGTTGCCGTTCATATACTTGAAGAGGAAGGTGTTGATATAAAGGAATTGAGCGAGGATATTCTTTCCTTCCTTGATGCCGAGCCTAGTGAAGAAAATAACCTTATGGGTCAAAAAAACGGTAATATAAAAAGCCAAAAGAAAAGGGATGACGTATCTCCTGAGCTTAAAAACTGCCCCACACTTTCCCAGTACGGAAGGGACCTTACCCATCAGGCGCGCAGTGGTAAGCTTGACCCTATCATTGGCAGAGATGACGAAATGAACAGGGTGATACAGATACTTTCACGCCGTACAAAAAATAATCCCTGCCTTATAGGTGAGCCTGGTGTTGGTAAAACCGCGGTGGTTGAGGGTCTTGCCCAGCGTATTGCCGATGCAAGCGTGCCCGAAACTCTTGCGGAAAAGATAGTTGTTACACTTGATCTTTCTGCAATGATAGCAGGAGCAAAATACCGCGGTGAGTTTGAGGAAAGGCTTAAGGGAGTAATGGAAGAGGTACGCAAAAATCCCCGTGTTATCCTCTTTGTAGATGAAATACACACTATTGTGGGTGCAGGAGCTGCAGAGGGTGCGGTAGATGCGGCGAACATTATTAAGCCCGCCCTTTCAAGGGGAGAAATGCAGCTTATAGGGGCAACCACAATTGATGAATACCGAAAAAACATAGAAAAGGATAGTGCCCTTGAACGCCGTTTTCAGCCTGTGAACGTTGGTGAACCTACCGAGGAAGAGGCAGTTGAAATACTACGGGGCCTGCGTGATAGGTACGAGGCTCATCACAAGGTTAAGATAAGTGATGAAGCAATAGAAGCCGCAGTTAAGCTTTCTGTGCGTTATATAGGTGACAGATACCTGCCCGACAAGGCTATAGATTTAATAGACGAGGCGGCTTCAAAGCTCCGTATAGGCGCAGTTACTCCTCCCGTTGAAATAAAGGAACTGGAGGAAAGATGCAAGAGCCTTGCAAGGGAAAAGGAAAGCGCAATCAAGTCACAGGATTTTGAAAGTGCCGCAAAGCTCCGCGACAGGGAAAAGGAAGCAAAAGAAAACTACGAAAAGGCAAAGAGCGATTGGGACGGTTCAAAGCAGGAAAAAAGGCTTTGTATTGGGGAAGAGGAGATAAGCGATATAGTTTCTCAATGGACCAAGATTCCTGTTAAAAAGCTTGCAGAGGAAGAAAGTGAAAAGCTGAAAAACCTTGACAAAATTCTGCACAAGCGTATAATAGGACAAGAGGAAGCGGTGGATGCCGTTTCAAGAGCTATAAGAAGGGGAAGAGTAGGGTTGAAGGACCCGAGGCGCCCTATGGGCTCATTTATATTCTTAGGCCCCACAGGTGTAGGAAAAACAGAGCTGACAAAGGCTTTGGCAGAGGTGCTTTTCGGTGATGAAAATGCAATGATACGCCTTGATATGTCCGAATATATGGAAAAGCACAGCGTATCAAAGCTTATAGGTTCACCTCCCGGTTACGTAGGCTTTGATGAAGGCGGTCAGCTTACCGAAAAGGTTAGGCGTAAGCCTTACAGCGTATTGCTGTTTGATGAAATTGAAAAGGCACATCCCGACGTATTTAACGTATTGTTGCAGATACTTGATGACGGAGTGCTTACCGATTCACAGGGCAGACGGGTGGATTTTAAGAACACCATAATCATAATGACCTCTAACGTAGGCGCCCAAAGCATCGTAGGTAAAAGCTCAAGATTGGGCTTTGGCAATAACGATTCTTCAAGCGATGCACAGTTTATACACAATCGCGTTATGGAAAGTCTGCGTTCTACCTTTAAGCCGGAGTTTTTGAACCGTGTGGACGATATTATCGTTTTCAATAAGCTTGAAAGGGAAGAAATAAAGCAGATAGCGGCATTGATGCTTAATTCTGTAGCACGCCGTATAGAAAAGCTTAATATAAAATTTACCTATGATGAATTGCTTACGGAATATATTGCAGATAAAGGCTTTGACCCCGTTTACGGTGCAAGACCCATACGCCGTGAAATACAGCGTAGCGTGGAGGATGCTTTTTCCGAAGCGATGCTTGAGGGCTCTATAAAAGAAGGAGACAGTATTGTTGCAACACTAAAGGACGGCAGCGTTACTTTTGATAAGACCAATGGAGAAACTAACTCATAAATTTATCCGCATTTTAAGCGTGGGATTACTTCTCACGCTTATCTGCGTTTCACTTGTTTGCTGCGGCCAAAAACCAAGTGCAGAGGTGGTGTGCTTTAAGGGGGCGGATAGCTGTGCCGTGATATACGGCACCCATACGGCACTTATAGGCATATCAAACGCAGAAGATGCAGAGGAGATCGTTTCTTATCTTACCTCAAAGGGTGTTTATGAAATAGAATATATAGTTCTTTCCAATATTACAAATGACAGAGCCGGAGGGCTTGAACGGATAATGGAAAGCTTTACGGTTGATCGCCTTATAACACCCTACGAGCTTTCATATGAAAGTGAGAATGATGCTCTTGTTCTTGCGCTTTGTGACAGTCATCTTGTAGAGCCTGAAAGTATAATCGGCAGTACCTCTTTTGGTATTGGTGAAGCAAAGCTTCGCATTTTTGCTTCCGAGGAGCTTGAAGGGGAAGATGCTACACTTGTTACAAGATGCGAGCTTAATGGTAAAAGCTTTTTATTTGCAAACGGCGCATCGTTGCCCCGTATAAAGGAGCATTTGAAGCTTGATAAAAGCGAGTACAACGTTGTTGTATGCCCTGTAAATGAAGCAGGTATTGAGCTTGTAAATAACCTAAATACCGATTACGGAGTAGTGGCTGATAGTGCAAGCGAACTTTCTAAACACCTCGAAGCCTTTAAAATTAAAGAATTGCAGAGTAACAGCACTCACGTTTTTGATTGCGGCGGCCGTAAACTGAAGATTGATAATTGACAGTATAACGAAAGGAAAAAGTGATAATGTATCGTAAACTTTCAAAGCTTGTAGTATATAGGAATATTCCTGCGGATTCTATTCTTTTTTGTATGGGAGAGATTTGCCGCGATTTTTATACAAAGGAATATGATAAAGAAGAGCTGACTACCCGTATATATACCCAGATAAACCGTCTGCTGGATATAGCCACCAAATACGGCTTTAACAATAATTTATGGCACGATTATCTTGCATATCTGCTTGCCACTACCGAAACTCCCTTCAGCCTTTCCTGTGAAAAGCAGGGTGCAGGAGAGGGCTATAGCGTTAACTGCTTTGCAAAGAAGGATTTTTTAGTTTTTAAGGAGCTCTTTGATTACGATTTTACAGAAATTGAAAAGGCGCTTCAGATAGATTGCTTTACAATTATAAGTGACTATAAGGCTATACCCAAAAACGAGCACAGATACAATAAGAACGTAAGCGATAAGATACGCGCACTTTCCGATGCTATTGATAACGCCCCTGATGCCGATGCTGTTTTTAATTGCGTTACCGATTTTTATAACCGTTACGGCGTTGGTATGTTTGGTATGAATAAGGCATTTCGTATAGTGCCCGGCAGTAAAAACGGTGAGCTTGAGGCCATAACTAACACAAAAGAGGTTCGCCTTTGCGATATTGTGGGCTACGATATGCAAAAAGAGGAATTGCGGGAGAACACAGAGGCTTTTGTAAGAGGTCAGCGGGCAAACAACGTGCTTTTGTACGGGGATGCAGGTACAGGTAAATCCACAAGCATTAAAGCAATACTTAATGAATATTACGATAGCGGATTACGCATAATCGAAATATACAAGCATCAGTTTGAGATGCTTCCTTCGGTTATTGCAAGGATCAAAAACCGCAACTATCGCTTTATTATCTATATGGACGATCTTTCATTTGAGGAAAATGAGATCGAATATAAATATTTAAAGGCTGTTATAGAAGGCGGTCTTGAAATTAAACCGGAAAACGTGCTTATCTACGCAACATCAAACAGATGGCACCTTATTAAGGAAACCTGGAATGACAGAAACGACGTGAGCACAAAGAACGGACTTCACCATTCGGATACAATGGAAGAAAAGCTTTCCTTGTATGCCCGTTTCGGTTGCACCATAAACTACTCAAAGCCCAATCAAAAGGACTACTTTACAATAGTTGTGGAGCTTGCACAGCGTGCAGGTATTGATATGACCCCCGAGGAGCTTACCGCAGGTGCCCGTGCCTGGGAATTATCCCACGGCGGCAGAAGCGGAAGAACGGCAGAGCAGTATATAAATTATCTTTCCGGTAAACCAAGCGAGGAGAATGATAAATGAAATTCAGAGATAAGCTGATTCGCTTTATGTACGGCAGATACGGTTTTGATGCTTTCAGCCGTTTTCTCCTTATATTCTGCGTTGTGTTATCGATAGTTAATATGTTTTTCAGGAATTGGTACCTTTCGATATTTGAAAGCGCTCTTATGTTTTATCTTATCTTCCGTATCTTTTCCCGTAATATATATAAGCGCAGGCAGGAAAATGAAAGGTTTGTAAAAATGTCCTCAAAGCTGAAAGGCTCCTTTAAGCTTTTAAAAAACAGATGGAAGGACAGAGGTACCCACATTTACCGCAAATGCCCCTCCTGTAAGGCAACTCTCCGCCTTCCAAGAGAAAAGGGCAAGCACACGGTAAAATGCCCTAAATGCTCTAACAGATTTAACGTTAACGTGCTTTAAAAAATCCGT
>JAZOTL010000130.1:0-20933 GCA_045657645.1 Eubacteriales bacterium
CCTTTTCAAGGTATGCCTCAGGCCACTGGATACCGTAGCAGGGGATCTTCATAGCGCCGAGCTCCTTGATGATAGCGGGAGCATCACAGTCGAGAGCGTCAAGGTCAAGAACCATAGGATACCACCAGTAGGAGTTCTTTCTTTCAGCATCGTTGTAAGGAAGCTTCTTTACGCCCTTAAGACCTTCAAATGCCTTGTCGTACATTGCAGCGTACTCAAATCTTCTTGCAAGATTCCAGTTGTCAAAACGCTTCATCTCGTTGATACCGATGATGGACTGGATCTCGGTCATACGGTAGTTAAAGCCGACACGACGGTGGATGTAGGGGAGCTTTTCTTCAAGAGCAAGCATATTCATTCTCTGGCGAACGTCATAGCCGTGGTCACGGAAGGAACGGCATTCCCAACCGATATCCTCGTTCATGGTAAGAACCATACCGCCCTCACCACCTGTGGTGAAGTGCTTGGACTGACAGAAGGAGAAGCATCCAACGTCACCGATGGTACCTGCCTTCTTACCGTTATACTCACCGCCAATGCACTGTGCAACGTCTTCGATAACGTAAAGATTGTGCTTCTTTGCAATTTCAAGGATGGGTCCCATATCAGCAACTACACCGTAAAGATGTACGCAAACGATACCCTTTGTTCTCTTTGTAATAAGCTTTTCGATAGAAGCAGGGTCAATTGTATGATCCTCTGTAACGTCAGCAAATACAGGGATAGCACCAGCCTGTACAACTGCAAAAGAGGATGCGATAAAGGAATAGGAAGGAACGATAACTTCATCGCCAGGGCCTATACCAAGTGCGGAAATACCGATATGAAGAGCTGCTGTACCGTTGGTGCAGGAAATAGCCATCTTAGCGCCTGCCCACTCTCTGAACATTTCTTCAAACTCCATACCCTTTTTACCGGTCCAGTAGTTAACCTTACCGTTGATGATGGGCTCTGTAACGTCCTTTACGGTTTCGGGAGCAAACTGAGGCCACATAGGAAATCCGATATCAGCAATACCGGCACCATTCATTACAACTTCTTTTTCTGCCATGATAATAATCCTTTCGATTTATAATAAATTTAATAAATTACATTATTAACTACATTATACTTTATTGTTTTAAATTTATCAATACACATTTGAAATAAAATCTCAGTTTTTTTCAAAATATTTCTTAATTATATCCTCTGCGGTCAAAAAACAGGATTGCAAATGGGATTTTCCCTTTTCTCCAAAAGAGAAAACATCATCTATTGCATGTATACTTACCGTTTTTTCACAAAGGCTTCCCTTACGGGTAAGCTCGTCAAACAAAATTACAGAAGCACCACCGTTACGTATACCTTCTTCGATAAAGATTACGTTTTTACATTCATCGGGCAAAAGTGCCGCTATTTTATCTGCAAGTTCACCGTACGGCTTAAGTTTTTCAAGCAAGATTATACCTGCACTAACTCCCCTTTTGGCAAACAGCTTTTTGGCGGCTATTGCCTGTGAAGTTATTTTTCCGTATGTGATCATCACACAATCACAACGCTGTTCTTTTGTAAAATCACAACGTATTCCCGGTTGAGCCACAGGCTCCTGTGAATAAAACACACGTTTTATTTCATCATCCTCACCGCCGCTGCTGTAGCGTATGGCACATGGTTTGCCCTTTTCATAAGCACAGCGCACCGCGGTGCGTAGCCCTTCAAATGTTACAGGGCAATATATTTCCATATCAGGTATGCCTGATAAAAATGACACGTCAAATATGCCGTGATGTGTGGCACCGTCACCTTCACTAAGCCCGGCCCTATCAACACAAAGGGTAACAGGCAGGCCTTGAAGCGCAATATCGTGCAAAACACTATCGTATGCCCTCTGCAAAAAGCTTGAATACACAGCAAAATACGGCTTCATACCATTTGCGGCAAGTCCTGCCGCAAATGTTGCGGCGTGTTCTTCGGCAATGCCCACATCAAAAAAGTTTTCAGGGCATCTTTTGGCAAAACGGTCAAGGCCCGTGCCGTTAGGCATTGCTGCGGTTATTGCACATATATTTCCATGTTGCTGAACTTCATCGGCAAGTATATCGCCTAAAGCGGAGGAAAATGTTGAAGAAGGAGTTTTTGTTCCCTTTGGAGCAACACCGTGATACACGCTGGGAGAATTTTCGGCAGGCTTGTATCCCTTTCCCTTTTTCGTAACAAGATGAACTACCGTACTACGGCCAAGATTTTTTGCTTTACAAAGTACTCTTTCAACAGCATCGTAATCATTACCATCAACAGGACCCATATAATAAAGACCCATAGTTTCAAAATAGTTACTTGAATATATTACGTCCTTTAAGGTCTGTTTGGTATCTCTTATAAAACGAAAAGCCGCGTTACCTACTAAAGGTATCTTTTTAATAGCCTCAGAGGTTGCATCCTTAACCTTAAAATATCCCTTTGACGAGCGAATTTTCGACATATGGCTGGCAAAGCCCCCCGTGTTACGGGAGATAGACATTTCGTTTTCGTTTATAATTATTATCAGCTTCAGCTTTTCAGAGCAGTTATTTATAGCCTCGTGTATCATACCGCCTGTAAAAGCTCCGTCACCAACAACGGCAACGGTATATGCATCATTTCCCGTTAACATATCACTTTTGGCAAAACCAAGGGCGGCGGATAAAGAGGTACTGCTATGCCCTGCGCCAAAGCAATCATGTTCGCTTTCGCTTCTTTTGGTAAATCCCGAAAGCCCACCCGGGCTACGCAAAGTATCAAACGCATCACGTCTGCCCGTAACTATCTTGTGTACATAGCTTTGATGACCCACATCAAAAATAAAATGGTCCTTTGGTGTATCAAACACGCGGTGCATAGCAAGGGACATTTCAACACAACCAAGATTAGATGCCAGATGACCACCCGTGCGCATAACGTTTTCAACAAGGAAACGCCTTATCTCGCTGCAAAGCTCGGGCATCTGCTCCGCCGGAAGATTTTTAAGCTCCTGCGGACTGTTTATTTTATCTAAAATTTTATATTCCATAACAAATTCTCCAAAGCGACATATTTCGCGTCTGTTATATTATTATATCATACATTTCACATTTTTTCAACCCAACAAAAAAGGAACGGTTTTTCCGTTCCTTTATAATGGCAATATACTGATCGCAATATTGAAATACAAAAGCACCGCACAGGTATCAACTATTGTTGTTATAAGGGGGGACGCCATAATTGCAGGATCCAGCTTACACTTTTTAGCAAGCATCGGCAAACAGCAACCAAGAACCTTAGCAAGTACAACTACTCCGATAAGTGTTAGGCCAACAACCAAAGCTACAAGCCAAATGCTGTAATCCCCGTAAACGTGATCGTTAATGTTCATCAGATCATACATCACCCACATTCTGAGAGCATTAACTACAGAAAGTATAACACCTACAAACAAACCGATACGCAATTCTTTAAAAAACACTTTAAAGAAATCCTTCAGTTTAATTTCATCTGTTGCCATACCGCGTATTATCATAGAGGAGCTTTGGGAACCGCTGTTACCGCCCGTACCCATAAGCATAGGTATAAAGGACACAAGAAGAGCGTTCATTGCCTGCTCGTAGTTAGTAATTATCATACCGGTTATAGAGGCCGACAGCATAAGGATAAGCAGCCACAGAATACGGTTTTTGGAGTGAGCCCATACCGATGTTTTAAAATAGGTATCTTCACTGGGAGTAACCGCCGCCATAAGCGCAAAGTCCTCTTCGGTCTCTTCCTGAATAACGTCGATCGCGTCGTCTACCGTTACGATACCAACAAGTCTTGTTTCATTATCCACGACGGGCATTGCAAGGAAATCGTATTTATCAATATTCTTTGCAACCTCTTCCTTATCATCGTGGGTGTTGGCGTAGATAACACCCGTATCCATAATATCGCCGATAAGAGTTTCATAGGAATTGAGCAAAAGATCCTTTACGGTAACTATACCAATAAGGTGTCTGCGTGCATCGGTCACGTAACAGGTATATACGGTTTCCTTATCGGGTGCCGTTTGTCTTATATACGCAAACGCCTGCTCCACAGTCATACTCTGCTTTAAATCCACAAACTCGGTAGTCATAATACTGCCTGCACTATCCTTGGGATAATGCAAAAGCTCGTTTATCTGACGGCGCATTTCAGGCTTTGTAACGCGCAATATTCTTTTAACAAGAGAGGCGGGCATTTCTTCTATCATATCAACCGTATCGTCAAGATACATTTCCTCAAGAACTTCCCCAAGCTCTCGGTCACTGAACGCCTTTATAAGCATTTCCTGCATATCGGCATCCATTTCAACGAAAACATCAGCAGCAAGCTCTTTGGGAAGGATACGGTATAAGCGAGGCACCACCTCGATATCCGCTTCATCAAGAAGCAAAGCTATATCAGCAGCTTCCATATCTACAAGCATAGCTCGCAGTTGCTGATAATTTTTGTTTTTTAACAGTTCAAGTGCAACTTCGTACATATTAACTCCCCTTGGAATATAAAGAATGTTTTGCACATACAGTAGAGAAGGCAAAAAAGCTTCTACCTTTATATTCGTGGATTACTATCTATTATTTGTTTTTCTCTTCTTTCGCACCGAAAAACCAAAACTACCAAGCTTTTTACCCAAGGCAAGATAATCTCCGTGGGAATAAGCTATAAGTTTACTTTTACCCAAATGAAGCTTTCCCTTTTCGTCAATAAGATCTTCATCAACATCTATGGCAAGGATATCACACATAAACATATCGTGGGTACCAAGTTTTATTACGTCAAACACCCTGCACTCAAGAGAAAGAGGTGACTGCTCCACCAAAGGTGCACTGACCTCAGAGGCCTGAATAGGTGTAAGTCCGCATTTTTTAAATTTATCCATATCCCTGCCGCTACGCACACCGCAAAAGTCAACAGCACGGCAAAGCGCCTGTGTGGGCAGGTTTATAACAAATTCTCCGGTTTTCTTTATAAGCTCATAAGAGTAGCGCTCGGGCCGCACCGAAATATAGCTTTTAGGAGGCTGGGAATTAATAATACCCGTCCATCCAACGGTAAAAACATTCGGGTTTTCCATTGTTCCGCAGGAAACAAGGGCGGGAGGCAGCGGCGCAAGAAGGGTCGAGCCCTTCCAAACTACCTTGCTCATATTCCCTCTTCCTCGCTCATCTTGCGAAGGAATTTATAACAGCGTTTAACCTCGCTGATACCGTCGGGTATCATACCTTCGCTTTCAACAATTATGGGGAAACCTTTTTCTATAGCAAGACGCACGCAGTCCTTAACAGGTGCAAATCCCTCACCTAAGGACTTTGCGCTCTTATCTGCAAGTCCATCCTTAATATGAACAAGCTCTACTCTATCACCAAGAGAATTGATAAGCTCTATAGGGTCCTTTCCGGCAAAAAACGCCCAGAAGGTGTCAATTTCAAACAAAACGTTTGTACGTGTCAGCAGTTCATCGAACACAACAACGCCTTCATCGTTGGGGAGAAAATCAAAATCATGATTATGATAATAAAGCTTCATTCCCTCTTTTTCAAACATGGGCTGATACTTATTAATGATATCTACAAGCTCGTCCACTTGCTCTTTTGTATCATGGTCATAACAAGGAATAACTATTTTATCATTCCCTATCGTCTTGTGGAATTGAACCACACCTTCAAAATCCGCTACGATATCTTTAGCGCTTACGTGAGCCGCTACAACACCAATATCGTATTTTTCCATTATCGCCTTAACTTCTTCGGCGCTGTTATCATAAAAGCCTGCAAATTCCACAAAGGAATATTTAAACTCCTGCAAGCGGGAAAAAGCATAATCCATATCAGTATCGCAAAAATCGCGAACCGAATAAAGCTGTACACCGTATTTCATCTGGGTCACCTCATTAATAATATTCCAAGGATATTATATAACGCAAAAAAGCCGATTTCAAGTAAAAAAAGAAAATGTATGAAAAAAATATTTTTTTGCCCAAAAAGCCTTGACAAAGATAGGGGGGTGTGGTATACTTACGCAGTAAATGAAGCAGAACTGTTCCGTTCTCACCCCGTAACCGAAACAAAGCGTGGGTCAATATCAGCCGCTTATGGGCGGATTGTATTGTTGTGCGGAATTTTGTTTCGCACATTTTTATTTATATTTGGAGGTGCATACCAATAAAACCCAACAACAACAATTCAAAGGAGCTTCTCATCAACGAAAAGATTGATTTTGATGCTTCAAAAACCGTACGTATCATAGGCAAGGATAACGAACAGCTTGGTCTTGTAGCTTTTGAAAAGGCTATAGATATGGCATATGACAGCGGTCTTGATCTTGTACTTATCGCAGCACAGGCAGAGCCCCCCGTATGCAGAATAATGGACTACGGCAAATATCGCTATGAGCGTGACAAACGTGAAAAGGAAGCAAAAAAGAAGCAGCAGGTCGTAGATATAAAGGAAGTTCAGCTTTCCTGCCGTATCGACACTAACGACTTTAACACAAAGGTCAACCGCGCAAGAGGTTTTCTTGAGCACGGCGACAAGGTAAAGGTTGTTGTTAGATTCAAGGGTCGCCAGATGAGCCACCAGGAAATTGGTCAGGATCTTCTTATGAAGTTCCAGGATGCCTGCAAGGATATCTGCATTATTGATAAGCAACCCAAGCTTGAGGGTAGATTCCTCTCAATGTTCTTAGCACCCCAAAACGCGAAAACCACAAAGTAAAACCTACAAAACGAAAGGAGTTTTATAAAAATGGGAAAGATTAAAACACATAAGGCTACAGCGAAAAGATTCAGCGTTACCGGAACCGGTAAGGTAAAGATCAACCACACAGACCGCCGTCACAAGCTCGGACTTAAGAGCTCTAAGCGTAAGATGCACCTCAGAAAGGGCGGCTACCTTAGTGAGTCTATGGCACCCACTATCAAGAAGCTTATGCCCTACGCAAAATAATTTAAGAAAATTTACGATAATCGGAGGATATAAAAAATGGCAAGAGTTAAGGGCGCAATGATGACGCGCAAGAGAAGAAATAAAGTTTTAAAGCTCGCCAAGGGCTACTGGGGTGCCAAGAGTAAGCACTTCAAGATGGCTAAACAGGCCGTAATGAAGAGCGGTAACTACGCATTCGCAGGAAGAAAGATGAAGAAGAGAGATTTCCGTTCTCTCTGGATCACAAGAATTTCCGCACAGGCAAAGGCTTGCGGTATGAACTACTCTCAGTTTATGCACGGTCTTAAGCTTGCAGGCATCAACCTCAACAGAAAGATGCTCGCTGAAATTGCAGTTTCCGATAAGGAAGCATTTGCAGACCTCGTAGCTAAGGCAAAGGCTGCATTATAATAAGCTATAATTATCCCTCAGGCGTGTACGCGCCTGGGGGATTTGCTGTTATTTCACTCACGGAGATATTATATTAAATGACTATCACTTCAAGAAGCAATCCTCTTATCGTGGATGCTTGCAAATTAAAGGACAAAAAACACAGGGATAAAACAGGCACATACTTTTTTGAAGGAAGAAAACTTTTTTTAGAGGCAGTGTCTTCAGGCTGTGATTTCCATAGCATATTTGTAACACAGGATTTACAAACTACTCTAAAAAACACCCTTGACACCTTGAATTGTCCGATATATACTGTATCACAAAGCGTTTATGACAAGCTTAGTGCAGATAGCGCCCCTGATGGTATTTTTTGTATTGGGTATGCAAAGGATATATTAAATACCCCCTCTCATAACGATACAAAATTCATACTATCACAGGTCAGGGACCCCGGCAATCTGGGTAGTTGTATACGTAGTGCCCGTGCCTTTTCGGTAGGCCAGCTTATACTCCACGATTGCGCGGATGTTTTCAATCCGAAGGTTATACGCTCCACAATGGGCGGATTTTTCAAGCAATGTATGACTAAGTGTGACGATATACACACTCTTATCAATTCCCTTATATCCCGTGGCTATAGGGTAGTTCCAACCGCACTTTCCGAAAACAGCACTTCCCTTTTCCAAACAGAAAGTGACAGTAAGACGGTATATATTATAGGTAACGAAGGTCACGGTATTGCAAAGGATATTATTGATGCTTGCAACGCCGACCCAGTTATTATTCCCATGACGCAGGGTTCTGAATCCCTTAACGCCTGTGTTGCCGCAAGTATACTTATGTGGGAGCAATACAAAAATGAAAATCAATAACAAAACAAATATATATTGGATATGGCTGCAATCAGCTCTCGGCCCTGCAAGTATAGCTCCTCACACCCTGCTTTCATACACAAGCAATGATATAAAAGCTATATATGATTTAAGCTCCGAGGAACTGGAAAGCGACTCTCTTGAGCTAACCTCAAAACAGATAAAGGCTTTATCGGATAAGGATATTTCTTATGCGCAAAAGGTTATTGAATGGTGCAAGGAAAAGAACGTAGATATAATTACCTACGATTCACCCGCTTATCCCAGAAGATTAAGAGAGCTTTATAACGCACCTATTGTGCTGTATACCTTTGGTTGCAGATATAATATAGATAATATGCTGTGTATTGCAGGAGTGGGCACCCGTGAAATGACAAAATACGGCCACGATACAGCATACTCATTTTCTTATGACCTTGCCCGCGCAGGAATATGTATTGTAAGCGGTATGGCAGCCGGTATAGACACAGCATGTCACCGTGGTGCCCTTGATTCCGGCGGTAAAACAATTGCGGTACTTGGTTGCCGTATAAGCAAGGTTTATCCTGCACAAAATCGAGATTTAATGACAGAAATTGCCCGTAAAGGTATGATAATAACCGAGTATGACCCTTTTTATCATACAATGCCAAAAAACTTTTCACAACGTAACCGTATAATAAGCGGTCTTTGCCAAGGCACGGTAGTATTTGAAGCCGACGTAGGCAGTGGCTCTTTGATTACAGCGGATTACGCTTTAAAGCAAGGCAGAAGGCTTTATTCCCTGCCCGGTAAAATAGGAGAATCAGGCTCACTTGGTACAAACGACCTTATCAAAAACGGTGCAACACCCGTAACAAGAGCAAGAGATATTATTGATGAATATGCAGCGGTATATTCTGACATTATTTCAAGCGACAGAATATACGATTATTCTCCGCAACAGAAATTAAAAAAAGAAAAGATGTTGAAAAGCGCAAATCAGCGATTGCGCAAGAAAAAGGAAGCGGCGCTGGAGGCAGCAGCTAAGCAGGAAGCCGAAAGCTACTCACGGGTGGAGCAGGAAAAAGACCTGCCCTATGAAGATATGGACACATCATCCCTCAGCTTCCTTGAAAAAGAACTATATGACGCGTTGGACTTTACTAAACCAACCAACGCAGAGCTTTTATTACAGGGCGACGTTCCCTTTAAGGACATTTCAGCAACCTTGACTATCCTTGAAATAAAGGGATATGTAAAAGCTCACCCAGGAAACTGTTACACAAAAAAACATAAATAATATATAAGATTACCCATACAGAAAGGAACCACACAGAAATGTCAAATCTGGTCATAGTGGAATCACCCGCAAAAGCAAGTACAATAAAAGGATACCTTGGCTCCGGCTATAAGGTGGTTGCATCAAAGGGACATATACGCGACCTTCCAAAAAGCAGCCTTGGTGTTGATATAGACAACAATTTTGAAGCTCATTATATCAATATAAGGGGCAAGGGCGACCTCATTAAGGAACTTAAGAAGGATGCTAAAAATGCTAAAAAAGTATTCCTTGCAACCGACCCTGACAGAGAGGGTGAAGCTATTTCATGGCATCTTGCCACTGCACTTTCTCTGGACCCCGCAAAAACAAAAAGAGTTACCTTTAATGAGATAACCAAAACAGCTATTAAAACCGCTATAAAAGCCCCCCGTGAAATAGATATGGATCTTGTTAATTCACAGCAGGCGAGAAGAATTCTCGACCGAATTGTGGGTTATAAAATAAGCCCCTTCCTTTGGAAAAGCATTAAAAGCGGTCTTTCAGCAGGAAGAGTACAGTCTGTTGCTACCCGTATTATAGTAGAGCGCGAAGAAGAGATACGCGCATTTATCCCTGAAGAATACTGGTCTATAGACGCTATTCTTAAAACAAACGAAAAGCAGAGCTTTACTGCAAAGTACTACGGTAACAACGGCAAGAAAAACGAGTTAAAAAACAAGGAAGATGCCGATAAGGTGCTTAATGCGGTAAACGGACATCCCTTTATCATATCCTCAGTAAAAAAAGCCGTAAGACAGAAAAATCCCCTCCCTCCCTTCATCACTTCTACTCTTCAGCAGGATGCATCAAGAAAATTGGGATTCCAGCTTCAGAGAATTATGAAGGTTGCGCAGGAGCTGTATGAAGGTATAAACATCGGCTCTTCAAACGGCGGCGTTCAGGGTCTTATCACCTATATGCGTACAGACTCCCTTCGTATCGCAAAGGAAGCACAGGAGCAGGCTAAGGATTACATCCTTTCAAACTATGGTGAAAGCTATTATCCCGCATCCCAAAGACATTATAAGGCTAAGAATAACGCACAGGATGCTCATGAAGCAATAAGACCTTCAAACGTTAACCTTACCCCCGATTCTATTAAGAAGTACCTTACACCCGACCAGTATAAATTATATCGCCTTATTTGGTGCCGCTTTGTGGCAAGCCAGATGGAAAGCGCAGTTTATGATACGGTAAACGCAAGCGTAACCTCAAACGGCGAGGAATTCCATGCTTCGGGTTCAACACTTAAGTTTGCAGGCTATCTTACCGTATACGAGGATGTAGATACAAAAAATGACGCAAACAAGCTGCCCGAATTAAACGAAGGACAACAGCTTGAGCTTAAGGAGCTTAAGCCCGAACAGCATTTCACAGAGCCCCCCGCAAGATATACTGAAGCTTCCCTTATCAAGTTCCTTGAGGAAAAGGGTATCGGCCGCCCCAGTACCTACAGCCCTATTATTACTACAATTATATCCCGTAACTACGTAAACCGTGAAGGCAAGGCGCTTGTGCCTACTCCCCTTGGCGAGATAACCACAAAGCTGATGAAGGAAAGCTTCCCCGACGTTGTTGACTACAGATTTACCGCTATTCTTGAAGAACGCCTTGACAACATAGAAAACGGTTCGGAAACAATGGAAAGCATACTCTCCTCCTTCTACGGCCCCTTCTCTAAAGAGCTTGACGCTGCATCAGAAAAGATGCAAAAGATCGAAATTCCGCCCGAAGAAACCGATATCATATGCGATAAATGCGGTGCAAAGATGATAGTTAAAAACGGCAGATTCGGTAAATTTGCCGCTTGCCCCAACTATCCCGAATGTAAGAATACCAAAAGACTTACAAAGGACGGCAAGGTAGCGGAAGAAAAAGAAAAACAGGCTCCTAAAAAGGCAGGCTTTAAGTGTGAAACCTGTGGTGCCGATATGGTTATAAGAAGCGGCAGATACGGTACCTTCTACGCTTGTGAAAATTACCCCAAGTGTAAAAACACCAAGCGCATCAACAAGGAAATAGGTGTAAACTGCCCTGATTGCGGCGCAAAGCTTGTTTCTAAAAACGGACGTAACAACACGTTTTTCTATAGCTGTGAAAGATATCCCGAATGTCAATTCTCATCCTGGGATATGCCCTTAAACGAAAAATGCCCCATCTGCGGAAAGATACTCTTCCGTAAAAAGGGTAAAAACTACGTTTATTGCAAGGAAGAAAACTGCAATTACAAACGTGAAGAAGAAGAAAAAAGCGAGAACTGATAATGATTGATAAGACTATAAAGGTCATAGGCGCGGGTCTGGCGGGCTGTGAAGCAGCCTGGCAGATCGCCAACCGTGGAATTAATGTAAAGCTTTATGAAATGAAGCCAAACAAAAAAACACCCGCTCACAAAAGCAATCTTTTTGCAGAGCTTGTGTGTTCCAATTCCTTAAGAAGTGACGTGGTAACCAACGCCGTAGGACTTTTAAAGGAGGAGCTTACCCTTTTAGGCTCACTTATAATGGAGGCAGCAAGAGCTACACAGGTTCCTGCAGGCTCGGCTCTTGCGGTAGACAGAAACGCCTTTTCCCAATATATCACCGATAAAATAAATTCCCATCCCTTAATAGAGGTTATTGAAGAAGAGATTTGCAACATAGATAAGGATGAGCTGACCGTTGTAGCAAGCGGTCCCCTTACAAGCCAACCTCTTGCTGAGTTTTTAAGCAGCTTTTTAAACGAGAAGGAATTTTACTTTTTTGATGCTGCAGCACCAATAGTAGATGCTTCAACTATCAATTTTGACAAAGCCTTTTACGCTTCACGCTATGATAAGGGTGAACCCTCATATATAAACTGTCCAATGACAAAAGAGGAATATGATGCTTTCTATGAAGCACTTGTTTCTGCAAAGGAAGCTCCCTTAAAGGAATTTGACCGCCAGGAACAAGCAAACGCCCTTACCGTATTTGAAGGCTGTATGCCCGTTGAGGTTATGGCTAAACGTGGTTATGACACCCTACGCTTTGGACCTATGAAGCCCGTTGGACTTATAGACCAAAGAGTAGGCAAGGAAAGCTACGCCGTTGTTCAGCTGCGCCAGGAAACACTTGACCGCACTATGTATAACATAGTAGGCTTCCAAACTCACCTCACCTTCCCCGAACAGCAGAGGGTGTTCCGTATGATACCCGGCCTTGAAAACGCAGAATTTTTACGCTACGGCGTTATGCATAGAAACACATATATCAATTCACCAAAACTTCTTGACCATACCTATGCAATGAAGCAGCACCCCAACATATTCTTTGCAGGGCAAATGACAGGTGTTGAAGGATATGTGGAAAGCACTGCCTCCGGCCTTGTTGCTGGAATTAACGCCGCAAAAAAGGCTTTGGGAGAAGAAGCGATCGACTTCCCCGATACAACAGCCACAGGCGCCCTTGCGCACTATATCAGCGATGAAAATATAGTTAAATTCCAACCCATGAACGTTAACTTTGGTATAGTTCGTCCTCTTGAAGTGCGTGTAAAAGGCCCTAAAAGCGCCCGTTATGCCGTTGTAGCACAAAGGGCATTGGATACCCTTTCTGCAATAGCCGACAGGGAGAAGATCAATGAAAATAGTAATTGACGTAATGAGCGGAGATAACGCTCCAGACCAAATAATTAAAGGAGCGTTTCTTGCTCTTGAAGCTTTTCCAGAAATAGAAGTTGTTATGGCGGGTGATAAAGCCACAATTGAAAAGGTGTGTGCAGAAAACAACCTTGATCTTAACAACAATCGTATTTCGATATTAGCCTCAAACTCCGTTATTACAATGGAAGACGAGCCAATGTACGTTGTGCGTGAAAAGGCAGATTCTTCTATGGCTAAAGCTTTAAAAATGCTTGCTCATAATGAAGCAGATGCCCTTGTAAGTGCAGGAAACACAGGTGCACTGCATGCAGGCTCTACCCTTATAGTACGTCGTATAAAGGGAATTTTCCGTTCAGCTATTGCTACCCTTATTCCCTTTCAAACTCCTATGCTTCTTATAGATTCAGGTGCAAACACCCATCCTACAAAGGAACAGATGGAGCAATTTGCAGTAATGGGTTCTGTTTATATGAAAAAGATTTTTGGTATAGAAAAACCAAGAGTTGGCCTTGCAAACATCGGAGCGGAACCTACTAAGGGTACTAAATACACCGTTGAGATACACAATCACCTGAACGCAAGCAAAAAGATCAATTTTGTTGGTAATATTGAAGGCAAACAGATTCCCTTCTCTTGCTGTGACGTGTTGGTATGCGACGGTTTTACAGGCAATATAATACTTAAATTCACCGAAGGCTTTGCATCCTTTATGCTGAAAAACTTAAAAGGAGTATTTAAGGCAAGCCTTGGGACAAAGCTTGCATATCTTTTTACAAAAAAACACCTTAAAGATTTGAAAAATTCATTCGACCCTTCAGAATACGGCGGAGCTCCTATGCTTGGCATTTCCAAGCCTGTAATTAAGGCTCACGGCAGTTCTGATGCAAAGGCTATACTAAACGCTGTCAGACAAGCTTTGGCTTTTACACAAACAGGCCTTATAAACGAGCTTGCCGCACAGTTACAAACTCAAACTGAAAACACAGAGGTATAATATGAGAGAATTACCCCTTCCAATAGCCGAGCTTGAACACAGAATAGGCTACAGTTTTAAAAACACCTCATTCATAAATCGCGCCCTTACACATTCTTCCTACGCAAACGAGCACAGAGACAGCACAATAAATCTCCGGGATAACGAGCGTATGGAGTTCTTAGGCGATAGTGTTCTTTCCCTTATAACAAGCGAGTATCTTTTTAACAATCACCCCGAAATGCACGAGGGAGAAATGTCAAAAATACGTGCTGCCACCGTTTGCGAAAAGGCACTTGATGAATTTGCCCGTGAAATAGATTTAGGAGATTTTCTCCTTTTGGGACACGGCGAGGACAGAAACGGCGGAAGAAACCGTGCTTCCATCCTTTCCGATGCTTTTGAAGCAATACTTGCAGCAATTTTCCTTGACGGCGGTATAGAGCCTGTTAAGGATTTTCTGCTTCCCCTTGTTATCACAAAGGTAAATAACATAATCGAAACAGACTCAACAAAGGACTATAAAACTGCACTTCAACAGATAATACAACAGGAACAGGGTGAATTACTTACCTACGTCATAGTTGACGAAAGCGGCCCCTCTCATATGCGTATGTTTGAAGCCGAAGCCCATCTTAACAGCAATGTTATAGGCAGAGGCCGTGGCAAAAGCAAGCGCGAGGCAGAGCAGATGGCGGCAAGAGAAGCCCTTACCCTATTTGGAAATTAATATGGCAAGACATATAAACATTCCTATCTTCATACCCCATCTTGGATGCCCGAATGACTGCGTTTTTTGCAACCAACGCAGGATCTCGGGCACGTTGTGCTTTCATAAAGAGAGTGTTGAAACGGAAATAAAGGGGTATCTTAATACTATAAACGACCCTACGGCAGATGTACAGATCGCGTTTTTCGGCGGTAGCTTTACCGGCATTGACAGAGAGGATATGATATATCTGCTAAAGGTTGCAAAAAAGTTCATCGACAGTGGAAAGGTATCCTCCATAAGGCTCTCTACACGCCCCGATTATATTAACAAAGAGATACTTGATATACTTTCACAATATGGTGTAAAGACCATAGAGCTTGGTATACAATCAATGAACAATAACGTTCTTTACGCCTGCAAAAGAGGACATACCACAAAGGATACAGAAGATGCTTGCCATTTAATAAAAAGCTACGGCTTTGAGCTTATAGGACAGATGATGACAGCACTTCCCGCTTCAACCCCTGAGGATGAGATTTATACGGCTGAAAAAATATGCGAGCTTGGTGCAGACGGTGCAAGAATATATCCTACGATGGTATTTCACGATACCCATTTGGCAGATATGACGAAAACGGGAGAGTATATACCCCCGGAAGAAGACAGGCTTATAGAGCGTACCGAAGGGGCCTTTGCGGTTTTTGTAAAAAATAACGTTCCCGTTATACGTATAGGGCTTCAGTCAAACGAGGGACTACAGAACAAAAGCGAGCTGTATGCAGGCGCATACAACGATGCAATTGGTGAAATGGTAATATCGAGATACTATCTGAAGCTTATACAAAAACAGCTTATTGATATGGGCGCTCCCTTTAAGGAACCAACCAACATAACCGTTTACGCCCCACCAGGACACACTTCAAAGGTGGTTGGGCATAAAGGACACAATAAAATGTCAATACAAAATGAATACAATGTAAAATACCTTAAAGTGCTTGAAAAAAAAGACATTATGGTGTATAATGTTAGAATAGGTTATTAGTATGAAGATATATAAAAACAATAAAACCAATACCGTGGCAGAGCTTCATTTCCATACAAAGGAAACCAGTTCCTGCGGTATGGTTTCGGCATTAGATTCAGTTCCCCGATACAAAGAGGCTGGCTACGACCTTATCGTTGTAACAGACCATTTAAACAGATTTCATTTTTATGATTACTATTTCAATGGTATGAGTTGGGAACAAGCCCTTGAAAACTGGCTTGCAGGCTATCGCGCCGCTTGTAAAGCAGGCGAAGAATGCGGAATAAAGGTGCTTTTGGGTGCCGAAATAAAATTTGACACCAATAACAACGACTACCTTGTATACGGCATAACCGAAGAGCTTTTAAGGAACAATCCCCTTTTATGGGAGCTGGGCGAAGAAGCCTTCAGCCGATTCGCAAAAGAAAATGGCCTGTTTTTTGCACAGGCGCACCCTTACAGAGATACTATGGTACGGTGCGACCCTTCCCTGCTTGACGGAGTGGAGATACACAACGCCCATCCACACCACAACAGCAGAAACGAGTTAGCTGTAAAATTCTGCAAAGAAAATGACCTTATACCACTTTGCGGTCAGGATTTCCATGATTCTGACGCACTCAGGGGTTATGCAACAATATTCCACACGAGCATTAACAACACAAAAGAGCTCGTAGAAAAACTAAAAGCCAGGGATTATGAGCTTTATTTCCCTGAAAATTAAATCAATTTGAGAAAAGGAGGTACGATATGAGATTAAAAACACTTGAACTGCAGGGCTTTAAGTCCTTTGCCGACAAGACCGTACTTACCTTTGACCACGGAATGACAGCCGTTGTTGGCCCTAACGGAAGCGGAAAATCTAACATTTCCGACGCTATGCGTTGGGTTTTGGGTGAGATTTCCTCAAAAAGCATCCGTGGACATAAGATGGAAGACGTTATCTTCGGCGGTACCGACAACCGTCGCCCTATGGGCTTTGCCGAGGTTTCCCTTACTATAGACAATACCGACCCTGACAACAAAATGGCTATCGATTATGATGAGGTCACCGTTACCCGCCGCTACTACCGTTCGGGTGAAAGTGAATATATGATAAACCGCAAGCCTGTAAGACTTAAAGATATTACCGAGCTCTTTATGAACACGGGTATCGGACGTGGCGGTTACTCTATGGTTGGTCAGGGTAAGGCGGCTGAGATAATTTCCACAAAGAGCGACGAAAGACGTAATATCTTTGAGGAAGCAGCAGGTATAGCAAAATACCGCCAGAGAAAGAACGAGGCGGAGCGCAAGCTTACACAGACCGATGAAAACCTTTTCCGCGTTAACGATATATTAAGCGAGCTTGAGGGCCGTGTAGGACCCTTGGAAAAGGATGCAGCAAAGGCAAGGAAATACCTTGAGCTTTTTGAAGCAAAAAAAGCACTTGACGTTGCAATATCCATTTTTGATATATCAGATATAGAAAACAAAGCACAAAAGCTTAATTCGGATTTTGAAATTGCCAAGCACGAGCTTGAAATGGCAGAGGATACCCTGCGTTCAATAGAAACACGCAGTGAGAAGCTCTATGAGATATCACAGGCAAACAAGCTGAGATACGAAGAGCTTAACCGCCTTATACGGGAAAGCAACGAAAAGAAGTTCGGCTTTGAAACCTCCGGCAAGGTGCTTGAAAATGATATTTCACATATAAACGAGGCGATAGAGGCAAGCAAAAGCGAAAAACAACGCCTTTCAAAAGAGCTTGAAGGAATACAAGCGTTACTTGCAGATTCCCGAAAAGCAAGCGAGGAAAAGAAGGATCAGCTTACCTCCCTTGTTGAGCAGTACAACGAGATCACCTCGCAGATATCGGATTACGACGAAAAATTAGATGCTCTGGGTGACGATATAGACAAGCTTGATATGGAGCTTAACTATACAAAAGACAACCTTGTTAACGCCCGTATAGAGCTTTCGGCACAAGAGGCGTCGGGAAAATCCCGCGATGACCGCAGAGCTATGATAAAAGCAGAGCTTGCCCCCATTGAAGAAGCAATTTCCTTAGCAGAGCTTCGTATAAAGCAAGCGGATGAGACCATAGCGGTTTATCAGAAAAACATAGACGATATAGACCTTTCCGTAAAGGATGCCGCAGATAACAACGCACAGGCACAGCAAAAAACGGCAGAATTAAAGGATAGGATAAACACCCTTATACTTGATATAAACACAAAGAAGCACCGCATATCCAACCTCAAACGTATGGAAGAGCTATTTGAGGGTTATACGGGCAGCGTGCGTTCGGTAATGGGCGCAGCGGATAACGGAGAGCTGAAAGGAATAATCGGCCCTGTATCAAAGGTAATTCAGGTTGATTCAAAATACGCTGTTGCTATAGAAACCTCCCTTGGCGCTGCTATACAGAATATAATATGCGAAAACGAGGAAAATGCCAAGAGCGCTATTCGTTATCTTAAGGATAACAGACGCGGCCGAGCAACCTTCTATCCTCTTACCTCGGTAAAGCCCCAATACCTTAACGGCTTTAACGGTTCAAAGGGATTTATAGGCCTTGCAAGCGAGCTTGTTTCAACAGATAGCAAATACCAAAAGGTAATAGATTTTCTTCTTGCAAGAACCGCTATATTTGATAACATTGATAACGCTACACAAGCCGCAAAAGCAAATGGCTATAAAGTAAAATGCGTTACCTTGGACGGTCAGCAGATAAACGCAGGCGGTTCCTTTACAGGCGGTTCCCTGCGCAATGACAGCGGTATACTTTCCCGTTCTGCCGAAATGGAAAAAGCAACTGCGGAGCTTGAAGCGGCACAAAACCAGCTTAAGCTTGCAGAAAACGAACTTTCAGATACTGAAAAGCAAGCAAACACCTACAGCGCATCTCTTGAAGATGCTGATGCAAAAAAAGCGCTTTTCAATTCCCTTGTTTCTGCAGAAGGTACACAAAAGCAGATACTTACCGCACAGCTTGATGCAGATAAGGCGCGCAAAAGCGCCCTTGAAGCTTCTTTATGCGATATAGATAACGAAGAGACCACTACCCTTCGCCACATAGAAGAGGAAAAGCAGCGCATAGCACAGCTGGAATCCGTTGTTGGCGAAAAGGAAACAGAATTACGCACCTTAATAAAACAACGCGAAGAACTTACGCTTGCTCAAAGCGACCTTGGTGTAAAAAACAACGCTATAGGTATTGAAATAGAGCGCAAGAAAAAGGATATTGAAGCATCCGAATACGAAATATCAATCCGTTGTGATGCGGCAGACAATCTTACCTCAAAGATGAACATTGAGGACAACAAGATATCTGCGGCAAATGAAAAGCTTGAACAGATATACGCAAAAATAGCGCAAGGTCGAGAAAATGCCGATACAATTGATATAGAAATTGCAAATATGACGGCAGAAATTGAGAGCATAACAGCTCAAAACCTTGAAAACGAAGCTAAGGAAACAAAGCTCCGCGAAGAAAGAAAGGACGTTTCCCATCGTCACGAGGTATTCTTGCGTGATTACACAAGGCTTGAAACACAGTGCGTAGCCATAACATCCGAAAAGGATAAGCTTACAGCTCATCTGTGGGATGAATACGAGCTTTCCTTCTCTGCGGCTTTAGAATTGGGATATCCCGAAATTACAGAATCCTCACGCCAGGAAGCAGTAAAGAGCCGTAATGAATACAGAAGCAAGATAAAAACACTTGGCTCTGTAAACGTTAACGCAATTGAAGAGTACGAAGAGGTTAAGAACCGTTATGACTTCCTTAAGACCCAGTTTGAGGATCTTACAAAATCTAAATCGGAGCTTGCAGGAGTTATATACAAGCTTGAATCTGAAATGCGCACTCGCTTCACCGAGGTACTTGAGCAGATAAACAAAAACTTTAAAGAAGTATTTGTTGAGCTCTTTGGAGGCGGTACGGCACATCTTTCCCTCACCGACCCCGAAAACGTGCTTGAAAGCGGAATTGAAATAAACGTTGCCCCTCCCGGAAAGATAATAAAGAACCTTTCCCTGCTCTCTGGCGGCGAACAGGCATTTGTTTCAATAGCACTCTTCTTTGCTATACTTAAGGTTAATCCCACACCCTTCTGCGTGCTGGACGAAATTGAAGCGGCGCTTGACGAAGTAAACGTTACACGCTTTGCGCAGTACTGCCAGAAGTATTCTGATAAAACACAGTTCATAGTTATCACCCACAGAAGAGGTACCATGGAAACCTCCGATACCCTTTACGGCGTAACAATGTACGAACGAGGCGTATCAAAGGTACTTTCAGTCAACGTGAGTGAGGTAGAACAAAAATTAGGAGTTAAACTTTAATGGGCTTTTTTGATAAATTAAAAAAAGGACTTACTAAAACAAAAAACTCGGTATTTAAACCTATAGGCGACCTTTTTGCTTCCTTTAGAAAACCGGACGAGGAATTCCTTGAGGAGCTTGAGGAAATACTTATTTGTGCAGACGTAGGCGTTGAATCTACCGAAGCGATAATAGACGAGCTGCGTGAAAAGATAAAGGAAGAACACCTTTCCGAAAGTGAAGATGTTCTTGCAGCTCTCAAAGAAATAATGTGCGCAAAAATAGGTGAAGGTGAAGAGCTTAACCTTGACAATAACACCACAAGCGTTATACTTGTTATCGGTGTTAACGGCGTTGGTAAGACCACCTCTATTGCAAAGATTGCAAACAATCTCAAAAAGGACGGCAAGGACGTACTTCTCTGCGCGGCAGACACATTCCGTGCGGCTGCAATCGATCAATTGCAGGTATGGGCAGACAGGATAAACGTTAAGCTTATTAAGCATACGGAAGGCTCCGACCCCGCAGCAGTTGTTTTTGATGCGGTAAACGCGGCAAAATCAAGAAAGAGCGACGTGCTTATCATTGATACCGCAGGACGCCTGCACAACAAAAAGAATCTTATGGATGAGCTTGCAAAAATATCCCGCGTGCTTGACCGTGAGCTGCCCGAGGCAAAGCGTGAAACTCTCCTTGTGCTTGATGCAACCACAGGGCAAAACGCCGTTATTCAGGCAAAGGAATTCAAAAATTCTGCTGATATTACAGGCCTTGTACTTACAAAGCTTGACGGCACCGCAAAAGGCGGC
>JAZOTL010000131.1:0-11194 GCA_045657645.1 Eubacteriales bacterium
TAAAGTACGCTCAAGAAGTCCTGTATTTATTATTTTGCAATCCTCAATGGAAATATGAGAGAAATATTCAATTTTTTCTTTTCCGAAAATTTTATTTAAAATAGTATCCATAGCTTTATTTTAACATATAAAAACCAAAAAAACAACAGAATTCCAAAAGGAGTATCCCGATGGCAAAGAAGAATCAGACAAATAGTTATTCCAATGATGATATCACCCTGTTAAAAGGCCCTGATAAGGTAAGACTGCGCCCCGGAGTTATTTTCGGTTCAGACGGTATAGAGGGTTGTCAGCACTCGGTGTTTGAGATAGTTTCAAACTCTGTGGATGAGGCAAGAGAGGGCTACGGTAATCTTATTACCGTTACTGTAGAACGTGATATGGTGATAACCGTTGAGGATAAGGGTAGAGGTATACCCCTTGACTTTAACGAAAAGGAACAGCGTTATAACTGGGACCTTGTATTCTGTGAATTGTATGCAGGCGGTAAATATAACAATGCAAGCGGTGGTAACTATGAGTATTCTCTCGGTCTTAATGGTCTTGGTGCCTGCGCCACCCAGTTCTCCTCTGAATTTATGGAGGTTAAGAGCTGGCGCGACGGTAAGTGCTATGAGATATCCTTTAAAAAGGGGTACGTTGCTTCCGAGCTTACTGTACGTGAGGAAAAGCACCACACGGGAACATATATCCGTTGGCGCCCCGACCTTGAAGTATTTACCGATATCCATATGTCAAAGGAATATTTTGCCGAAATGCTTTTGAAGCAGGCAGTAGTTAACAGCGGCATTAAGTTTGTGCTAAAGTGGCAGGGTAACGGCGGCTATGAAACCACAGAATATTACTACGAAAACGGTATAGCTGATTACGTTGTTGAAGCCGCAGGTGGCGAGGCAATGACCGCGCCTGTTGTGTGGAGAACAGAAACACAGGGCCGCGACAGAGCAGACCTTGATGAATACAAGCTTAAGGTTGAAACAACCTTCTGCTTCTGTAAAAATAGAAGTCTTATAGAGCATTATCATAACTCAAGCTTCCTTGAACACGGCGGTGCTCCCGATGACGCTATGAAGAACGCCTTTGTGTTTGCCCTTGATAAGTATCTTAAAAATAATGGTAGATACAACAAAAACGAAAGCAAGGTTAAGTTTGACGATATTGGACTTTCACTTATATTTGTTTCAAATAACTTCTCTACAAGAACCTCTTACGAAAACCAGACCAAAAAGTCTATTACAAATAAGTTTATAAAGGACTTCCTTGCTGATTATATTAAGCAACAGCTTGAGGTATATTTTATAGAAAATCCCCTTGATGCAGAGCAGATTGCAAACGTTGTTCTTGCAAACAAGAGAAGCCGTGAAAATGCGGAAAAAACAAGACTTAAGACCCGTGACGATCTTATAAAGAATATCGATATCAAAAATAAGGTTGAAAAGTTTGTAAACTGCCGTTCAAAGGATCCTGACAGACGTGAAGTTTACATCGTTGAGGGTGACTCTGCTCTTACATCCTGTAAGCTGGCCCGTGATTCGGAGTTTCAGGCAGTAATACCTGTAAGAGGTAAGACCCTTAACTGCCTTAAGAGCAGCTACGATAAGATCTTTAAAAGCGATATTATAAAGGACCTGTTGCGTGTTATCGGTTGCGGTGTTCAGGTAGATTCAAAGGTTAAAACGGAATTCCCAAAATACGATATAAATCTTCTCAAGTGGAATAAGATAATAATTTGTACAGATGCGGATGAGGACGGTTTCCAGATAAGAACACTTATTCTTACTCTCTTCTACCGCCTGCTTCCCGACCTTATAGAGCAGGGAAAGGTATTTATAGCTGAATCTCCTCTGTTTGAAATCACAACGAAGGATGACACTTATTTTGCTTATAACGAATTTGAGAAGGCTGAGATATTAAAGCAGCTTGAAGGTAAAAAATATATCCTTCAGCGTTCAAAAGGTCTGGGCGAAAATACCCCGGATATGATGTCACGCACTACAATGAATCCTGCAACACGCCGCCTTATAAGGGTTGAGGCTGCGGATGCAGAAGCTACTGCAATGATATTTGATACGCTTTTAGGTGATAATCTTCCTGCCCGTAAGGAATTTATTATGGTTCACGGAAGCGAGTATGCGGCACAGGCCGACGTTTAATATTTTGGATATTAATTATGTTGAATTTTATTCTTTCAGGCCCACAAAGCGAAAAGGATAATTATATTGCGCAATGTATTGCAAAGGATCTTAATGATAACAAAAAGGTATTGCTTATAGTTCCGGAGCAGGAAGCGGTGCTTGCTGAAAAGCGTATAACAGCTGCCGTTTCATCCTCGGATGCAGTTTTTGCGCTTGAGATAGCTAACTTCCGCAGATTGTCGGATATTGTTCGCAGAAACGTGGGTTCATTGTGCTACAACTATATATCAAAGGGAGGACAGGCTATTATAATGTGGCGTGTCCTTTCTGAACTTGCGCCTACTCTTAATACCTATCGCATTGGCGATTCCACCGATATAGGGCTTATAAGCTCTCTCATAGCCCTTTTTAAGGAAATGAAGCAGTATTGCATTCTGCCCGAGGTCTTGCAGGATGCTACCCTTGAGTTAAATGATAACCTTAAGCTTAAAACTGAAGACATTTCCATGATTTACGACCTGTACTGCCAATATATTGATGCAGAGTATGATAATGCAGACGATGATATACTTATGACTGCAGATCTGCTTTCTGGTAGTGGTCTTTTTAGTGATGCAAACGTATATATTGATTCCTTTAACGGTTTTACCCCTGCAGAGCTTGCCGTTATCGGATATTTTCTTGCAAATGCTCCTGAGGTAAAGATATCCCTTTGCGTTGACCTTGAACGTGATACCGAAATGTTTACAAGTATACTGCGCATAAAGGATAGGATAACAGGGATTGCAGAAAAATGCGGATGTGAGGTAGCGCAAGATGTTAATCTTGCTCCTGCATATGTAAATCCTTGTGCAGGATATATAGCTAAAAACCTGTGGGCAACCATTAAAGAAGATAAGGCGTGCGAAAATGATTACCTGCGGCTCCTTGCCTGCAAAAATAAGTATACCGAGTGTGAGTTTGTTGCCCGTGATATTATGCGCAGAGTTGCGCAAGGAGCACGTTATCGTGATTTTACCGTTATTTTCGGTTCACAAGAGCATTTTTCGGATATAATAGACCCCATATTTGCCCGTCATAACATACCCTGTCATTTTTCTGCCCGTAAGGATATAACCCAGCACCCTATGTCAAAGGTTGTATTGGCGGCTCTTGCAATAATATCAAAGGGTTGGCGGCGCGATGACGTTATTGCATATCTCCATACAGGCTACAGCACCTTAAATGATGAAGAATGTGATGCCTTGGAGGAATATTCCTACGTATGGTCTATCGAGGGTAGCAGGTGGTATGAGAGTGCTGACTGGACCATGAATCCGGACGGCTTTACCTCCCGTACAACAAAATATACCCATGATACACTAAAGCTTATTAACAGCGCAAGGCGTAGCTTTATAAAGCCGATTTGTGTTTTAAAGGAAGCGATCGGTAAAGGCGTTACAGGTAAAGCGTTGGCCCGTTGCTTGTATGATTTTATGTCTTACGTTATAGATACTGATAAGTTGACAAGCGATGACGTTCCTGTATGGAACTGCCTTTGCGAGGCTCTTGAACAGCTTAGCTTATGCTGTGACGATAAGATACTTATAAACGCCGAAAATGCAAAACGTCTTTTGCGTTTGATGATATCACAGCTAAATTACGGCAATATACCCGCAACCCTTGAATGTGTAAACGTTGGTACTGTTCAAAGCCTTAGAAGCGTACGCACCGACTACGTTTATCTTATAGGGGTAAATGACGGTGTGTTCCCAACGCTTTCTCAAAACGTGGGTGTGTTTAGCGATGATGAACGCACAGAGCTTGATTGTGCTGGAATAAGGCTTTCGGGTGATAGCGAAGAAATGTACTACGAGCAGATGTGGTATTTTTACAGAGCTCTGCTTGCGGCAAACAAACATATTACCGTTACTTTTGCCTCAAAGGGTCTTATGGGCGAGGAGCTTCTGCCTTCATCGGGAGTTGGCGAGATACTTGCTATGTTTGGCAATGAAATTCTTGAATGTGAAGAAGAGATTTCTCCCCTTGAACTGATATGGGATAAAGAATCTGCAAGAAGATATCTTGATAGTGATGATAATAGTATACGCCGAGAGGTAGAAAAATTCTTAGGTGTTGATACTACCGCTTCAGGGGAGCTTTCAACTGTTGAATGCTCACTTGATGAAGCCACCGCAAAGCAGATGTTTGCGGGCGATCTTAGTATGTCGCAAACCCGATTTGACGGGTTTGTAAGATGCCGTTTTGCATATCATATGAACAACGTGCTAAAACTGCGGGAACGCAGAAAGGCGGAGCTTGATTACAGGAACATTGGTACCTTTGTACATAATGTGCTTGAAAATTATTTTTACTATATGCGTAACGTTAAGGGTGATTTTACACCCTTGACCGAGGAAGAATCGGATAAACTGCTTGACAGGATAATTTCTGATTATCTAATCTCCGTTTTCAACAGAACAGGCGGTACAAGTAAGCGTATGTTGGCTCTTTTTAAGCGATTAAAAAGACAGTCAAAGGTTTTTATTGAAAATATAAACCGCGAGCTTAGTAATTCTGATTTTGTTCCCTCGCTTTTTGAGTTAAATATAAGCGATGGAGAAGGGGACAGTATTAAAGCATACCGTATTCCTTTGGACGATGGCTATGAGACCTATGTGTATGGCCAGATAGACAGAGTTGATACCTATGAAAAGGACGGTAAGGTTTACTTCCGCATCGTTGACTATAAAACCGGCAAGCACGATTTTGACAGACGTAATATTTCAAAGGGCTTGGAATTGCAGTTGCTTTTGTATATGCTTTCAATTCTCCATGATCCACAAAACTTTAATCGCCTGTTAGGCTCAAGCGGTGAGGCTGTTCCCGTTGGTCTTTGCTATTATCTTGCAAGCTTATCTGGTAAAAGTGTTGGCTCACACCGTATGAGCGCAGATGAAGTGTTTGAAAAGGTTGTAGGCTCTGTAGAACGTAAAGGAACATACCGCCAAACAGAGGACATACCCGACCTTTTGGATAAGAGTGCGGGTAAGATATATCTGCCTAAGGTAAAGCGTAACGGTGAAGCAACCCTGCTTGAAACTGAAGAGCTTGGCGCTCTTATTTCTGAAATTGAGGATACCGTTCGCCGTATTTCTGCCTCTATAAAAAAAGGTGAAGCTGATGCTGTTCCGAACAACGGTGATACTTCGATATGTGATAACTGCAAAATGCGTGTAATATGCCGCAATATGAGTAATGCAGAGGAGGAAGACGATGAGTGATGTAAAATGGACTCCCTCTCAGCTTGAGGCAATTGGTGCCCGCGATACATCTTTACTTGTGTCTGCCTCTGCAGGCTCAGGAAAGACTGCGGTGCTTGTAGAAAGGATAATACGAGAGCTTTTAAGTGAAGATGCTCCCGTTGAGATATCCGATATTATAGTTGTTACCTTTACCGTTGCGGCAACTGCCCAGCTGAAGCGAAAATTAGCAGATGCCGTAAAGAAAAAGCTTGCCATTGATCCTACCGATAAATATCTGCAAAAGCAGTTGCGCAATATTCAAAAGGCAAAAATTAAAACCATAAACAGTTTTTGCTATGACTGTGTAAAAGAAAATTTTGCTAGCTTAGGGCTTAGCGCCGGTGTGCGTATTGCTGATGATATTGAAAACTCCCTTGTTATGAGCACAGTTATGGAAAAGTGCATCGACGAGTTTTATGAAAAGGGAGAATCGTTAGGTATAAAGGATTTCTCTGCCTTTTGTGAGAATTTCAGTCTTTTAAGGGATGATTCTTTAGGGGAGATACTTTATGATTTGTACCTGAAGTGCTACGTTGAGGTTTTAGGCGTAGAAAGCCTTAAGGTTAACGTTACCGCATTGCAAAAAGCGGCACAAAATGACCCCTTTGAAAGCGTTTGGGGTAATGAGATCAATTGTAGATGCAAAAAGGTGCTTGAACATATGCGCGCTCTTATACGTGAGAGCGAAAAGCTTATTATGACAAGCGAGGTGTATGATATATACGCCCCTGCTATAGAGAGCGATCTTTTGTTTGTTGAGGATGCATTAAATTCTCTTAAAGGTACTTATGAGGAATTCAGAAGCTTTGTAAACGCCTATAAGTTCGTTGGTCTTAAAGCAGTAAAAAGTGATGACCCGCTTGTAAAGGATATAAAAGACGAATTCCAAAAGACCCGTAATAAAATGAAGGGCTTTCATAAACAGCTTACTTCATATACTGAAGCGAGTGTTGAGGATATCGCTTACTTTACCGAAAGAACAGCCTGCCTTACCGAGGAACTTTATACCTTCCTGTCTTATTTCCACAAAAAAGCAACAGAGGAAAAGCGACACAGAGGAATACTTTCCTTTGCTGATTGCGAGGTACTTACCTTGCAGCTTTTATATGATGCGCAAAATGATGCTCCTACCTCTGTAGCAAGGGAATTCAGAGAACGTTACAGCAGAGTTTATATCGATGAATATCAGGACGTAAACGCCGTTCAAGACAAGATATTTGAAATGATAACGGGTAAGAACAGCGGATTTATAGTTGGTGATATCAAGCAAAGTATTTATCGCTTCCGCGGTGCAGTACCCGAGCTTTTTGGTTCATACCGTGACCGGTATACACCCTATAAGGCAGAGAGTATAGATGCTTTAACTGATAATACCTCAAAAATATTTCTGCAGGAAAATTTCCGTTCGGATAAGAGCGTTATAGATTTTTCTAATATGACTGCAGGCAGGGTAATGGTAAAGGCTGAAAGCGATATCAATTACTGCTCACAGGATGACCTTGTGTGCGCAAAGGCTGCCGAAAAGGATATGCATCTTCCCGTAACAGTTGCCGTGCTTGACCGTAACGAGGCGAAAAACGAGGAGGCGGTTTACGTTGCCGATGAAATCGAAAAGCTTGTTGCAGGCGGTGCCTCATATGGCGATATTGCAATACTTTTGCGTGCTACGGCAAGTTATCTTTCTGTGTTTACACAGGAGTTTGAAAAGAGGGGTATTCCCGTTAACTGCAATTTAGGTGGTAATTACTTTGATACCCCTGAGGTTATGCTTGCTCTGTGTTATTTAAACGCTATTGATAATCCAAGGAGAGATATATTTCTTTGCGGACTTTTAAAAAGCCCCGTGTATTCCTTTACACTATCAGAGCTCGAAAAAATAAGGCGGGCTTGCCCGGCTCAAAGCTTTTATGATTCTATACTGCAATACTGCAAGGAAAATGAATTTGAAAAAGGCAGGTATTTTATAGCAGAGCTTGCAGAGCTTCGTGAATATGCAAAAGCCGCATCTGCCCATGAGCTTATATGGAAGCTGTTATATGATAAGGGGCTTATGGCTTGCGTTACCCGTGCTTCAAAGGATACTGAAGGTGCCGCAAATAATCTTTTGTATCTTTATGAAAGAGCAAGAGGCTTTGAGGTTGGAGATTTCAAGGGATGTACCGCTTTTCTTGAATATATAACAAGGGTTGCCGAAAAAGGAGGAACCATAGTTTCCGAAAAAACTGAAGGGGGTAACGGCGTTAGTATAATGACCGTTCACGCTTCAAAGGGTCTTGAGTTCCCCTATTGCTTTGTTTGTTATGCGGATAGAAATCTTAAATCAAAGGATCTGCAAAACAAGCTGTACAGCCATTCAAAACTGGGTGTTGCTGCAAATATTTGTGATGAGAACGGACTTGTTTTGTACGATACCTTTATGATGAAGGCAATAGGTATACGTATAGAAGAGGAAGCTCTTGAAGAGGAAATGAGGCTTCTCTACGTTGCGCTTACCCGTGCAATAAACAAACTTTACGTGGTAGGCCACGCAAAGGATGCTCAAAAATTTGTTGAAGAAAAGCTTGACGTTGATTATTTCAACAGGATATATATGCTTTCCGAAAACACCTATTTAAGATGGGTGCTCGCAATGCTTTCCGGTAACGGTGATTCTACATATGAGCTTGTGCTACCTTCTGTAGATGAAGGTGAGGAAGAAGTTATCCTTGAAGCAGAGGAAGAAATTGCCGAGAAAAATGTAGAATTAGATGAGTCAGTAGTTGAGCTTTTAAAGAAGAGGGCAGAGTTTAGCTATAAGCATAATAAGCTTGTAAACGTACCTGCAAAAATCTCCGTTTCGGCTCTTTATCCCGGTGTGCTTGATGAGGAGGAAGAGGCAAGGCAGATAAGAGAAGCTGCTATAAAAACTCCCTTCTTTGTAACGGGTGAGGACACCAATAAAGGTGCAAAAAAGGGAAATGCTACCCATGCATTTATGCAGTTCTGTGATTTTGCTCGTGTTGATACAAACGGTGTTGCCAAGGAGCTTGATCACCTTGTACAAAAAGGATTTTTGCCTTTTGATGCAAAAGAACTTGTTGATATTAGTGCTATTAGTGCTTTCTTTGCTTCCGATACCTATAAAAACATCTGCTCTGCTAAAAAGGTGTTCAGAGAAAAGCGCTTTAACGTTGCGTTGCCTTGTAAATATTTTACCGAGGAGAACCTTGAAGCCTTTGGCGAAGAAACAATGCTGGTGCAGGGCGTTATAGACTGCTTCTATTATGATTTGGACGGCAAAATAGTTCTTTTGGATTATAAAACCGATCGTGTGCCTGCCTATATGAGTGAAGCGCAGGGTATTGATATGCTTATTCAAAGACATAAGCGTCAGCTATACTACTACAAGCTTGCTCTTGAAAGGATAACGGGCTGTGAGGTTAAAAGCTGTCAGATATATTCCTTTGCGTTAAATAGAGCTATAGATGTGTAATAATGAAAAAAGAGTGGATATTCAATCCACTCTTTTTTTTAGTTAAATAAAATTCTCTAAATCGGGCGTCGCAGAAATAATTTAAATTCAGGAATAGTCCTGATTATATCAGCGGCGATTCGCTGCTTTTTAATTTGAAACAACGTTTTTAGGTGTGCCTGCTAAAAATGACCTTATGTTATCAGAAACGATACCCATAAGTCTTATTCTCGTAGCAAGTGGCGCCCAAGCAATGTGGGGCGTCATAATGAGTTTTTCAGAAGGGGAAAGGGAACAGGTCTTGCGCATAGGCTCAAGGGTAAGTACGTCTATTCCTGCGCCTGAGATAAGCCCATCGTTTAATGCCTTTTGCAGATCTGCTTCATCTGTTATTGCACCTCTTGCTGTGTTAATAAATAAGCAGGAGGGCTTGCACTTTTTAAATTCCTCGTAGGTGAACATTCTCTCTGTAGCCGCTGTTAATGGGCAATGAACGCTTATAATATCCGATTCCTTGAGAAGTGTATCAAAATCGGTAAAGGTTACGTTAGGGTCATTTTTAGGAGTTCTTGTGTATACAAGTACCTTCATACCAAAGGCAAGAGCAAGTTTGGCGCTCTGCATACCTATAGCGCCGTAACCTATAATTCCTATAGTCTTACCATACAGCTCGTCTGTGGGGTAAACAAAGGGAGAGAACATAGGAGAATCACACCAACCGCCATTCTCCACAAATTTTGCGTATGAGCCTACTTTTGAATAATGCTCCAGTATAAGTGCAAAGGTGTGCTGTGCCACCGCGTGGGTGGAATAACTGCCTGCGTTACAAACGGTTATGCCGTTTTCTTTGCAGTAAACAACGTCAATATTGTTATAACCTGTTGCAAACAGGCATATAAGCTTAAGGTTTTTTGCACCTTCAAGCTCGTTTTTACCTAATACAGTTTTGTTGCAAAGAACAATATCTGCTTCCTTTACTCTTTCCGCGGTTTCTTCGGGTTTTGTGTTATCATAAGTGATGATTTCGCCAAACTCTGAAAAGAGGCTCAGGTCTATATCACCCTGTGTTACGGTCATAGCGTCTGTAATTACAATTTTCATTATTTTACTCCGTGTAGATTTATATGAATAGTTTAGACTATTTCACGCTTTTCGTCAATAATCTATTGAAAAAAACTGCAAAATATGTTATTATAAACTATATATTACTATTGGAGAAGCAAATGTCTGAATTTATAGAAAAACTTGAAATGACTCAGCTTCCTTGTATCGTTACACGCACAACTATAGTCTTCCCGCATATGACTATGTCTATGGAAGTAAAAGGCGATTCTGAGGACAGCTTTAACTTTGATTATGACCGTACTGACGAAAAGGTGATCCTTTTGTCTGTACTTGATCCTGCTAAAAAAGAACTTGACACAGATAAGGATTTTGCAAACGTTGGTACCTACTGCCGTATAAAGCAGTCTGTAAAGCTGCCTGACGGAAGCGTACGCCTTGTAGTTGAGGGCATTGCACGTTGTGACGTTTTAAAGCTCACAGAGGATGATAAGGGTAATTATACTTGCAGTGCAATTATAAAACATATCGCATCTAATGATAATTCGGCTAAAGCGGAAGCTTTGCATCGCGAGATTGTTTTAGCTTTTAATGACTTTACTAAATATATACCCAAAATATCTTCCGAGCTTACAGAGGCTATACAAACCGTTACCGATAACGGATTTTTATGTGATATGATAGCTTCTAACCTTCTGGTAAGGTTGCCCGATAAACAGCTCATACTTGAAACATATGATCCCCTTGATCGTATGGAAAAGCTTTGTGTTATTATGCGCCGTGAAGCGGGTATACTTGCTACAGAGGTTGAAATACATTCAAAGGTAAAGGCGCAAATAGATAAAAACCAACACGAATACTACCTTAAAGAGCAGTTAAGGGCAATTAAGCACGAGCTTGGCGAGGATGAGGATGATAATGAAATAGCTGAATACGAAGAGCGTATAGCGGCGCTTAATTTACCGCAAAACGTATCTGAAAAGCTATTGAAGGAAGTTGGTAAACTTGCAAAAACTCCTTACGCTTCTTCCGAGGCGGCTGTTATGCGCAATTATATAGATATCTGTCTTGATATACCTTGGAATATTGTTACAGAGGATACTATAGATCTTGACAAGGCATCAGCAATTCTTGAAGCGGATCACTGCGGTCTTGAAAGGGTTAAGGATAGAATTCTTGAATTTCTTGCGGTAAGAAAGCTTAATCCTGAGCTTAAAAGCCAGATTCTTTGCCTTGTAGGCCCTCCCGGTACGGGTAAGACC
>JAZOTL010000132.1:0-8272 GCA_045657645.1 Eubacteriales bacterium
CCCTCTATAACGTTTATTCCTTCGGCAAGGTCAACGCTTTTGTTTTTGGTGCCGCCGAAATCTATTATATTAATATTTTCTATAAACATATGGCAGCCTCCTAAAAATCAACGGTATCTTCGCCCTCTATGGCGCTAAGTCCGTAGCGCAGGGCAAGTGCGGCAATCTCCCTTTCCTCACGGGAGCTGCTTTCAAGCTTGGGTAACATCATACGGTAAAAGCTGCCGCGCAGGGTGGGGTCGCATTTAAGCTTATCCTGATCAAACAGGGGAAGAGTGTTGTCTATAAGCTCAAAGGAATAAAGTGAGCGAACACGGCTCTCGATTTCCGGCTTTGATATTACAAGGTCGGGGGTAACGTTTCCTTCAAGGGTAAGGCGCAGGAGTGTGTCATCTCCGTATGCCCTTGAAACTATAAGGTTTTGTATTGCCTCGATTATCTCTTCAACAACGGCACTGCCTGTAACGTTAAGCCTTTCGTCCGCATATCTGCGTCTTGAAAAACGTACGGGCTTAAGCTTCAGTGAAAAGCCTTGCTCGTTTTTATCTATTTCTCCCACAAGAGCACCCTTGTGGCCTTCCTCGGAATAATCCCTTCCTTCAAGGCATCCGCTGTAGGCGTAGTAGGTGTCACCAACCTTTGTGGGCTCCTTGCCCTGGTGTATATGGCCAAGGGCAACGTAGTCATATCCGCATCTTGAAATATCACCTTCGGTAAAGGGGGCGTATTTGGAAATAGGGGATGAGGTGTCTGCATGGGCTAAAAGTATGTTTATCCTGTCGGGGCTAACGGGCATTCTGCCTACCGCAGGGCATTTAGCCATATAGGGCTTGGTAAAAGCATAGCCGTATACGTCTACCCCAAGGTCGTCAAAGGAGAACATACTCACATCGGGGGAGGTAAATATGTAAACGTTCTTGGGAAACTCCGTTTTTTTATAAACGCTTTCGGGAGTGTAGGGGTCGTGGTTGCCGGGGGCAATTACAAATTTACACTGGGGCAACTTTGCAAACTCTCCAAGCACCAGATTAACGGTGCTTTTAGTAATATATTCGTGCTCAAACATATCGCCTGCAATAAGCACCAGGTCTATGTTATTGTCCTTAATATACATCATCATAGAGGTAAATGCCGCACGAAGGTCGCTTCTTCTTGCGTGGGACATAGAGGCATCCATAATGGTGAAGGGGCTATCCAGGTGCATATCGGCTGTGTGTAGTATCTTTACCAATTCTCTTACCGCCTTAATAACTATAATATATACTTATTATACTATATTTTGATAATATTTTCAATAATATTTGATATTTTATAATATTTGTGTTAGAATATACTTGAATAGCTATGTAAAAAATATCATTATATATTTTCAGGAGAATAAAATGGCAAATTACAGAAGAGGAAGAATAAACGAAGAAATGGCAAAGGAGCTTATGCAGATACTGCCCACCGTAAAGGATCCCAGGGTAAGCAGCGCCTTTTTCAGCATAACAGCAGTGGATTGCACTCCCGACCTTAAATTTGCAAAGGTGTACTATTCCGCTATGGGCGGTAAGGATGGAGAAGAAGGTGTGGCCCAGGGTCTTAAAAGTGCGGGCGGCTATATAAGACGTTGTCTTGCGCAGAATCTTAACCTTCGTCAGACCCCCGAGCTTCGCTTTATCCGTGATAATTCCGTAGAGCACGGTGCTCATATCTCCAAGCTTCTTGAAGAGATACGCGCAGGGGAGAAAAGCGAAGATGGAGAATAATATCACCCTGCGGGAGATAGCGGAGCTTATTAAAACAAAAAACAATATCCTTGTTGCGGTGCACGAGCGCCCCGATGGGGATTGTATCGGTTCGGCCTTTGCCCTTAAATATGCATTTGCCGATAAGAACATAAAGGTGGTATGCTCGGATGCTATTCCTGAAAGGCTGGCGTTTTTGTGTGATACAAAGGACGTGAGCCTGCCCGATGATGTAAGCGATTACTTTATAATAGCGGTAGACTGCGCCTCTGCTCAGCTTATGGGCAAGGGGCTTTGCAGCCTTGCGGATAAGGTGGACCTTAAAATAGACCACCATGCCACAGGCAAGGAGTACGCAACCCTTGAATATACCGACAGTACGGCAGGAGCCGCAGGGGAGATAGTGTTTGAAATAATAAAGCTTGCAGGGGCAATGAACAAAAGGTGTGCCGATGCGCTTTACGCCGCAGTTTCCTCGGATACGGGGGGCTTTAGGTATGCAAACACCTCAGCTACAACCTTAAGGCGTGCCGCAGAGATCGTGGAAGCAGGGGCAGACAGCGTTTATATTAACTCTATGCTTTATGAAAATAAGGGTAGAGGGGAGATAAGGGCAACCCTCGAAGCATTGCGTAACCTTAAATATTATTTTGAGGGCAGAGTTGCAATAACAGGCTTTTCAAACGAGGCTAAAAAAAGAGAGAATATTACCGATGATGACCTGGGATGCGTAAGCAGCCTTCCCCGTGAAATAGAGGGTGTGGATCTGGGCGTTGTTATAAAGGAACGTGAGGATGCTCCCGGTGTTTATAAAATATCCACACGCAGTAACGATAGGGTGGATTGCACAAAGATATGCTCTGCCTTTGGTGGCGGCGGTCATCTGCGTGCGGCAGGCGCTTCCCTTGAAGCAGATAACTTTGAGGATGCGGTAGAAAAGATAGTAAGTGTTATAGGCGAGGTTATAAATGAGTGAGGTAAGCGGAGTTCTGGTGCTTGACAAGCCTATGGATATGACCTCCCATGATGCCGTAAATATAATGAGAAGGCTCTACAATACAAAAAAGGTAGGCCATACGGGAACACTTGACCCTATGGCAACGGGCGTTCTTGTTATACTTATAGGACGGGCGGCAAAGGCGGCGGAATATCTTGTTAGTGATAACAAGGGCTACCGTGCAGGTCTTGCCCTTGGTGTAACCTATGATACGGGGGACACAACGGGCACCCTTTTAAGCGAAAGTGGAAATGTTCCCCTCTGTGAGGAGTGCGAAAAAGCCATTGCTTCCTTTATAGGCAAAGGCCGGCAAATCCCCCCTATGTACAGCGCCTTAAAGGTGGATGGCAGAAAGCTTGTTGACCTTGCCCGTAAAGGTATAGAGGTTGAGCGCAAGCCCAGAGATATTGAAATATATAATATATCCTCTGAATATGTGGATCAAAGAAACTATTTTATAAACGTTGAGTGTTCAAAGGGTACATATATCAGAACCCTGTGTGAGGATATCGGAGCAAAGCTTGGTTGCGGTGGGGCAATGAGCTCTCTGCGCCGTACCCGTTCCGGGGAATTTGACCTTGGGTGCGCCCATACCATAGCAGAGCTTGAAGAAATGAGCCTTGAAGAAAGGCAGGCGTTGCTTATGCCTATAGAAAGCCTTTTTTCTGATCTTGAAGAGGTGGTGTTACCCGAATTTTTCACCCGACTTGCAAGAAGCGGGCAGGAAATATACCTCAAAAAGATATCACGTAATATAGAGCTTGGAAAAAAGGTAAGGCTTTGTGATAAAAACGGCTTCTTTGCCTTAGGTGAGGTAAGGGAATTTGAAGAAGGAAACGCTATAAAACCAATAAAACAATTCGTTTTGTAATAATGCATCAGGGGAGAAAGAATATCTTTGATAAATTTCTCACAAAGTATTGATTATAGCGAATAAATGTTATATAATAGGTACGAAAATAAATAATAATATATAAAATGGAAAGGAAGTTTTTAATATGAACAAGTTTGTATTAAACGAAACCTCTTACCACGGCGCGGGTGCTATCGCTGCAGTACCTGAAGAAATCAAGAATCGCGGCTTTAAGAAGGCGTTTGTAGCCTCCGACCCCGATCTTATCAAGTTTGGTGTTACCTCCAAGGTTACCGACCTTCTTGACAAGGCAGGTATCGAGTATTTTATCTACAGCGATATCAAGGCTAATCCTACTATCGAAAACGTACAGAACGGTGTTGCGGCATTTAAGGAATGCGGTGCTGACTGCATCGTAGCTATAGGCGGCGGTTCCTCTATGGACACCTCCAAGGCTATCGGTATCATCATTACAAACCCTGAGTTTGCTGATGTTCGTTCACTTGAGGGCGTTGCTCCTACAAAGAATCCCTGCGTGCCTATAATCGCAGTTCCTACTACCGCAGGTACCGCGGCAGAGGTTACTATCAACTACGTTATTACCGACGTTGAAAAGAAGCGTAAGTTCGTTTGCGTTGACGTTCACGATATTCCCGTTGTTGCAGTAGTTGACCCCGATATGATGAATACTATGCCTGCTGCTCTTACCGCAGCTACAGGTATGGATGCTCTTACCCACGCAATCGAAGGCTACATTACCAAGGGTGCTTGGGAGCTTTCCGATATGTTCCATATCAAGGCTATCGAGGTTATTGCAAGAAGCCTTCGCGGCGCTGTTGCAAATACCGCAGAGGGCAGAGAGGGAATGGCTCTCGGTCAGTATATAGCAGGTATGGGCTTCTCTAACGTAGGTCTTGGTGTTGACCACTCTATGGCACACACCCTTTCCGCATACTATGATACCCCCCACGGTAAGGCTTGCGCAATCCTTCTTCCCACAGTTATGGCTTACAATGCAGAATACACCGGTGAAAAGTACCGTGATATCGCAAAGGCTATGGGCGTTGAAGGTGTTGATGCAATGACACAGGCTGAATACCGCAAGGCAGCTGTTGACGCAGTTCGTCAGCTTGCAGAGGACGTAGGAATCCCCACCACTCTTAAGGGTATAGTTAAGGAAGAGGACGTTATGGCACTTTCCGAATCTGCATACGCAGATGCTTGCCGTCCCGGTAACCCCAGAGAAACAAGCGTGGAGGAAATAGCAGAGCTTTACAGAAGCCTTATGTAATTTCTAAATAATAAATCAGGAACAAAAGGTCGAAAGACCTTTTGTTTTTTTTCTTTATTTATATATACCAATTAATATTCGACGTTTGTTACAAAAAAATTAAGAAAATATGTGCAGTATTCACAATGTTTTAATATCTTGTTGACTTTGTTGGGTTGAAGTTTTATAATGAATGAGTAATGCGCTTTCGAGGCGCAATTTATAGGCTGTTGCCTAAGGAGGATACCATGTCAAAATTGATTAAGACAACAAAATCGGCTCTGGCGATACTTGTTGTGCTTTGCACACTCTTTTCGCTTGTTCCCGTGTCAGCGTTTGCAGCTGTTGCAGAGGCAAATGTTGAATCCGGTGACGGTAGAGTCAAGTACAGTATGATTCCCGCGGATGAAATATCCGAGTACGGTTATCAGGATACTGTAATTTTAGATGAAAAGGGTAATGTGGTTGAGGAAAAGCGTGTTAAAGCTAACACCACAAACGATGTTACCAGACAATCTATCATTAATAAAGCAACCGCAACCAGCGGTATTCCTGCTGCTTTCACAAGCCAGAGTACTACCAATGCCGCAGGTGCATCAATTATTACTTCCGTTAAAGACCAGGGCTATTCCGGTTCTTGCTGGGCTTTTGCTGCTACTTCCGCGGCAGAAACCGCGTACCTGCGTAACAACGCAGTTACTGATGTAAACTTCTCTGAGTCACATCACGTATATACTGCGGCACGCCCCAGAACTACAGACCTTTCTGACCCTACATGGCTTGACGGTACAAACGAAGCTCAGCCTTATGATAACGGCGGTAACGTATATTTCTCCGGTGCCGCATACGGTAGATGGGCAGGACCTGAGTATGAAGCATACCTTCCTCCCGTAAACTGGTATGGTGCATACGCTGCTAACTCTTACAGCGAAAATATGCGTCTTATCTCCGAGGAGCATCTTATTACCAGCATTATGGTAAGAATGAATGACCCCATTTATGCTAAGTCTGCAATTATGACCTTCGGCGGTCTTGTGGCTACATACTACTCCAGCTCTTATGCTTACAAGCATGGAACTGCAGTTGGTACCACCCACTATCAGAACACATACAGCAGTATAAACCACGCTATATATATAGTTGGTTGGAACGATGCTATTCCCGCTTCCTGCTTCAACAATAACCCTCCCGGTAACGGTGCTTGGCTTGTTAAGAACAGCTGGGGTACAGAGTGGGGTAACGGCGGTTACTTCTGGCTCTCTTACTATGATACCTCTCTTTATGACGGTTGGATCATGGACTTTGAGCCTATGGATGTAGTAGATAACAACTATTCTTATGACGGTTCCTGGAAGGAAGGCTTCACTTACTTCTGGTGGCCCAACTGTCCCACCGTTCCTGCGTATATGGCAAATATGTTCGTTGCAAAGGGCGATGAAATGCTTAAGCAGGTTGGTTTCTACAGCATGAACACATCTGCAAGCTTAACTGTAAGCGTATATAAGGGCTGTGAATACGGACAGCCTCAATCCGGTACACTTGTAGCAACAAAAACCGAATCCTTCTCCGGCGAAGGTTACAGAACCATTCGCTTGGATGAGCCCGTATTACTGGCTCCCGGCGAAAGATTTTCTGTTGTTACAGCTCTGACCTCTACTTTCCCCGGTGAGTATTCATACAGTGTGGAAGAGTACAACGGTCAGGCTTCAAGAACAGCAGGCTTTGGTGAAACCTTCTATTATGACCCCGAGGATAACGTTTGGGTAGAAGATAAATGGAATACAGTTATCAAGGCCTTCACAGAAGACGTAACTGTAGATAAGTCCGGACTTCAGACCCTTCTTGACCTTGCAGTAGATGCAGGTATTTCTGTTGAAGAAAACTTCTACGCTGCAAATGCACAGTCTATTATTAATGATGAAAACGCAGGCGGTCAGGCAGTAAGAAATGCATATAAGCGTCTTTACGAGTACTATAGCTCAATAGCATGCGTTATCACATTTGACGGTGTTATTGCAGGAGCAACAGGTATTCCTAAGGCAATCAGCGGCGCAAAGGGCGCTATGATCCAGATTCCCGAAGAAACTCCCTACTATCCTGATTGGGCATTTATCGGATGGAGCGTAACAGGCGATCTTTCCGCAGGTTACCTTGTTCCCGGTCAGTACATCCAGGCAACCGGCAGCAGCACACTCAAGGCTGTTTGGTGCAGAGCTGACGGAGATGGTCAGTATGTAGACGGCGGCGGTAAATATTCCGTTTATTATTCAGCTAACGGCGGTTACTGGAACGAAGTTGAAAACGGATTTAAGAAGCCTACACAGAACAACGGTCTTATGACCCTTGGTATGCCCTTCACATTCCCCGCAGAAACCGCTACACTTTACCGTAACGGTTACAGACTCCAGACAGACTCTGTTGATATGACAAAGGTAGAGTTCTTCACCGGTGACGGTAAGGGCAATACCACATATAACGATCCCGCAGTTAACAACGGTTATGAGTATGTTATCTACGAAAACGCGTTCAATAACAGCGTATTTATGGTAAGCACAGACCGTGTTGCTTACGGTACTAACGTATTTATCTACGCTTGTTGGGACCCGATCGTTACTTACAATATGAATGATGGCTCCAGAACCACAGTTCAGGACTTTAACCGCGTTTCCGAAGGTAACGATTACACAATCCTCGGTGTAGGCGACTACAGCAGATATTCTTCTTCCTGCGAGCTTAACGTAGGCAGAACTGCTGACGATAAGAATACTCTTATTCCTAACAGAGAAGGCTACAACGGCCTTACACAGATTCCCGAAAGAGAAGGCTATACCTTCCTTGGCTGGAATACCGAAGAAGGCGGTACCGGTACTACTTACAAAGCAGGCGAGGCTGTTGAAGTAACCGAACCCCTTAACCTCTATGCTCAGTGGATCGAAGAAGGTGCAGAACACGTTCATAGCTACGAAGGTGTAGTAACCAAGGAAGCAACCTGTGCAGACCAGGGTATAAAGACATACACCTGTAGCACTTGCGGTGATTCCTACGTTGAGTTTATCCCTGTAACAACAGATCATACCCCCGGCGAAGCAGTAGTAGTTGAGGCAACCTGTACAGAAGCAGGTTCAACAACTGTAACCTGTACAGTATGTACAAAGGTTCTTTCAACCGAAGCTATCCCTGCAACCGGCCACAGCTGGGGCGCATGGGTAGTAACAACCGAGCCTACCGCAACAACAGATGGTGAAGAAACCCGTACCTGCGGAACTTGCGGAGCAACCGAAACACAGTCCGTTCCCGCAACAGGCGAAGAACCTGAGGTTCCCACTACAGATTGTACAGTAACTGTTGATAACTTCAACGTAATGATCGATAATGCTGATAATATCAGTCATATCCGTTACGCTGGACGCCAGTACAGAAGA
>JAZOTL010000133.1:0-18537 GCA_045657645.1 Eubacteriales bacterium
TAAAGGCCACCTGCGGTGGGGCTATCATCGCGTGAAGCTTAGTTTAAACTTTGAGTCTGTAGCACGAATATTCAAGTTAGTGCAAACTCATTTATAAAAGTTTTTGCGCCGCTTTTTTCAAAAAGCGGATGGGAGGTTTTGCACGTTCGCATATAAAATAAGCGAATAACACTAACAAAAAATTAAAGTCAAATAAAACGAAAGTCTTGTAAGTAAATGAATACAAGCCGAAAAAACAATATAAAGCAAAAAAATACTGCAAGATATTTAAGAAAAAATATGACACCGGAGGAAAAGCACCTTTGGTATGATTATTTAAGCAAATATCCTGTAAAGTTTTTAAGACAAAAGATTATAGACAACTATATAGTCGATTTTTATTGCCACGATGCAAGATTGGTAATAGAAATAGACGGAATACAGCATACCTTTCCCAATGAAGAAGAAAGGGATGCCGAGAGAACAAAAGCAATAGAACAAAGAAATCTGTATGTATTAAGAATATCAAACGAAGATATTAAAAAAGGTTTTGATGGAGTTTGCAAGCGTATTGATAAAACAGTTAATCAAATAATGTTTGGTTCTGATTATTTTAAAGAGTAACTGCTGAATTTTACGTTTCGGTTGCAAACGTACAAAACCTCCCACCACTACCGTCGAGAACCCCAAAACTCATTTCATTCGTTTCGGGGACCCCGACTGTGGTCCCCCCTCCTTTAGGCAAGGAGGGCTTGGGTTTGTGCGAACTTTAATTTTCGTGCCACAAGTGACCGGTCAAATCAAAACCCCACGCGAGGACAAAAGTTTTTGCCAAGCTTTTTTCAAAAAGCGGCACCGCAGGTGGTTGAAAAAGCGAGACCAAAACTTTTATGAATGGGTTTGTGCTAAGGGCTTATTTTGTTCCCGAAATTATTCTCTTTTCACTCTTCTCTTATAACTAAAATAAAAAACCGTCCTCGTGTGAGGACGGTTTTATTATTTTAACTTATAGAAAATTTCTTCACATCGGGCATCTGCCTATGCAGTTATTTGCAAATATGATTCCCGATTTTGGAAGCGGCAACTTGCCGCTTATTTATTGGGGTCCATATGGGGCCAATATGCCACAAGGTAATTTACACCTGACCATACGGTCATAATTACGGTAGCAGCAAGGAACACATAGCTTATGATGTTATTTGTCATAGGCAGGAATGCAGGCTCAAGGATAAGCACAAGCATAGTAAATATCTGTGAAACGGTTTTGCACTTGCCAAGCCAGTTAGCTGCAACAACTATCTTTGCATTGCCGGAAACCACAAGGCGCATTGAAGTTACCGCAAGCTCACGCAGGATTATAACGAATACAGCCCAGGTAAGCACACGGCAGTAGAGGTCACCGCGGGCAGGTGCCACGCTTACAAGAGCCACAAGGCCGCCGATAACCATAACCTTATCTGCCAAGGGGTCAAGGAACTTACCAAAGTCGGTAATAAGGTTATATTTTCTTGCTATCTTTCCGTCAAGCATATCGGTAAGTGCGGTAAGGGCAAATATTACAGCCGCCACAACTGCAGATACCTTTGCGCCAAGCAGCTCGGGAAAGATAATAAAGAACATAAAGAAGGGGATCATACAAACCCTTAAAAGGGTAAGCTTATTAGGTAAATTCATTTTCATACTTCTGTCGCCTCTCCAATAAGATCATAGTCAAGCACCTGCGTTATCTCAACGGTAACGAACTCACCGTCCTGCAGTCTGCGCCTGCTTGTAAAATAAATTTTTCCGTCAATTTCGGGCGCATCGGCATAGCTTCTGCCAAAATACGCCTCGGATACGGGGTCATAGCCCTCGCACAGAACCTTTAAAAAGCTTCCAAGCTTTGAATTGTTATATTCATCAGCCACGCTCATCTGCTTTTTCATCAAAAGATCAGCGCGGTCAAGCTTTTCCTGCTCATCTATCTGGTCGGGCAGGTTAAAGGCAGGGGTGCCTTCCTCACGGGAATAAGCAAAGGCGCCAAAACGCTCGAACTTTGCCTCACCTAAAAACTCGCACAGCTCTTCAAGCTGTTCGGGTGTTTCACCGGGGAAGCCTGCTATTGCTGTGGTGCGGATAACTATACCCGGCACGCCCTCACGCAAACGCTTTATTGCGTCCTTGATCACAGCGCTTCCGCCGTGGCGGTTCATACGGCGCAGTACCTCGTCATTTATATGCTGTATGGGAAGGTCTATATACTTAACCACCCTATCGTTATCCCTTAACTGTGCCACAAGCTCGTCTGTTATCTTATCGGGATAGCAGTACAAAATGCGTATCCAAGGGATATCGGTTTCCTCTGCAAGCCTTTGCAAAAGCTGGGCCAGCTTATATTCGCCGTAGATATCCTCGCCGTAACGGGTTGTATCCTGTGCTACAACTACCAGCTCCTTTATACCAAGCCTGTCAAGGTCCTTTGCTTCTGCTATAATATCCTCCATAGGTCTGCTGCGGAAGGGACCTCTTATATCGGGAATAGCGCAGTAGGTGCAACGGTTGTCACAGCCTTCGGCAATTTTTATGTAAGCGTAGCTTGAAGGAGTGGTAACAACTCTTTCACCGCCAAGCTTTAACTCTTCAGGCTCTTTTACAGAAATAAAGCCCTGCTCGCCCTTTTCCACACTTTCAACAGCCTTAACTATATCGTGTATGGAGTTAACGCCCAAAATTGCATCAACCTCGGGCAGGCTTTCAAAAATCTCTGCCTTATATCTCTGGGGCAGACAGCCTGTAACAACTATACCCTTGAGATTTCTGTTATCCTTAAGCCAAGCAACGTCTAAAATGTTGTCTATGGCTTCCTTTTTTGCGCTTTCGATAAAGGCGCAAGTGTTTACAACGATTATATCCGCCTCAAAATCCTCTGCCACTATCTCGTAGCCTGCATCCACCAAAAGCTTCAGCATTATCTCTGTATCAAGCTGATTTTTGGGGCATCCGAGGGATATAAATCCTACCTTTGCTTTACTCATCTTCCTCGTATTCTTCCTCAATTATACTGTATGCCGCCTTAATATCGCTGTAGCGAAAGCCGTATCGCAAAAGGGCGGCGTTAAGCTTTTCACGGTCGGCATAGCGGTTCTTTGTTTGCAGGATGCGCTTTGCGCAGTTGCGGGCAAAATCTATCTCCGAAAAGTCAAGCTCGGAAATAATATCACGGGAAACGCCCTTGTTATATAGCTCCTGCACTATCCTCTGCTTGCCGTAAAGCTTTGCGTTTGCAATGCGCTCCATTGCGTTTTCGGCAAGGCGGCGATCGTTTAGATAACCCTTGCGCTTTGCATACTCTACCGCAAAATCCACCTCATCCTCACTGTATCCCTTGCGAAAAAGCTTTTCACGAAGCTTTTTTTCGGTATTATCGGCATAGTCAAGGATGTTTAAGGCACTGCGGGTCGCTTTTTTGTGTCCCGTTGGGATATCATTAATCACTAAGGTCACCCAAGGTTATTTCAAAATCGTCATCATCGTCAAGAAGCGAGGTATCTGCCTCTTCGTTATCAAGGTTGTCCTTCTGCGCCTTGATCTTTTCTTCAAGCTCTGCCATAAGCGCTTCATCTTCCTCGATTATAGCTCTTACCTTGTCCTTACCCTGTCCAAGGCGTTCACCGTTGTAGGAGAACCAAGAGCCACTCTTTTCGATAATTTCAAGGGCAACAGCCATTTCAATTATCTCGCTTGACTTGGAAATGCCCTTACCGTAAAGCAGGTCAAACTCTGCAACCTTGAAGGGGGGAGCAACCTTGTTCTTTACAACCTTTACCTTAACGTGGTTACCGTACATTTCGGTACCTACCTTTAAGGTTTCGGTCTTTCTTACGTCAAGACGTACAGAGGAGTAGAACTTAAGGGCTCTACCACCGGGGGTAACCTCGGGGTTACCGTACATTACGCCAACCTTTTCACGAAGCTGGTTGATAAAGATTACTATACAGTTGGTTTTTGCAATAGAGCCGGAAAGCTTACGCAATGCCTGGGACATAAGGCGCGCCTGTACACCAACGTGGGATGCGCCCATATCACCGTCAATTTCCTGCTGGGGAACAAGGGCGGCAACAGAGTCTACTACCACAACGTCTATAGCGCCGCTGCGTACAAGGGCATCGGTTATCTCCAGCGCCTGCTCACCGCTATCGGGCTGTGAAACAAGCAGGTCGTCAATATCAACGCCTATAGCCTTTGCATATACAGGGTCAAGTGCGTGCTCTGCGTCTATAAATGCCGCCTGACCGCCAACCTTTTGTACCTCTGCCACAACGTGAAGTGCAACGGTGGTCTTACCCGAAGATTCGGGTCCGTATATCTCTACTATTCTTCCTCTGGGAAGTCCGCCTATTCCAAGCGCCATATCAAGTCCCAAGGAACCTGTGGAAACAGCGCTTACGTTCATATCATTATTTTCGCCAAGGCGCATAATAGCACCCTTGCCGTATGCCTTTGTTATGCTTGCAAGCGCAGTATCAAGGGCTTTCTTCTTCTCAGCTGTGCCTTCGTGTGCCACAACAGCCTTCTTCGTTGCCTTTGTTGCCATATCTTTATCCTTTCCCCCACTTTTTTGAAAAAAAGTGGGTCAAAAAACTTTAATAATTGGTTTGTACTGACTTTAAGTTTCGTGCGACGAACTTTATGTTTTAATTAAACTCCACGCCTCCGCTTTTGAAAAAGCTGGTGGTTAATAGGTAGGGGAGTCAAGTCGCCAGCCGTTATCCTGTTTTACAAGGACGATAGCCTCGGTGTTTTTTACGCCGTTGCGCTCTACGGTAAGCTCAACGGTAACCTTTGAAAAGTGCACCTTTGTAACGGTAGCGCTATCAAAGCTGTAGTTTACCTCGGGCAGGACCCAAGGGGTATTGGTATCGGGGTTAATATCGCAAAGAAGCTCCCCATTATCACCTTCGGCATAGCGGGGATAGGTTCTTCCAAGCTCCTCGGTAACACCCTCGGTACCCTCAAAGGCGGCATACCTTACAGAGGTATCAACGTAGCTTTTGGAATAAACGGCATAGATAGCCGCTTCAAGTTCTGCCTTGGTTTGGTACTTACTGTCGGGTGAAACCTTTCTGTACTGTGCGGCAGTTACCCCTTCCAAAACACCGTTTGCATCCTCGGCCGGGCTAAAGCCCTCACCCCAAATTATCTCGTTTATCTCAAGGGATTTGGGAACAAGGTCTGAAAGGATCTGTGTAGCTTCTTCCTTTGATATTTTATTTTGGTATTTAAGGGCAAGGTAGCCCGCGGTGGAGATAAGGGCTACGGCCGCCACCACCGCAAGGACTATAAATATTACCCTATAGTTAGCTTTACTTTTACTCATTTTCCTCTACAGGAGCTCCTTCAACTTCCAAAGCTTCAGCTTCCTCTTCGGTTTCCTTTGCAACCTTTGCAAAGTTTACTATCTTTGAGCCTTCGGAAATTCTCATAACCTTAACACCGCCCGCACTTCTGGAGTAGGTGGGTATACCCTCAACGCCTGTACGGATGATGGTACCGTCATCGGTGATTATCATAATATCCTCGGTTTCGTCAACTGCGGCAATAGCAGCAAGCAGACCTGTTTTATCGGATATCTTATGGCAGCAAACGCCCTTTGTACCTCTGTTATGAGCAGAGAAGTCCTCAAAATCAGAACGCTTACCGAAGCCCTTTTCGGTTACGGTCATAAGCTGCTTACCCTCTTCAACTATGGTAACACCGCGAACAATATCACCCTCTGTAAGCTTAATACCGCGAACGCCACGGGCGGTTCTGCCCATTATTCTTACAGCCTTTTCGTTAAAGCGAACGGCAAAGCCCTTTTGAGTTGCGATAACTATTTCATCATTACCGCTTGTATGGGCAACAAATACCAGCTCGTCATCATCATCAAGTGTAAGCGCACGCTTACCGCCCTTGCGCTGATACTCGTATTCGGAAAGGTCGGTACGCTTGATAATACCGTTGCGTGTAACGGTGGTAAGGTATTCACCCTCTTTAAATTCAGGAATAGCGATACTTGCCGTTACCTTTTCGCCTTCATCAAGCTCAAGTATATTAACGATATTAGTACCCCTTGCGGTTCTGGAAGCCTCGGGTATCTGGTACGCCTTTTTGGTTTGAACCTTACCCTTATTTGTAAAGAGCATAAGGTTGGAGTGAGAGGGAATTGCCTGTACGGTTTCCACAAAGTCCTCATCCTTTGTAACCACGCCTATTATACCCTTACCGCCACGGTTCTGTGCGCTGTAGGTATCACTGGGCAGGCGCTTAATGTAGCCGCGGTGGCTCATTGTGATAACGCAGGTGTGCTTTTCGATAAGGTCTTCAAGGAGAATATCGTCATAAGCCGCAATTATCTCGGTCTTACGCTCGTCACCGAACTTCTTCTTTGTTTCAAGAAGCTCTTCCTTTATTATCTGCTTAACTCTGTTTTCATCAGCAATAATTGCCTTAAACTCTGCAATCATTGCATGGAGCTCTGCAAGTCTTTCCTCTATCTTCTTTCTTTCAAGACCGGAAAGACGGCCGAGAGTCATTTCTACTATAGCCTGTGCCTGAATATCGGTAAGGCCGAACTTTTCCATAAGCTTTGCCTTGGCATCGGGTATGGATGCGCTGCTGCGGATAATATTGATAACCTCGTCAATATTATCAATAGCAATCTTCTGACCCTCACGGATATGAGCCTCGTGCTCTGCCTTTTTAAGATCAAACTTAACACGGCGCACGATAACGTCTTCCTGATGTCTTATATAATGCTCAAGGATCTCCTTTAAGCCCAGTGTTTTAGGCTCGCCGTTAACCAGCACCAGCATATTGATGGCGCAAGTGTCCTGAAGCTGTGTATACTTATAAAGCTGATTTAAGATTATCTGGCCGTTGGCATCATGCTTTAAGTCTATAACTATGCGGATACCGTCCATATCGCTTTCATCGCGGATATCGCGGATACCCTCAACGCGCTTGTCCTTAACAAGGTTGTATATCTGCTCAACCATTGTCTGCTTGTTAACCATATAGGGTATCTCGGTAACAACAATGCGGCGCTTGTCCTCATCTACCTCTGCCTTTGAACGAACGCTTACTCTGCCGCGACCGGTGGTGTAAGCTTCAATTATTCCCGAAGAACCGTAAATGGTAGCACCTGTGGGGAAGTCCGGGCCCTTTATATGCTCCATAAGGTCGGCAACGGTTGCATCAGGGTTGTCTATAAGACAGATGGTACCGTCAATTACCTCGTTTAAGTTGTGGGTAGGAACGTTAGTTGCCATACCTACCGCAATACCAACAGAACCGTTTACCAAAAGGTTGGGGAAACGGGAGGGAAGCACTACGGGTTCCTTTAATTTATTATCAAAGTTAGGGGCAAAATCAACTACCTCTTTTTCTATATCCTCAAGCATAAGATTTGCCATTTTGGACATACGAGCCTCGGTATAACGGTAAGCCGCCGCCTTATCGCCGTCTACGTTACCAAAGTTACCCTGACCCTCTACAAGGGTATAACGCAGGGAGAAGTCCTGTGCAAGTCTTACCATTGAATCGTAAACCGCAGAGTCACCGTGGGGATGATATCTACCAAGCACGTTACCAACTGTGGTAGCCGACTTACGGAAGGGCTTATCATATGTGAGATGATCCTCATACATTGCGTAAAGGATACGTCTGTGAACGGGCTTTAAACCGTCACGCACATCGGGAAGAGCTCTGGACGTGATAACGCTCATAGAGTACTGAATAAAGGAGTTCTTTACCTCTTTACCCATATCTACATCCAGTATCTTCTGATTGCTGAAGTCGTAGTTCTTTTCTCTTTCCATTTTACACCATAATCCTTATGAGTATTTGTATACGTTAATTTCGTTTATGTATTTTTCCATAGCCTCTCTTGAAGGCAGGGTGCTGCCGGGCAGCTCTACCTTTGCAGCAGCTGCGCTTGAGGCAAAGCGCAGAGCGTATTCGGGGTCGGCTTTTTCTTCCATCATATAGCAGAATGCTGAAAGGAAGCTATCCCCCGCACCTGTAAATCCACGCAGCGTTACCTGTGGAGAAGTTACCGCAAAAGTACCCTCTTTACCCACGTATACTGCCCCCTGCTCGCTCATTGTGCACAGTACCGAAATACCCTTTTCCACATATATGCGCTTGCAGTTATCCACAGCCGCAGCAGGTGTTTCTATCCTTTTTCCCATAAGACCCGAAAGCTCAAACAGGTTAGGCTTTATAAGGCTTGGGCAGGCTTCTATACCCTTTTTAAGTGCCTCGCCGTCACAATCCAAAATAACCCTTGCTCCCCTGTTTTTCAACAGTTTTATCACAGAGTTATACACACCCTTATCCACAGGGTGTGGAATACTTCCCCCAAGGAAAAAGCTAACACCCTTCCACTGTGAAGAAGATAGCCTTTCCATCAATTCCGAAAGCTCCTCTTCACTTATGGGGCCGCCCGCCTCGTTTGCCTCGGTGCAGGCTTCGTTTTTATCTATCATCTTGATGTTCATACGGGTGGGAGCTTTGGTCTTTACAAGGGAATAGGATATTCCTTCATCTGTAAGCATACGCTCCATTGTTGCCCCCGTATCGCCTCCGGCAAAACCGTAGGCTGTGGCGTCTACACCAAGTATCTTTAAAAATCTTGATACGTTTGTTCCCTTGCCCCCAAGGGTGGTATTTACCCCCGAAGCTCGGTTTAATTCACCTGCCGTAAACGCATTATCAAAATACATTGTGCGGTCAAGGCAGGGGTTTAAGGTTAAGGTTGCCGCCTTCATCATACGTCAAGGTCTGTTGCGTATTTTGCGTTGGCTTCTATAAACTCACGGCGGGGTTCTACCTTATCACCCATCAGTACCGAGAAGATGCGGTCACATTCCATTGCATCCTCCATTGTAACACGCAGGAGTACGCGGAACTTGGGATCCATTGTGGTTTCTCTTAACTGGTCGGGGTTCATTTCACCAAGACCCTTATAACGGCTTGCTTCAACACCTGTGGTGCCAAGCTCTGCTATCTTTTCATCTCTTTCCTCATCGGTAAAGGCATATCTTACCTGCTTGCCCTTAAATACCTTGTAAAGGGGAGGCTGTGCAAGATAAACGTGGCCGTCCTCAATAAGCTGCTTCATATGTCTGAAAAGGAAGGTCAAAAGCAGTATACGGATATGGGAACCGTCTACGTCCGCATCCGCCATAAGTATAAGCTTGCCGTAACGGAGCTTTGATTTATCAAAATCATCACCTATACCGCAGCCAAGTGCCTGAATGATAGGTGTAAGGGAGGGGTTACCGTAAACCTTGTCAAGTCTGCTCTTTTCAACGTTAAGTACCTTACCGCGCAGGGGCAGGATAGCCTGGAAGTAGCTGTCACGTCCCAGCTTTGCACTACCGCCCGCAGAGTTACCCTCTACAAGGAACAATTCACTTTCCTCAACGTTTCTTGTATGGCAGTCCCAAAGCTTACCGGGAAGGGATGTTCCTTCAAGTGCGCCCTTACGTCTTGTTTGATCTCTGGCCTTCTTTGCCGCCTCTCTTGCTCTTGCAGCAGCGGTAGCCTTTTCCATTATTATCTTTGCGGTCTTGGGGTGCTCCTCAAGGTAGGTAGCAAGCTTGTCCGAAACCATACTTTCCACAAGTGTACGTATAGAGCTGTTACCCAGCTTTGCCTTGGTCTGGGATTCAAACTGTGCGTTTTCCAGCTTAACGCTGATAATTACGCTAAGGCCCTCACGCACGTCCTCGCCGGAAAGCTTGCCGTCGCCGTCCTTTAACACGCCCGTCTTTTTACCGTAATCGTTTATAACCTTTGTAATGGCGGATTTAAAGCCTGTTTCGTGGGTACCGCCCTCAATGGTGTTCATATTGTTTGCAAAGGATACTATCTGCTCGGTATAAGAATCGTTATACTGCATTGCTACCTCTGCAACAGAGGTGTCCTTTTTGCCGGAGATGTATATAACGTCCTCGTGTATTGCATCTGCACCCTTTACCTTGTTGATGTTTCAACAAAGCTCTTGATACCGCCCTCGTAGCAGTAGTTTTCAACTATAGGCTCCTCCCCTCTGTCATCCACAAGGGTAAGGGAAACGCCTGCGTTAAGGAAAGCCTGCTCGCGAAGTCTGGTTCTTACTATCTCCGCATCAAACTGTACTGTTTCAAATATTGTTTCATCAGGCCAGAACTTTACGTAAAGTCCGTGCTCCTCTGTAGGATTGCCCTTCTTAAAGGGCTCTACTATCTTACCGCGCTCAAAGGCTATGGTGTACTCATAACCGTCACGGTGGTTTTTAACCTCAACACGGCGGGAAAGGGCGTTAACAACAGAGGCACCAACACCGTGCAGACCACCTGCTATCTGGTATCCGCCGCCACCGAACTTTCCTCCTGCGTGGAGTATTGTAAATATAACCTCAAGGGTAGGAAGATTTTGCTTGGGATGTATACCCGAAGGTACACCACGGCCGTCGTCACGTACCGAAACGGCACCGTCCTTTTCAAGGGTTACTATAATATCGTTACAGTAGCCTGCCAATGCCTCGTCGATAGAGTTATCCACTATCTCATATATAAGGTGGTGCAGACCCTTAACGGATGTTGTACCAATGTACATACCCGGTCTTACTCTTACCGCTTCAAGTCCTTCAAGTACCTGTATCTGACTGTCGCCGTAAGTAATTTCTTTGTTCTGTTCGTCCATTATTCTTCCTCCGTATTCTTTTTATGGTTATCTGTTCTTCCCTTCAGGGAAGAGGGGGAAAGCTGTGATAGGTATACCCCGTTTTCCTCACTTACCGTAAAGGACTTGGGTATCTCGTAATTTACACTCACCGTTCTGCCCTCTTTATCCGACTTTCTTAAAAAGTCCTTTGTTACAGGGGAAATGGTGGCTGTGTCCATATCAAATATGCCTATTATCTTTTTTTTGCGCAATACCGCGCTGTTTCCTAAATGTAAATACATAATTATTACGCTTTTTTGAAAAAAAGCTTAGCAAAAAACTTTAATTATCGTTTATTGTTTTAATTTTATTGTTTCTTTAGATTATCGGGAATGTTATTGGTGCAAGCAAAATAAACAGTATGCTCTAACCCAAGCCCTCCTTGCCTAAAGGAGGGCTTTGGGTTTCTGCTAACTTTAAGTTTCGTGCTACAAATTTTAAGTTTAAGCTAAACTTCACGCGAGCCTGAAAGTTTTTGCCAAGCTTTTTTCAAAAAGCGGACCAAAACTTTTAATAATAGGTTTGCGCTGACTTAAATGTTCGTGCCACTAACTGAAAGTTTAGGTTAACCTCCACGCAATTATGGCCCCACCGCCAGGTGGCCTTTGACAAGGGAGGCTGGTGCTTCATTCACTCTTTTGTTCGCACTATCCTTATTTTCGGGCACTAAAAGAAGCAGTTATGCCTGTACATAATGCGTTTTTTAAAGTTTTTGTCAAACTTTTTTTCAAAAAGTTTGTCCGTTTTTTACTTTAAAGCATTTTGCGTCAGTAAGGCTTTGAGTTATATTTTCCTCGCAGGAGGTAATAAAGGTTTGTTTATCCTTTATTCCCGAAAGGATATATTCTCTTCTTTTTGCATCAAGCTCACTTAAAACGTCGTCAAGGAGCAATACGGGGTATTCGCCGCACTCATTTTTTGAGATCTCCCCTTCGGAGAGCTTCATTGCAAGAGCGATACTGCGCTGCTGACCTTGGGATGCAAAGTTACGGGCTTCGCGGTCGGATAGATATATTTCCATATCGTCCTTATGGGGACCGTAAAGGGTAGCACCGTATTTTATCTCTCTGTCATAATTGTGGGTAAGCTCTTTGTAATATTCTTCCTCGCTTTTGTTGCCGCTGTAAACAAAGGTAAGGCGTTCCTTTGCCCCTGTCATATCCGAAATAAAGTAATCAGAATATTCTTCAAGCTTTTTTATATATTCGGCGCGGATATTGCCTATTTTTTCTGCATCCTTTGCTAACTGCTGTGACCAGAATTCTATTGTGGAATCAAAAATATCACGGCGGAAGCGAGCTTCCTTTATAAGAGCGTTTCTTTGGGAGAGTATCTTATTGTAATTTTGCAACAGACCCACGTAACCCGGCTTTATCTGGGAAATGGCAAGGTCTATAAAGCTTCTTCTTTTGCCGGGGCCCTCTCTCACAAGGGAAAGGTGGTCGGGGCAGAATACAACGCAGCGAAAGCGCCCTATAAGCTCGGACATTTTTTTTACGTTTACACCGTTTATCTTACAAAGCTTTCTTCCGTCACGGGAGTAGGCAAGCTTAACGTTCTGTTCTCTTACGCTATCCTCAAAATCAAGCTCTATATTGGCATAATCACGGGTAAAGCGGATCATTTCGCTTTCCTTGCGGCATCTGAAGCTTTTTGTACCTGCAAAAAGGTATATTGCCTCTATAAGCGAGGTTTTGCCTTGGGCGTTTTCACCTATAAGAATATTTGTTGTAGGTGAAAATTCAAGGGTTGCCCCCTCTATATTACGAAAATCCTTTACCTTAAGCCTTGTGGCTCTCATATTATTCCTTTATCTTTACAGGGAGTACAAGGAAGGTGTAGGATGAATTTTCATCCTTTTCGGCAGGCTCTATTGTCATACCCATAAGGGGGCTTGTAATGGATATAAGGAGCTTTTCACCCTCGCAGGAGCGAAGGGCATCCATAAGCAAGCGGCAGTTAAAGCCTATTGTTATATCCTCACCTGTTTTTTCGGTGAATATCTCATCATAAACCTTGCCCGAAACGGAAACCGAGGAAACCTTTAAAAGATTATCCTCAAAGGTACATCTGAGAATACTTTTTGCCTGACCCATGGTTTTATCCTCTGTAACAAGGGCGGCACGCTCAAGGCTCATCAAAAATGCTTCTGCATCTATCTTTACAAAGGTCTTGGGTGACTTGGGAAGGAAACGGTTATAATCGATATAATCGTTTTCTATAAGTCTTGAGAAGAAGTAGGTTTCTCCTATAATGAAAAATACGTACTTTCTGGTAAGTCTTATCTTAAGGGTGTCCTCTGTATCGGATATAAGCTTTAAAAGCTCTATAAGGGTCTTTCCGGGTACGATAAAGGCCATATCAAGCTCGCTCTGGTCATCATTACCGTTAATTAAGTCTGCATTCTGCTCCTTAATTGCCATTCTGTTACCGTCACAGGAAACAACGGTAAGGCGGCTGCCCTCTATTTTAAAGAAAGCACCGTTAAGCTCGGGGCGCATATCGTTCTGTGCTATTGCAAACTGTGTTTTTACTATCATATTGCGAAGAACGCTCTGTCTTACCTCAAAGCCCTTATCACTACCAAGAGCAGGAAGCGCGGGGAAGTCCTCGCCGTTCATTGCGTATATTTCAAACTCACTCTTGCCGCTGTAGATCTTTGCTATATTGTTGGAATTGATATCAACGGTTACAAAACCGCCGGGCATTGCACGAACTATCTGGCAAAGCTTTTGCGCGTTTATTACATAATTACCTTCTACCTGTGTTTCGCAGGGAATTTCGGTACGGTAACCCTTTTCAAGGTCATAGGCGGTAACTATACATTTGCCTGTAGTGTTACAGTTAAGATTAATACCTTCAATTGCGGGAATGGTGTTCTTGCCTGAAACACAACCAAGGGCAGGAAGTATTGCGTTTAATAATATCTGCTTTTCAAAAATTACCTTCATTTTTTTCTCCTGTTAAAATTCTTTCTCTTTTGCGACTGCGTCGCTCTTTTAAAATAAAAATAAATAGATAAATAAATTAATAAAAATAGCAGTAGCTGTAGTAGAGGGCGTTAATATGTGGAAAAGTTACACAAAGCCTTTTGTTATATGGCTTTATGGGAAAAAATTATCAACTTCTGCGAGGGATATTTTGTGATAGGCTTGTTGACAATTTTTTATCTTTTTTACTTATCCATCAACAGGTGTGGATAACCCTGTGGAAAACCTGTTATTGCAGTGTGTACAAGTTTTTCTTTATTTGTTGAATTTTATCTCTCTTATAAGGTCGTTTATCTCGTCCTCATATTGAGAGTTTATCTTTATTTCGTCCTCAACCGCTTTTACTGAGTTCATCATTGTGGTACGGTCACGCTTGAAGATATCTCCTATCTTACCAAAGGAAAGCTCTGTAAGCTTATGTATAAGATATATACACTTGTGACGGGTAAAGGCGATATGCTCGGTTCTTCTGCGGCTTTTAAGCTCCTCTACAGGAACTCCGTAGCGCTGGGAAACAACCTTTATAATTCTTTCAACCGAAATATTTTTTGCAGGCTTATCGGTTATCATATCCGCAACTGCGTTTTTAGCCATTTCAAAGTCTATGGGAGTATTGATAAGGAAGCTGTGAGCGCATATCTTGTTTATGGCACCTTCCAGCTGTCTTACGTTAGAGGTAAGGTTTTCTGCAAGGTAGTTAAGTATCTCATAGGATATATCAACTCCACGCTTGTTTGCCTTGTCCTTCATAATTGCAATTCTCAATTCCAGGTTAGGTGGCTGAATATCTGCAATAAGTCCGCTTTCAAATCTGTTGCGCAGTCTGTCCTCAAGGGTTTTCATTTCACGAGGAGCAATATCCGAAGCAAGTATTATCTGCTTGTCCTCTTCGTAAAGGGTATTAAAGGTATGGAAAAACTCTTCCTGTGTGGATTCCTTACCTGCAATAAACTGCACGTCATCGATAAGCAATGCATCAACGGTACGGAACGTGTTTCTGAACTGTGCCGTTGTTTTGTTTGCAATGCTTTCTATCATACGGTTGGTAAATTCCTCACCCTTAACGTACATAATGCGGGCATCGGGGTTATTTTCCTTCATACGGTTCATTATTGCGTATAAAAGGTGGGTCTTACCAAGGCCGCTGGGGCCGTAGATAAACAGGGGATTGTATTCATCTGAAGGGCTGTTTGCCACCGCAAGGGAAGCTGCGTGAGCAAATTTGTTTGAGCTGCCTACTATAAAGTTATCAAAGGTGTAGTCATTCTTCTGGGTGTAGGTGCGGAAGGGCATGGGGGATATAGAAATATCCTCCGGCTCTTGCTCTACGGGTGCAGGATCTGCTTTTTTAACCTCTCCCGTGTAAACGCTTAAATCATGGGGTGCGTTATCATCCGATAAAATAACGATATCCACACTGTATTCCAAGAACAATTCAAGGTATTTTGCTATCTTTTCGGTATGCTTTGTTTCAACTATGTTTTTAAACATATCGTTTTTAGCCGCAAAGACAGCAACGTCTTCATTCAAATAAATAAGCTTGATATTATCAAACCAAAGCTTGATAAATGGCTGGGAAAATTCATCATGCATAGTTTCCTTAACTATTTCCCAAATGTCATCATAATACTGCATTTTTTTAATCCTTTCTCATTAATACTTGAAGGAATTATTGTATAATAATGTATATAACTTTAAATATAATATAATTAATATAATTATACTATATTATAAATATTAATAAAAGATATTTAATAATAAAAAATTTAAAATTAACAATAACTTTACAAAAAGAGCGTCCTTTGGTGTTACAATTATAGTGAATAAGTATGTGATTACGGAAGGGTACTGAATGGAAATTTTAAATAAGAAGATTACCTTGGCAGGAAATGATATTTCAGAATACAATATCGTTATTCCCAACAAGGCAACAGAGTGTGAAAAATACAGCGCCAAGGAGCTTAAAAAATATATAGCTCTTACAAGTGATAAGGTGCTTGATATACTTACAGAGGATGAAAATGACCAGCGCCTTGCTATATACATAGGTAAGTGCAATAAAACAGCTATCGTCACCGATTTTTCCAAATACGGTGAAGAGGGCTTTATGATAACCATCTTCGGCGGTTGTCTTTACATCAGCGGTAACCAAAAAAGAGGAACCCTTTACGGTGTTTACACCTTCCTTGAAAAGTATTTAGGTTGGAGATTTTTCACCACCGATACAGAAATTCTCTATCCCGGAGATGTGAATCTTGAAGAAGGTATTTACGACGAGCAGATACCTATGATGGAGTGGCGTGACGTTTGCATCCCTGCTTATCAGCCTGTTGATATTGCGGTTAAGCGCAAGATAAACTCCAGCTACAGAAGAGATATTCCCGAGGCAATGGGAGGCAGCTTCCTTTACCCCGGAAGATTTATTCATACAATGGAAAGCCTTTTGGGCGTTCCCCAGCACCAGCAGCCCTGTTTTTCTGATGAAGAAAATCTTAAAAAGTGTATTGAAAGCGTTAGAAAGCTTCTTCGTGAAAACCCTGAGGCAAGAATTATCTCTGTTTCACAGAACGATAATAACCTTGATGAGGATAACTACTGCACCTGTGAAAAGTGCCGCAAGATAGATGAGGAAGAGGGTAGCCACGCAGGAAGCCTGCTCCGTTTTGTTAACGGTGTGGCAGATGCCATAAAGGACGAATTCCCCAAGGTTTCCATTATGACCCTTGCCTATCTGCACACAACCGAGTGCCCCAAAATAACCGTTCCCCGTGACAACGTTATTATAGAATTTGCGCCTATGCAGCTTTGCTACAACCACGGTGCAGACGATATAAATTGCTCTGTAAACCGCGAGCTTCTTGAAGACTACCGCAACTGGGCAAGAATAGCTAACAGAATTTATATTTGGGACTATTGCGCAAACTTCTCCTTTACAGTACCCCATTTCCCCGATTTTCACGTTTTGCGCCGTAATATGGCTTACTACGTGCATCACGGTGTTAAGGGTATGTTCTGTGAGGGTGATAACTATTACGATGATCAGACCACCGATATGGCGGAGCTGCGTGCGTACCTCCTTTCCAAGCTTCTCTGGGATCCCGAAATGAGCGAAGAGGAGTTCGAGGGCCATATGAATGAATTCCTTTTAGGTTACTATGGTCCCGGCGGAGTGCATATAAGAGAGTATCTGCGTATGCTTGAAGCTTCTGTTACAGATCCTGACAGACATATCTACTGCTATTCAAATCCTATGCATCTTTTTGATGCAAACTACGTAGCAGAGCACGATGATGAAATGAGAGCCCTTTGGGATAAGGCAGAGGAAATGGCAGAAACCGACCTTCAGCGTGAGCATATCTTCCGCTCAAAGCTTGGTTACAGATATACCTCTCTGCTCTATACCTTTGACCAGCGTATGAAGAACGCTACAGAGGAAGAAAAGAAGGCTCTTATTGAGGAAAATAAGGACTTTTACGAGGGTCTTTGCAAGGTTGACGTTAAGCCCCGCGGCTGGCAGTCTACCCTGCCCGAAATGACAGACTTTACCCAGTCTGCAGGCACAAAAATATACTGGTAACGGCAAGGTGAGCGATAAATCGCAGTGAAATCCTTTTGACAAGTCAAAAGGGTGAAATCCGACTTCGTCGGATGAAATCGCCTACGGCGGTGAAATATTTCCTGCGGAAATGTTAATGTAAAAAGACGGCGTGGACTGTGTCCCGCGCCGTCTTTTATACTTATTTAATTAACTTATTTCTGCTTTGTTTTTCTGGGAACAAAGAGTACGAGAGCTATAACGAAAGCAACTGCGATAACAACTGCAACGATGATTGCGATCATACCGGATGTACCAAGATCAGACCAGGTTGCGCCTGTGGTAGCAGCTGCAGTTTCTGCTGCGTGGTCATGACCTGCGTGAGGATCTGCTGTAGTAACAGCTTCGGTTCCGTGATCATGGCCTGCGTGAGGATCTGCGGTGGTTTCAGCTACTGTAGTTGTAGTATCAGCGCCGGTTGTTACCTCTGTAGCAAATACGTTTACAAGTGTGAGTGCCATAAGTGTGGCAATCATAATTACGGCAAATATAGCCTTAAGATTTACGTTTTTCATTATAATGAAGTCCTTTCATATTACAGTAAAAAATTACTTGTTTTCATATGCATATAAGCATAGCAAATGCAAATGAACACAAGATTAACAAAAATTTAATAAATTGTGTACATACGATATAGAAAAAGGAGAAAGTATGGAAACCAAACGTTTTTCAAAAAATGATAATTCCTTTATCTGTGCCCATTGCGGCAAAGAGGTTGAGCCCTTGGGTTATACCTCCCGTAATCACTGTCCCTTTTGCCTTTGGTCCTTGCACGTGGACGAAAATCCCGGGGACCGCGCCTGTGAGTGCCGCGCACCAATGGAGCCTGTTTCAGCCGTGACCGACCCCAAAAAGGGATATATTATTATTCACCGCTGTACAAAGTGCGGCGCCATAAAGCGCAATAAAGCCGCCCACGAAGCGAAAATCCAACCTGATGATATTATGAAGATAATTGAGCTTACTGCAAAGCAGATATAAAACCTTACGCTTTTTGAAAAAAGCTCCCAACTTTTTGAAAAAAGTTGGACAAAAACTTTAATAATCCCGTGGAGTTTTATTAAAACTTCAAATTCGTGGCACGAAGGATTAAGTTTGTTCAACCCAAGCCCTCCTTGCCTAAAGGCCACCTGCGGTGGGGCTATCATCGCGTGAAGCTTAGTTTAAACTTTGAGTCTGTAGCACGAATATTCAAGTTAGTGCAAACTCATTTATAAAAGTTTTTGCGCCGCTTTTTTCAAA
>JAZOTL010000134.1:0-6848 GCA_045657645.1 Eubacteriales bacterium
GCTTCAAGCACCGCATCCTTTGATCCCACAAAGCAGATATCAAGTCCTGTATAGGTGCAACCAAAGCTGAAAAGCTCACGGGAGAAGAATACGTTTGTAGAAACGCTGTAGTTATGGGGCTTGGGGCATATAATACAGGGAACGGTCAAGCGAACGTTACCGTCCTTTGTATAATTTATAAGCATTTCACTTTTTCCGCAAGAGCATTTAAGCTTTATCATATCTCCGCTTAAGGCAAACACGCCCACCACGCTCATAACTCCTGAGCCGCAATGGGGACAGCGGTATGCAACTGTTGTTTCTTTAGGTTGAAGTATCATTTGTATTCCTTCTTTCATTTCAATAGGTCATTACTTGACAAAACGTTCGGGTCTGCTCCGTCTTTAAGCTCTTTTTTAATGTTAAACTCTTTTCTTGGAAGCTGGCTGTAATAAAGGGGCAATGTGTTTATTGGATGCTCGGGCAGAGCGTTTTTCATATCCTCAAGGAGATAGATGTTTATTTTTATATCGTCAACGCCCTTTATATTTACCCCGTCAAAAACAAGGCGGTAATAGTTATATCTGCCCTTTTCCTGTGTTTTATACTGATAATCGGGATAAATTACCCCTTCGGAATCTTCAAGGGCAAATCCAAAAACCTCTCCCTTTGGCACATCTGAAAGAACCTTGTCCTTTACCAGATTTTCAAGGGTACTGTCGTTATATCTAACCGTCATCTGGAACTGCCTGAGAGAGGGTATCCAGCGCACTGCTCTTACCGAAAAGTATCCGTCCTCGGTAAAATAATGATCATCCTCATAGGCCTTTACATATTCAACGTAAAATGCATCGGGAGCGCTTGAGTACTTTTCGTACGCCTCTTTAGTCCACAAAAATTCGCTTATCTCAGGGTCACGGTCCACGTAGGACATTACCACAAGAATAACGCAGATAGCAACAGCCGCCAAACACAGTAATATACTTAAAGCCTTGCCTACATACTTCATATTTTTCTCCAAAAATCAATTCTGTAATATATATTATCACAGAAAGTTGTAACATTCAAGTTAATTAATCATTAAATTATTGAAATATCTACCCAAAGTGTGGTAAAATAACATTATATTATTATTAGGATGGAAAATCGTATGGAATACAGAATTTCAAATAAACTTAAAAATATGCAGCCCTCTGCCATAAGAGAGATATTTAAGAGTCTTACCGACCCTTCCATAATCGCTTTTGCGGCGGGCAACCCTGCGCCCGAATCCTTCCCTGCAAAGGAGATAGCGCAGATAGCTACAGAAATTTTGGCAAACGAACCTACCATAGCTCTCCAGTACGGAATAACCGAGGGATATACACCCTTAAGAGAACAGATAGAAAAGCGTTTAAAGGAAAATTTTAATATTGGCACCGAGGATGATATGACCGTTATAGTTACAGGCGGTCAGCAGGGTAACGAGCTTACCGCCAAGGTTATGTGCGACGAGGGTGATACCATTATTTGCGAAGAGCCCACCTTTATAGGCTCCCTTAACGCCTTCCGTTCCAACGGTATAAACGTTAAAGGCATTGCAAAAACAGGTGACGGACTTGACCTTGAAGCCCTTGAGGAAGAATTAAAGACCAATCCCCGTGTTAAGCTTATATACCTTATCCCCACCTTCCATAACCCTATGGGTGCAACAATGTCCCTTGAAACACGCAAGAAGGTTTATGAGCTTGCCGTTCGTTATAACACAGTTATACTTGAGGACAACCCCTACGGAGAGCTGCGCTTTGCAGGCGAAGATATCCCCACCATAAAGAGTATGGATACAGAGGGTATAGTAGCTTACTGCGGTTCATTTTCAAAGGTGCTTTCCTCGGGTATGCGCGTAGGCTTCCTCTGTGCAAACAAGAACCTTATGCAGAAGATAGTTGTGGCAAAGCAGGTAGAGGACGTACACACAAATCAGCTTGCACAGATGATTTGCTCAAAATATATTGAAAGATGTGACCTTGACCAGCATATCGGCAAAATACGCGATCTTTACCGTTCAAAATGTGAGCTTATGCTTGCAACACTTGACAAATATATGCCCGATTGTGTACAATATACACGCCCTGAAGGAGGTCTTTTCCTGTGGTGCACCCTTCCTGACCACGTAGACCTTGCGGCATTTGTTAAAACAGCCCTTGAAAGAAAGGTTGCTGTAGTACCCGGCACCGCATTTGCCTGCGACGAGGCGGCAAGCTCTCATTCCTTCAGAATGACATACGCTACCCCCTCCGAAGAGCAGATAGTAAACGGTGTAAAGATACTTTCAGAGGTAGTAAAAGAATTTATCAATAAATAATCCGAAAGGACTTCACAAGAAGCAAACCGACAAAATGGATAAGAAAAGAATTTTTTCAGGCGTACAGCCCAGCGGTATTCTCACCATAGGTAACTACCTTGGTGCAATAAAGAACTGGGTTGACCTGCAGGATGATAACGATTGTATTTTCTGCGTTGTGGATATGCACGCTATAACCGTACGTCAGGTACCTGCAGACCTGCGCCGCAGAACCTATGAGACCCTTGCCATATATATTGCAAGTGGTATTGACCCCGAAAAGAGCACCCTTTTTGTGCAGAGCCACGTGCCTGCCCACGCAGAGCTTTCCTGGGCGCTGAACTGCTTTACTATGTTTGGCGAACTTAACCGCATGACACAGTTCAAGGATAAGAGCCGCAAGAACGCAGATAACGTTAACGCAGGACTTTTCACCTATCCCGTGCTTATGGCTTCCGATATTCTGCTTTATCAAACAGATATGGTTCCCGTAGGACAGGACCAAAGACAGCATATTGAGCTTGCCCGTGACGTAGCGGAACGCTTTAATACGGTGTTCTCACCTACCTTTAAGGTTCCCGAAGGCTTTATACCCAAATCCGGCGCAAAGATATTCTCCCTTTCAGACCCCACAAAGAAGATGAGCAAGTCTGATGAAAACGTAAACGGCTTTGTTTCCTTGCTTGATGACAGAGATACTATCATCCGCAAGTTCAAGCGCGCGGTAACAGACTCTGATACCGTTATAGCAAGAGGCGAAGAAAAGCACGGTATAAACAACCTGATGAACATTTACTCCTGCTTTACAGGTAAGAGCGACGAGGAGATAGTAAGCGAGTTTGATGGCCGTGGCTACGGTGACTTTAAGCTTGCGGTGGGTGAGGTTGTAGCAGACGGACTTGCCCCCATACAGGCACGCTTTAACGAGCTTATGGCAGACAAGGCTTACCTTGAAGGAATTATGAAAACAGGTGCTGACCGCGCAAACCATATTGCAGCAAAAACACTTTCCAAGGTATACCGCAAAATGGGCTTCGTACAACTTTAAGGAGAAAAAATGGACGGTTATAAATATGTGATATACGGGCTTTGTGCTATGGTATGTGCGATTCTTATCGCCTTTACTACCACTCCTATAGTCCGTGTACTTGCTCACAAGCTTGGGGCAATAGACATACCTACAGACAACAGAAGAATGCATAAAAAGCCTATCCCCCGTTTGGGCGGTTTGGCAATATATCTGGGATTTACCGCAGCATCGCTGCTCTTCCTTGAACCTAACCCTACCCTTATGACAATTTGGATTGGCGGCACAGGCATCGTGCTTTTGGGCATCCTTGATGATATTTTCAGACTAAAGGCAATAGTTAAGCTTGTAGTGCAGATAGCGGTAGCCTTTGTTGCCGTATGGCAGGGCGCGGTAGTAGAGCAGATAACTCTCGGCGGAAATCTTATAAAGTTTGGCGTGCTTGCAATACCGATCACCGTTGTATGGATAGTTGGTCTTACCAACGCCATTAACCTTATAGACGGTCTGGACGGTCTTTCCTGCGGTGTATCGGCAATATCCTCAATATCCCTGCTTTTAGTATCTGTAATGATGGGTGAGGATCCCGCAGTTTCGGTAATAATAGCTATTCTCGTAGGCTCCTGCCTTGGATTTTTACCCTTTAACCTTAACCCCGCAAAAATATTTATGGGTGATACGGGAGCGCTTTTCCTTGGTTATACTCTTTCCATAGTTTCAATACAGGGTGTACTTAAGCTCCACACAATGGTATCCTTCCTTATACCTATTGCAATATTCGCCCTTCCCATATTCGATACAATGTTTGCAATAATCCGCCGCGTGCTTAGCGGAAAAAGTCCCTTTGAGCCCGACCGCGGACACCTGCATCACAAGCTTATAGATATGGGACTGAATGTAAAGCAGGCAGTTGCTATACTTTATTCGGTATGTGCAATACTCGGTCTTTCAGCTATAATGTTTACAGGTGAAAAGCTTTGGAGAGCAGGCGCGATAATAATCATCGCTATAGTACTCCTGGTAGTTAATTTCAATCTGATAAAAAATCCGAAAACAAGACCCCAGACAGGTATTGATGCAATGGTACCTACCGTACATGCTGAAGAAAAAACAGATAACGAAGAAAAGTAAAAAATAAAATAAAAGAAATGCGTAGGCTTTGCCTACGCATTTCTTTTATTTTCATTTAAATATACTATATATTATCTGCGCCGTCTGCGCTCTTGTGGTGGTGGCACGGGGATTAAGAAGGCCGTCTGAACCTGTAAGGTACTTGTTGTATACCGCCCATTCTACGGCTGTTTTTGCCCAAGGTGAAACCTCGGTAAAATCCTCAAACTGATATATAAAGCTGCTGTTTACCTTTGTTACGTCTTCACCTGCAAACTTGCGGTAATTATAAAGTATCATAACAAGCTGTTCTCTCTTAAGGGGAGAGGCGGGATCAAATGTAGTAGCGGTGGTACCGCTTACAAGTCCGTTTTCTGCTGCCCAGCACAGGCTGTTATAGTAATAAGCTTCCTTATTTATATCCGTAAAGCCTGCCGCCGTCTTTGGAGTTGTATCCACACCCTCAAATTTAGCTACGCGGGAGATAAGATACACAAAGGCACTGCGGCTTATATTTGCGCTTGGATCAAATACACCGTTTGCAACGCCTGTAATAAGGTCGTTTTTATAACAGAACTCTGCGGCGTTATAATACCATGCATTACCCGCTACGTCCTTATAGGGATTTATCCACAAGCCGTTATTACGTGTGAATTCCACTACCACGGCATTAGTTGTGTTTGGGGTAATAATAAGCTCGTATTCGGCAGTATCACCCAAAAGGGACAGGGGCTTTGAATTAAGGCTGATAAGAGATATGCTCTCTCCTGCATCTGCCGTTATATAAAGATGTAGTTTATCTGCAATAACTGCTTTAGTTACCCTTCCGTTACCAACGGTATTAAGGGTAAGGGACTGTTGTACGGGGCACCATACCGCATACAGGGTAACGTCCTTTTCTTCGGTATACATACCTTCTACAAAGAGCTGTGCTCTCTTGGCGTCTGCAGTATATGCCCAGCCTTCAAAGGTATAACCGTTGCGGCTTGGTTTGCCCTTTAGAGCAAGAGGTGTACCCTCTGTTTTGGTTTGCGAGGCAGGTGCGGCAGTACCGCCGTTTGCGTTATAGGTAACAGTATATTTTTCGGGAGCAACAAGGGACACCCACACTGCATAAAGGGTAATGCTCTGTTTACCTGAATATACTTCGCCTGGTTTAAAATGAACCGTGCCTGAAGTTTTATCCTTTGACCAACCGGCAAACTCATATCCGTTACGGGTAGGTACAAGAAGCGATATGGTATGCTCCTCCGAATATTTGTGTTTTACTTCTTTTGGCGCACCGCTACCGCCGTTCGCATCATAGGTAACGGTATATACTGCTTCATCCCATATAGCATACAGGGTAAGGTCTGCGTTCTTTTTATAGCTGTCACCCGGCTTGTATGCAATATCCGAGCTACCCTCTTTCAGCGCCCAGCCAACAAAGCTGCTTCCGCTTTTTGTGGGTTTGCTTGCAGAAATGTTAATAGCTGCTCCGGGCTTTTTAAACTGCTTTTGGGGAATATTCGTAGCTCCGGGGGCCTTATAGTCTATAACGTATATTCTTTCAAGATAGCTGAAATGCACCCAACCTGTTTTGCCGTCGTACACGGTTTTTCCCCAGCTTCCATCATCGTTCAGCTCTGTTATCTGAACGCAGGTGCCGTAAGGAATAAGGGCAATGGAAGTACTTGAGGTAGTAGGTTTTTCTCTGAAATTAAGGTATGTAGCAGTAGTGCTGTAATATCCTGTAGCAATGGTTACCCCTTCTCCTGAATAATCGGGGAAGCCGTAACCTAAAATATAATCGCTGGACTTCAGGTAACGTACGGTCTGCACCTTATTAGAGCTGTTACCTTCAAGTACATGTATGTAAGTAGCATCCGCATCGTATACTATGCCCACGTGAGTAGAGTCATACGCACCGCTTGACATCCTATAGCCAAAGTATACTATATCACCCCGTTTGGGGCTGTAGTTACCGCCGTAGGCAGGTGCATAACCAAATCTGTCATACTTTATAAACCAGCTCATACCCACGTCACAGCTTGCGTGCTTGGGAATTACCGTTGTGGGAACACCTGCTTGATTTGCGCACCAGGAAACGAACATAGCGCACCACGCCGCATAGTTCATACCGTACCACGCACCGTACTTTGTACAGTCATTATTAAGCTGTACTGTACCCTCAAGACTACCCTCAAGGTAACCAAGCTGTGTTCTTGCTATAGCAATGATATCATTAATCTTGTTTCCGGTATTAATATGCGTATTTTCAAACGCAGCACCTACTGTCATACAAAATATACCTAAGCACAATGTAACGCTCAATATTAATGCTATAGCTCTTTTTAATATTTTCATCCTTCCTCCTTAGATATCCTTTGTCATCTGCATATAATCAAAGTCGGAGGCCAAGCGGTCTTA
>JAZOTL010000135.1:0-27029 GCA_045657645.1 Eubacteriales bacterium
TAACGTAGACCTTTCCAAGTATGATGAAAAGCTTGATCGCTACGCTTCTGATAAGGATTACGGAAATAATAAGCAGAAGTTTGCAAAGAAGCCTAATCAGAGAGGTCCTCAGGGCAAAAAGGATAAATTCAATAAAGAAAAAATGGCAATGGATAAGCTTCGCCGCCAGCAGGAAATGGCAAAGAAGCAGACTCTTAACGTTTCCATTCCCGATGAGATAACCGTTTCCGAGCTTGCTTCCAGACTTAAGGTTAAAGCGGCAGAGGTTGTTAAAAAGCTTATGGGTCTCGGTGTTATGGCAAACGTTAACCAGACCATAGATTATGATACCGCATATCTTATTGCAGACGAAATGGGCGCAAAGATAACCCGTGAGGTTGAGGTGACCATTGAGGAGCAGATATTTGATGCAACCGAGGATACCGAAGCAAACCTCGTTACCAGACCTCCCGTAGTATGTGTAATGGGTCACGTTGACCATGGTAAAACATCCTTACTTGATGCTATTCGTCATACCAACGTTACCACAGGCGAGGCAGGCGGTATTACACAGCACATTGGTGCTTATACCGTTAATATCAACGGCAATGATATTACATTCCTTGATACCCCCGGTCACGAAGCGTTTACCGCAATGCGTGCAAGAGGTGCAATGGCAACAGATATCGCAGTTCTTGTTGTAGCAGCCGATGACGGTATTATGCCCCAAACTGTTGAGGCTATAAACCATGCAAAGGCAGCAGGTGTAGAAATAATAGTTGCCATCAACAAGATGGATAAGCCTGCAGCTAACCCCGAAAACGTTAAGCAGGAGCTTACACAGTATGATCTTGTTCCCGAAGAATGGGGCGGTGACGTTATGTGCGTTCCCGTATCTGCTCACACAGGTATGGGTATTGAAGATCTTCTTGAAAACATACTCCTTATTGCAGAGGTTAAGGAATACAAAGCTAATCCTAACCGTCATGCAAAGGGTCTTGTTATAGAAGCTAAGCTTGATAAGGGTCGCGGCCCTGTTGCAACCGTGCTTGTTCAAAGCGGTACCCTTAATGCGGGTGACGTTGTTATTGCAGGTACATCTGTTGGTAGAGTACGTGCTATGACAGACGATAAGGGCAAGAGAATAAAGACAGCAGGTCCTTCTATCCCCGTAGAGATCATCGGTCTTTCCGAGGTTCCTATGTCCGGTGATGAGTTTAACGCCGTAGAAGATGAAAAGAAGGCGAGAGAGCTTGCAGAGCAGCGCCGTGATAAGGCAAAGAACGAAGTGTTCAAGGCTAATGCCGCTGTTTCCCTCGATGATCTCTTTGCTGCAATAAGCGATGGCGCAAAGGTTCTTAACATTATAGTTAAGGCAGACGTTAAGGGTTCTGCCGAGGCTGTAAAGCAATCCCTTGAAAAGCTTTCTAATGAGGAAGTTAAGGTTAAGATAATCCACGCAGCAGTTGGTGGTATTATTGAAAGTGACGTTACTCTTGCGGCAGCATCCGGTGCTATTGTTATCGGTTTTAACGTACGTCCCGATAAGAATGCTATTGACAGCGCAGAGCGTCAGGGCGTTGATATCAGAACATATCGTGTAATATACGATTGTATAGAAGAAATTTCTGCAGCTATGAAGGGTATGCTTGATCCCGAGTTTAAGGAAGAACTTCTTGGCCATGCAGAGGTACGTGCTACTATCCGTGTTCCTAACATTGGTACCATTGCAGGTTCTTACGTACAGGATGGTAAGATACTGCGTAGCGCACAGATCCGTGTTGTTCGTGAAGGCATAGTAATATTCGAGGATAAGATTTCCTCACTTCGCCGCTTTAAGGACGACGTTAAGGAAGTTGCCTCCGGTTACGAGTGCGGTATAGGACTTGATAAGTTTAACGATATAAGAGAGGGCGATATTCTTGAAGCCTTCCATATGGTTGAAGTTAAGAGATAATAATACCTAAAGGGGGCTGTTGTACACACAACAGCCCTATTTACCCTAACAAGGAGATTATATGAGCTTTTTACCTATTAACAGGGAAGAAATGAAGGCCCGAGGTTGGGATGCACCCGATTTTGTTTTTGTAACAGGTGATGCATACGTTGACCATCCCAGCTTTGGCCCATCCATACTTTCAAGAGTGCTAGAGGATGCAGGCTATCGCGTGGCGATACTTTCTCAACCCGATTATAAAAGCTGTGATGCCTTTCGTGAATTTGGCAGACCCAAATTAGGATTTCTTGTGGCATCCGGTAATATAGACTCTATGGTTGCTCACTATACCGTTTCAAAAAAGAAGCGTAGTTACGACTATTACTCACCCGGCGGAAAAATGGGGGCGCGCCCCGACAGAGCCGTTATCGTATACTGTAACCGTATACGTGAAGCCTATGGCGACGTTCCCGTTATAATAGGTGGCCTTGAAGCATCTTTGCGCCGCTTTGCCCATTATGATTATTGGGATAATAAGGTGAGAAGAAGCGTTCTTGTGGATTCCCGCGCAGACCTGCTTGTTTACGGTATGGGTGAAAAGATACTTTTACGCATTGCCGAGCTTCTGGCAAAGGGCGTTCCCGTTAAAAAGATAAGGGACGTAAGGGGTACATCCTATCTTTGCTCGCCTGAAGATAAGGTTCATTATGAGATAGCAGGCAGTTTTGATTATAACGAGTTAAAGGAAAATAAAAAACTGTATGCCCAGGCCTTTGCCCTTCAGTACCGTGAAAACGACCATATACGGGGCAGAGCCATAACAGAGCTTTATGACAATAAAATGCTGGTGCAAAATCCACCTATGCCCCCCCTTGAAAGGGAAGAGCTTGACCACGTGTATTCATTACCCTATATGCGCACCTATCATCCTATATACGAAAAGGATGGCGGTGTTCCCGGTATACAGGAGGTACAGTTCTCCCTTACGCATAACAGGGGGTGCTTTGGCGGTTGTAACTTCTGCGCCCTTGCATTCCATCAGGGCAGAAGCGTGCGCTCCAGAAGCATTGATTCTGTTGTGGAGGAAGCAAAGAAGATAACGGAGCTTAAGGATTTTAAAGGCTATATACACGATGTGGGCGGTCCTACCGCCAATTTCAGATATCCTTCCTGCGATAAGCAGGAAAGGGACGGTATGTGCGCAGGCCGAAAGTGCCTTGCGCCTACTCCCTGTAAGCAGCTTAAGGTAGACCACAGCGAATATATAGAGCTTTTGCGCAAAATAGAGTGTTTGCCTAAGATAAAAAAGGTGTTTATCCGTTCGGGTATAAGGTTTGATTATCTTATCTATGATAATGACGACAGCTTTTTCAGAAAGCTTGTCCGTGATCACGTAAGCGGTCAGTTGAAGGTTGCACCCGAGCATTGCTGCAGCAGTGTTTTACGCTATATGGGCAAGCCTGATATAAGCGTTTATAACAAATTCAAGGAAAAGTATTTCCGCTTAACAAAGGAGATAGGCAAGGAACAGTATCTTGTGCCCTATCTTATGTCAAGCCATCCGGGAAGCACCTTAAAGGATGCGTTGAGTATGGCCCTTTATTTAAAGGAGGGCGGATATTCCCCCGAGCAGGTGCAGGACTTTTATCCTACCCCTGGAACTGCTTCCACCGTTATGTATTATACGGGTATTGACCCCTTAAGCGGCAAAAATGTATACTGCACTACCGATTATCACGAAAAGCAGATGCAGAGAGCACTGCTTCAGTACAACCGTCCCCAAAATGCAGACCTTGTGCGCGAGGCACTTGTAAAGCTTGGCAGGCAGGACCTGATAGGCTATACAAAGGATTGCCTTGTAAGGCCTAAAACCAACGGTGGCGGAGGATCTGTAAACAAACCTAAGCCTAAAAACAGCCGTCCGAAAAACGGCGATGCTCCTAAAAAGAAGAAGGCAGGTTGGGCAGAAAACAAAAGCGCAAAAAAAGGAACAAAAAAGAAAAAGAAAAAATAAGCCGTCGATCGGCTTATTTTTTTCTTGCATTTCCTACGTTCTTGTGTTATCATAATTTTGTATTATTTTGATTTATTTTAGGGAGGGGATAGTTGTGAGCGCGAAGAAAAAGAATATCAAACGTAGCACGGCAGCAAAGAATACAACAGTAGCGCAGACTGCTAAAAAGCCCCTTACCAGAGCTGAAATGGTGTATGCACAACGCCGTACAAAAGAAGAAAATAATGCAAAGCTTGTTACACCTGACGTAAAAAGACCTGCAGGTAACACAGCTACTTCCAAAATGTCCCGTGCGGATATGGTATATGCCCAAAGAAAAAACAAGGCCACCGGTAATGCTGCACCAAAGCAAACACCAACAGCGGCAAAGAGTGGTGTTAAGGCTAAAAAAACACCCGTACAAAAAAAGAAAAACGTTGCTCCCGTAAAAAGGAAAGCAACAAAGACTATAAATAAAACAAACCAGATTGACCGAGCCCTTAAGGCACAAACCCCAAAAAGCCGACAGGGACAGCGTCAGGTAAAGCATATCAACGGAAGTGTTAAGAAGCTTGAGGTTAAAAGACGTTCAAATAACAGCAAGCAGAGCTTCCGTATAAAGAAAAAGAAAAGCAAGATAAACAAGGCTCTTGTATATCGATTTGTAATATTCCTCGTTATGTTTGCCCTGTTCTTCGGGGTGTTTGCAATCTTCTTTTCTGTTAACCTTAATTCCGGAAAGATATTTAAGGGAGAAGCATATACTCTCCAATTAGGGCAGACTCCTGCTACCGACGAAAGAGGATATTATATAGACGAAAATGCCGTAGAGCCCGTTTATGAAGAAATACCCGCCTCCTGCGCTACCCGTAACGGTATTAACTATATTCCCGTTGGGGCTCTTAATACGCTGTGTGATCTTACCGTAACAGGTACTGCAAGTGACCTGCGTTATATTACAACTGCGGCACAGCCTCAAAGTATCAGCTTTTATGCAGATTCGGATGAAGCGTACGTAAACGGCGTTCTTGTACGTCTTGAAGGAGAAGCCTTCATTGCGGGTGGTGTAATGTACGCTCCCCTTAACTTCTTTACTGAATATTGTCAAGGTCTTATTTTTGAGCTTGATGAAGCAGAGCATAAAATAACCGTTAGCCGTCAGCTAATAGGAATAGACCCGGAAACCAAGGAAGAAGTTTATGCTGACGTAAGCTTTAAGGCAGCAGTAATGCCTGAATACATTCCCCTTGAAGAGTCGGAAGAGCTTGGTTCTATTATAGATACCAACGAAGACGACGAAGGTTATGACGAATACGACGAAGATTATAACGAATACGACGATTAAAAAAACGCATTTCATACGAAATGCGTTTTTTATATTTAATTTAAAGTTCTCTTCTGCCTTCCATTGCGCGCAGCAGAGTTACCTCGTCTGCGTGGTCAAGCTCTCCGCCTACGGGCATACCGTAAGCAAGGCGGCTTACCTTTATGCCAAGGGGCTTTACAAGCTTTGAAATGTAAAGAGCCGTGGTTTCGCCCTCAACGGTGGGGTTGGTGGCAATAATAAGCTCCTTTACTTCGCCTGAAGAAAGCCGCAGTAAAAGCTCTCTTATATTAAGCTCCTCGGGGCCAACACCGTTCATAGGGGAAATAGTACCACCTATTACGTGGTATAGACCGTGATATTCCTTTACCTTTTCAAGAGAGGTAATGTCACGGGCATCCTCAACAACGCAGATAATGCTCCTGTCCCTATCCTCGTTTGTGCAGATAGGGCATTTTTCATCCTCGCTGAAGTTAAAGCAATCATTACAACGGTGGATGTTTTCCTTTGCTTCTGTTATGGCGCGGGCAAAAAGCTCTGCTTCTTCTTTTGAGTAATCAAGAATGCTGTACGCCATACGCTCGGCACTGCGCCTTCCAACACCGGGTAGCTTGCGGAATTGTTCTATAAGTATTTCAAGAGATGGTATCTGTGCCATACTTAAAAGAGGCCGGGCATATTGAGCGCGCCTGTTATCTTGCCCATTTCAGCTTCTGCATCCGCTTCAACTCTCTTAACGCCTTCGTTGAAAGCTGCAATAAGTATATCTGTAAGGGTTTCAATATCATCAGGGTCAACTATTTCAGGGTCAATATTAAGGGCTTTAATTTCCTTTTCACCGTTAATGGTGAGGGAAACAGCGCCGCCACCTGCCATAACTTCATATTCCTTGGCAGAAAGCTCTTCCTTCTTTGCCTCCATATCCTCCTGCATCTTCTGAGCCTGCTTCATCAAGCTCTGCATATTTCCGGGGCCGCCGCCCATTCCTTTAGGTAATCTTGCTTTCATTTTTTATCTCCTTAAAATAATAAATCGTCAAATGCATTGTTAGAGTTAGCTTGCTTTGGAGCTTCTCTTATTTCTATACCCGTGCACTTGTCTTCGGGTATAAACATTCTTACCGCCTGCATAAGGCCGTTCATATTACCGCCCTTTTCAATAAGGCTTTTTGCAAAGCTGTCTGCCAGTATAACAAGGGTGGTATCTTCAAGGGTTGCCTGTGCATTTCCTAAAAATGCGGCGCCCGAAGGGTCTATTGTTACGTATGCCTTGATTATTTCAGGCCAGTCGGCAACACGCTGTGTTTTTGTAGGTGTTGTTTTTGGCTGGGCAGGTGTTGCTGCTTTTTCTGCTACGGGTGCTTTTGGCGCCTCTGCCTTCTTTTCGGGAGCCGGTGCAGGCGCGGGGGTGTTTATCGTGGCTGTGCCCGATAGCGCAATTTTGCGCTCCAGAGCCGAAAGCCTTGCGGAAAGTGCTTCTGTTGAATTATCAAGTGAAGCATCACACAGCTTTATAAGTGAGGCTTCCGATACTATGCGTTTGTTTGCGGTTTTCTGCTGCATAGTAATATAGGCTTCGTCAAGTATTTTCGCCCCGTATATTATTTCCTGTAATGAGAAAAGGGAAGCACATTCTTCTATCTGCGCCCTTTCGTCATCAGTAAGGTCGTAATTATCTATAGCGGTTTTTGATGCTTTTTTTAGCATCATATCTCTGTAGAAGGATATAAGCTCCTGCCAGAATACCGATACGTCCATAGAGGAAGCGTAAAGTTCGGAGATAACCAGAAAAATTTCGGCAAAGTCACGGTTCTTTACCGCTTTTACCGTTCTTATTATACTTTCCTTATCTGCTACTCCTGCACACTCTCTTACTCTTTGTACGTCTACGGTCTGGTTTTGACCTGCCGCAACCTCCAAAAGGCTTATAGCATCACGCATACCACCGTTTGAAAGGCGAGCAATAAGCTTTGCGCCATCAGGAGTAAGGGTAAGTGCTTCCTTCTGGGCAATGTATTCAAGTCTTTTTGAAATAAAATCGTTTCTTATACGCTTAAAGTCAAAACGCTGACAACGGGAGAGTACCGTTACGGGTATACTTTGAAGCTCGGTGGTAGCCAGTATGAATATAACTCTGCTTGGCGGTTCTTCAAGGGTCTTTAACAAGGCGTTAAATGCGGCTTTTGAAAGCATATGAACCTCGTCTATAATATAAACCCTTGTTTTCAGCATTGCAGGGGGGTATACCACTGCATCTCTGATATCGCGTATATAGTCTACGCCGGTATTGCTGGCCGCGTCCATTTCAAGAATATCTACCGTTGCTTCCTCAAGTATGGCACGGCATGCCTCACATTCACCGCATGGGTCGCCGTTCTTTGGGTTAAGGCAGTTTACCGCACGGGCTAATATCTTTGCACAGGTGGTTTTACCCGTTCCTCTTGTACCGCAGAAAAGGTAAGCGTGTGAAACCTTGCCCTCTGCAACCTGGTATTTAAGTACGGACGTAATGTGGTCCTGCCCGTAAACGTCGTCAAAGGTCTGCGGACGGTATTTTCTATATAAAGCCTGATGCAAGGATATCCCTCCTTTAACCTTTAATAGGTAATTTGATACGACGAGGTACAAAATAAGACCATACACCTTTAAATCGAACGTGCCGTCATATGCGCTTACCGTATACCCAACTCCGAACAGGTATCCTTGCGGCACATTGAACGTACTGCTTAATGCTGCTCGGTTCCCCGCCTGACATGATTCACAGACAACAATTGCACAAGACCCATTCTTCAACATTGGGAAATACGGGGCTTGACCATACAACAACAGCCCTCAATAAAGGAAACCACCCCTGCTGTAGCGGATTGCAGGTACAGGGCACCGCTGGCTCCCCGGCCGGTATGGCCTTATTTCATATCTCGTCGTAGCAACTATTATAACACAACTTTTATCTTATTGCAATAGAAATTTTATTTATTTAAACCGTGTTTGCCCAAAAGCTTTAGCACAAAAGGATAAATTATAACGATGAAAATAACAAGGATAAAATATCGTATACCGTCACCTAAAAGGTTATCCCCCACAATAGGCTTAAGGCCGCTTTTAAGTAGCAGGGCAATAACAAGACCTATTATAACTTTGGGTATCTGCATATACACCTTTTTTGTTTTGGTATCAAAGTTTATAAATCTTTTTTCAACAAAGTAACCTATGGCAAAGGCAATACCTGCCGCTCCGGCTTTAATACAGTCTTTGATGGCTTCATTGGTTATAAGCTTTTTGTTGCCAAGGGCAAGGGAATAGATTATAAGCGCAAGTGAAATGCAGAGCATTATAAGGGATATAAAAATATCCGCCTTTTTGCTGTCATAGGTCTTATCAACCAAATAGAATACCGCCCAAGTTATAATAAGGGTAAGGAGCATTGCTGTTGCCACGTCCTTCAGGGTGTGTACGCCAAGATACATTCTTGATATTCCCACAAGAACAAAGGCCGCAATGCAAAGTATGCGTAACCATAATTTTTTTGCGGCAAAGCAAAGGGAAGAGTATACCGATGTGGCAGATTGGGTGTGACCGCTGGGAAAGGAGTAGCTTGTGGCCTCGTCTATGGCGTTGCCCACAGGCTTAAAATCAGGGTCAATTATCCAGGGGCGATTGATGCGGAAGGTTATCTTAAGTCCTTGTGTAAGGGCTCCGCTTGCAAAAAAGGAAAAGCCTATAGTGTAAGCAAGTCTTTTATTTACGCACCAATACAGTATGCATATTAAAGCTATCGGAATCAACTCGTGACCAAGAAAGGTCACGGCAGAAAAAAAGCCGTCCAGCAGAGGAGTACGTATTCTTTCAAGAAAGTATAGAAGCTTCATCTTATTTTTCCTTTTTGAAATTAGGTTGGGGCAGTTGTGTAAGGATAACTGCAATGAAAATTATAACTGAACCGATTATCTCGTTTTTTGTGGGTATATCGGAAAATACTATAATTCCCGCAATTACGGCAAATACCGATTCAAGACTCATTATAAGGCTGGCCACCGTTGGGTTTACGTCCTTTTGTGCAACAACCTGCAGGGTGTAGGCCACACCGCAAGACATAATGCCGAGGTAAAGAATTTCAATTAAGGCGTTGGGTACGGCGCATATAGAGGCTTTTTCGGTAAACAACATTACAATAGCTGAAAGTACCGAAACGGTTAAAAACTCAACTATCGATAAAAGCACGCCGTTTGCCCCGGGTGAAAAGCGGTCAACACATAGAATTTGTATTGCAAATACAACCGAGCAGGCCATAAGCAGTATATCCCCGTTTTCAAAGGTAAATCCGCCTTGTACGCATAGCAGATAAAGTCCGAAGGGAGCAATAGCTACAGCGATCCATTCAAGCAGACGCACCTTCTTTTTGAGGAAAAGACCGAGAAGGGGAACTATAACTATGTACATAACGGTAATAAACCCCGCTTTGCCGCTGTTTGTTCCTGCGGCTATACCAAGCTGTTGCAGGGAAGAGGCAACAAAAAGGGCAACTCCGCATATTATACCGCCTATAAAAGAGGTTTTTACTTTTTTCTTGTGCTCAATGCTTTTTTTGTTTTCCTTGCGTGTAAGTAACAGGTATACCGGTATAAGCACCACCGCACCTATAAGGAAACGGGAAAAGTTGAGGGTGAATGAAGCAACGTGCGCGCTTGCCCCTTCCTGGGCTGCAAAGGCTGAACCCCATATAACGGACGTCAAAAAGAGGAGCATCGAGCCTCTGAAGGATTTCATTTTAAGTGTTGAATTTTTCTTTTTCATTACGCTTGCCTTGACATTGATATAATTAAATAATATAATTAAAATATACTTTGAGTGTTATTTTAACATATCGACTATCTTTTATCAAGGAGTATTTTCAATGGCAGAAAGAAATTATGAATTCAGAAAGCGTATGCTTGAGGTACACCGCCCAAACAGACGTGATACATCAAAGCATCCCTGTGATAATCAAACAGTTATAGATGAGGGTTGGACTATAATTATACCCCGTGGTGCAGATACAGTTCTTATGAACGCCGCCCGTGACCTTGAGGATTATTTCTTCGTTTCTATGGATATTACCGTAGGTTTCGGGTATACGGCAGAAGCGGGCAAAAAGGTTATCGAATATAGTATTGATAATACCCTTGAAGAAAATTCATACAGATTTTTTGTGGGTGAAGATAAAGTGCTTCTCTGCGGTTATGACAGCCGTGCGGCGGCACAGGCAGGATACTTCCTTGAAGACCTTATGAATCTTGCAGAGGCCCCCTTCCTTGACAGATGCGATACGGTGCGTACACCTATGTTTTCTCCCCGTATGGTTCACTCGGGCTACGGACTTGATATGTTCCCCGATGAGCATATGCGCAATATTGCTCACGCAGGCATAAACGCGCTTCTTATATTTGTTTGCGACGTTGATATTACCCCCCACGGCTATCAGGACTTTAACGACCTTTGTGTGCGTGCGGCAAAGTTTGGTATAGACGTATATGCATACAGCTATATGCTCAGCCGCGTTCATCCCGAGGATGATGGCGCAGAGGAGTTTTATGAAAACCTCTACGGCAGACTTTTTGAACGCTGTCCCTATTTTAAGGGAGTAATTTTTGTTGGTGAATCCTGCGAGATACCAAGTAAGGACCCACACACCACAGGTATATTGCGCCGCGACAATCTTGATGAAAACGGTCAGCCTATTATTAAGGATAAGCCCAGTCCCGGTTGGTGGCCCTGTTATGACTATCCCCTCTGGCTCAATATGGTGAAGCGTATAATCAGAAGCAAAAAGGCTGATGCGGATATAGTATTCTGGACCTATAACTGGGGTTACGTTGAGGAAAAATACCGCCTTGAGCTTTTGCGTAATATCCCTACCGACGTTACTTTGCTTGTTACATTTGAAATGTTTGAGGACGTTGTGCGTGACGGCATTGCAAACCGTACCGTTGACTATTCTCTCTTCTTTGAGGGTCCCGGTCAGTATTTCTTGAGCGAGGCCAAGCTTGCAAAGGAAAGGGGAATACGTCTTTATGCAATGACAAATACCGGCGGTCTTACCTGGGACGTGGGTACAATACCCTATGAGCCTGCACCCTATCAATGGATGCGCCGTTACAACGAGATGAAGGATGCCCACGAAAAGTACGGCCTGTGTGGAACAATGGACAGCCACCACTACGGCTTCTATCCCTCTTTTATTTCCGACCTTGCAAAATGGGCGTTCTACAAACCTTTTTCAAATCTTGACGAAATACTGCGCAAGCTTGCCGTTCGTGATTTCTCGGAAGAAACGGCAGACCGCGTGCTTGAAGCATATGCATATTTCAGCGATGGTATAAGATATCTTGTTTCAACAAACGAAGATCAATACGGCCCCTTCCGTATAGGCCCCTCCTATCCTTTACTCCTGTTTAAGGATACCGATGCCGTATTCCCCTCTGTGCCTTACGCTCACTTTGGCGGTAACGAGATATGCAATCCTATGTATCAGTATGACCTTTCCAGTCAAGGTCAATGGGACAAGATAAATTATGAGATAAAGTGCCACTCTAAAACAGCGGAGCTTTATGATAAGGGTTGTGCTATTCTTGAAGAAGTTATCCCCACAATCAAGGAGCACAAGAAAAAATACGCAGAGCTTCTTTTAAATATGTGCCGTTTTGTGCGTAATGCTGCCCGTACCACCGTTAACGTTAAGGAATGGAAAAAGCGTAAGGAGATGCTTTTGGATGCCAAGGGCGCTGAAAAGGGAAGACTTGTTTCCGAAATGTATGAGATAGGCAAGCGTGACCTTGAAAATGCAAGGGAAACCATTGCCCTTGTTGAGTTCGATTCAAGACTTGGTTATGAACCAAGTATGGAATATATGTGCGACCGAGAGCACCTTGAATGGAAGATAAAGATGACCGAAAACGTTATAGAAAACGAGCTTTGTCTTTATGGCGAAAAATAAATAAGTTAAAAAATACCCGTTTTGCGGGTATTTTTTAATAATTATGTAAGAGTAATCGGAAATAAAAACGTCTAATAGATGAAAGGGGGAAGGACCCACGGAAAAGCAAGGCTATAACGCAAATCATAAAAATAACCGAGAGATAAAACAGCTTCTGTAAAGAGGCTGTTTTTTTATTTCACAATATTTTTGAAAACTGTTGATTTTTAACACATTAAATAGTATAATTAACCTATCTGATTAAAGTTATTAAAATTAAGGAGACATAAAATGAGCAGAATTTGTATTCCCGATCACGAATATAAGGAAAGAGTGCAGAGAGCCGCAGCCCTTATCCAGAAGGCAGGTCTTGACGTACTTATCGTTAACTCTACCGAATCCGACTACGCAAACGTAAGATATTTCTCAGGCTTCTGGCCTTTGTTTGAGCGTGCAGGTGTTGCTATCTCTGCAAATGGCGACGCAGCTCTTATGGTTGGCCCCGAGTCCAGAGAGTTCGGTGGTGACAGAAACAAGCTTGATAAGATCTTTGTGCTTAAGGCATACCGCGAGGGTGCTGACCCCAGCTATCCCGAGCTTCAGGCTGATACATACCACGACGTATTCAAGGCTATCGGTGTTACCGGTAACAAGCTCCGCATTGGTGTTGCTTCCTACCTTGATACTTCCGTTACTATTTACAACGCTATCGTTGATGCGTTCCCCGAAGCTGAGATCGTTGATGCAAACCACATTATGATAGCTCTTCGTTCCATTAAAACAGCAAGCGAAATTGCTTGTCTGCGTGAGGGTTACAGAATTGCAGAGCTTGCTACAAAGCAGGTTATTAAGGAGATCAAGCCCGGTATGACCGAGCTTCAGATGGTTGGTGTTGCACAGAGAGTTGTTTACGAAGAAGGCGCTGAGTATGAAGGTCTTCCTATGTACGTGTTCTCCGAAGCTTCCACCCGTCACGCTATCTCCCGTTCTTCCTACAGAAAGTTTGAAAAGGGCGATATCGTTCAGCTTAACCTTTCCGCAAAGATTGACGGTTACTCCGCTGCTATCGGTTATCCTATCGTTCTTGGTAAGCTCGAAGGCAGACGCAAAGAGGTTGTAATGTTCGGCCGTGAGGCTCATATCTGGACACAGAATCAGATAAAGGCAGGCGTTCCCGCTTCCAAGATAGCAAAGGACTTCTACCAGTACTATGTTGATAACGGCTTTAAGGATAACTTTGTATACGGTCCTCTCCACGGTACAGGTATGATTGAGGTTGAGGCTCCTTGGTGTGAAACCTCTTCTACATATGACCTTCAGGAAAATATGTGCTACCAGATAGATACCTACATTTCCACCGATACCTTCGGCGTTCGTTGGGAAAAGGGTATTGCGGTAACCAAGGACGGCTTTGATATGCTTTGTCCCGAGGTTCCTGAAACCTGCATCGAAATTGATTGCTAAGAGGTTGCTATGCAGTTAATAGATATGTTCTATGACCAGATACAGGATGCGGTAGAAAGAAAGGTTCCTTTCATTATACCCATAGGTACTCTGGAGTATCACGCACAGCATGCTTCCTGCGGAACCGATACTATGGTTGTTACAGGCTGTCTTCGTGAGCTTGAAAAGGAAAAGGAGATAGTTGTTTGTCCCCCTATCTGGTACGGTGTGGCAAGCTATGCTGTATGCGCACCCAAGCCCGGCCATTTCCATGTTAATGAGGATAGCTATACCGCATATATCTACGACGTTCTTAAGTCTATGATATACGCAGGCATAAAGAATATATATCTTATCCCTCATCACCAAACAGAGGGTGCAGGCCTTATGCCTATGACCATTGCATGCCACAAGGCAGCAAAGAAGGTTACTATGGAATATATGGAAGAGACCCTTGGTAAGGGTTGGTGGGGTAGTGACTCCTACGCTTCCTATTATGAGAATATGGGTAGCGGGGAAGATCCCTTCTCCTACATTAAGGTTATCCCCCTTATAGGTGCAGATGCACAGATAGAATGCGGCGGCTTTGACCACGCAGGCAAGTGGGAAACATCACTTATGATGGGAACCTGGCCCGAAAACGTTGACCTTTCAAGGTGCGAAAAGAATACCGAGTGGTTTGCACAGTCCGCAAAGGAAGCAAGCCGCGAAACCGGTGAGCATATGGTTAAATGCACACTTAAATGGCTGCGTGAGGCTATACAGTAATATAATCTAAAAAATGCAAATCAGGGTTGTTATTGGCAACCCTGATTGTTGCTTTACTATATTAATGTGGTAATTTGTCACTTGCGCAAAGTAATAATTGTTCTATATTATTGACATTTTGGTGATTTTATAGTACAATATCCTATATCATAATCGAATAGTATATTCAAATCTTGCAATTAATTATCTAACGCAAATTTAAAGATCTTCGTTGAAGGGCCTTTTTTTATTGGATACACCCTGTTCGTCTATGGAAATATATAAATTGGAGGCTGAATATTTTGGATTCAAAATTGGCATTCTATATCGTAAAGCGTTTATTGCTTGCGATTTTTACGATATTTCTTGTCATAACTATCACTTTCTTTGCTATGAAGGCTATCCCCGGCGGCCCCTTCCTTAGCGAAAAATCCCCCAGTGCTGCGGTTACAGCACAGTTAGAGGCAAAGTACGGCTTGGATAAGCCGATTATGGAGCAGTATATTACATACCTTGAAGGTGTCCTTAAATTCGACTTCGGCCCCTCTATTAAAAATAGAGGTTGGAACGTATCGGATCTGATACTTGACGGTTTTTATACCAGCGGTCAGTTAGGTATTACTGCTGCGGCAATTGCTGTAGTTGTTGGCTTAACTCTTGGTGCTACTGCTGCTGTATTCCACAATAAGTTTATTGATAAGTTGATAATGGTACTTTCTACAGGCTGTGTTGCAATGCCGACCTTCGTTATTGCAACGTTGTTATTGTATTTGTTCTGTGTTCAGTTCCCATTATTGCCGTCAAATGGCTCAGAGTGGCAGGGTCTTATCTTGCCCGTTATATCCCTTAGTTTGTACCCCACCTCATACATTACACGTTTAACACGTTCAAGCATGCTTGATGTTTTGGGTCAGGACTATATTCGTACTGCTCGTGCCAAAGGTGTTTCAGGCGGAAAGGTTATTTTCAAGCACTCTTTGAAAAATGCCGTTACCCCCGTTATTACCTACCTTGGTCCTATGATAGCATACATACTTACCGGTAGCCTTGTTATCGAGCAGATATTTGTTGTTCCCGGTTTGGGTAAATATTTTTACTCAAGCATCATCAACCGTGACTATCCTATGGTTATGGGTACTACCATATTCCTTGCTACAATAATGGTTATTATGACTCTTATATCAGATATATGCTATAAGATCTTTGACCCTCGTGTAGACTTTAATTGATAGGAGGCTAATTGTGAAAAAGAATATTGATGCAATGCCCAAGAAAAATCCGTTAAGCCTCCAGCTTGATTTACAGAGTTTTGAGAGAGCTACTGATGCTGAAAAAGAAATGCAGCAGCGTATGCGCGAAAGCACCACATTTTTCAAAGATGGTATGCGCAGATTAATGAAAAACAAGATCGCTGTTACAAGTCTTGCAATAGTTTTAGTTGTTGTTCTTATAGCAATATTCGGCCCTATGTTTTACCCCTATAGCTACGAAGAGCAGTTAGGTGTTAAAAAAGGTGAGCCCGTTGATGCTTCATATAAGGATCTTGCTCCTTTCGAATACGGTGAAACAGAGCAGGCAAGAATTGCAGAAGGCGAAAAAATCTTCCCCCACATTTTAGGTACCGACTCTCACGGTCGTGACTATGCGATACGTGTAATATACGGCGCTCGTATATCCCTTTCCGTAGGTCTTATTGCCAGCATTATCGTTCTTATAATCGGCGCGATATACGGTTCTATTTCGGGTTATTACGGTGGTAAGGTTGATATCATAATGATGCGTGTGGTAGATATTATCTACTCCTTGCCCGATCTTTTGATGATCATTCTTCTTTCTACCGTATTAAAAACAACTCTGGAACCTGTAATACAGGGAACATCCCTTTCCAAATTGGGAACAGGTATGCTTAGTATATTTATAGTGTTCGCATTGCTTTATTGGGTAAGTATGGCGCGTCTTATCCGCGGTCAGATCCTTACAATAAAGCAGCAGGACTACGTTCTTGCAGCTCGTTCTATAGGTGCTAAAACAGGACATATAATCAGAAAGCATATGCTTCCCAACTGTATTAGTGTACTTATAATATCAACAGCGTTGCAGATTCCTTCTGCTATATTCACAGAGAGCTATCTTTCCTTCCTTGGCCTTGGCGTTTCTATGCCTATGCCCAGTCTTGGTTCTCTTGCTTCGGAAGCTCTCAGCGGATTCCGCACATACCCTTATCGTCTGATCATTCCCGCTGTTACAATATGTCTTATAGTTCTTTCTTTAAATCTTTTAGGCGACGGTCTCCGTGATGCCTTTGACCCCAAACTTAAGAAATAAGGAGGCAGATAAAAGTGGAATTATTAAAAGTAACCGATCTGCATACCTCCTTCTTTACTCCTGCCGGTGAGGTCAAGGCAGTTAACGGTATATCATTTTCTCTTGATTCCGGAAAGGTTCTCGGTATTGTTGGAGAATCCGGTTCAGGTAAAAGTGTTACCGCATATTCAATATTACAGATTTTAGCTAATCCCGGTAAAATAGTTTCCGGTAGCGTTAAATTTAAAGGCGAAGAGCTTGTAGGTGCTTCTAAAGAAAAGCTTCGCGAAATCCGCGGAAACAAGATAAGCATTATCTTCCAGGACCCTATGACAAGCCTTAACCCAGTATTTACTATTGGTAATCAGCTTGTTGAAGCAATTATGCTTCATACAGATAGAAATAAGCAACAGGCAAAGGAACGTGCCATTGAGATGCTTCGTCTGGTTGGTGTAAACGAACCCGAAAAGCGTGTTAAGCAGTACCCCCACGAGTTTTCCGGCGGTATGCGTCAGCGTGTTATGATAGCTATGGCACTTGCTTGTGAACCTGACATTCTTATTGCGGATGAGCCTACAACAGCTCTTGACGTTACTATTCAGGCACAGATCCTGGATCTTATGAAAGAGCTTCAGAAAAAGCTTGGTATGGCGATTATTATGATTACCCATGACCTTGGTGTTGTTGCAGAAATGTGCGACGAGGTTATCGTAATGTACGCAGGCGAGGTTTGCGAACGCGGCACAGCTGATGAAATATTCTATAATCCTAAGCACGAATATACAAAGGGCTTGATGCGTTCTATTCCTAACGTTGATACAAACGGTAAACGCCTTGAACCTATCGGCGGTACCCCCGTTGACCTTCTTAATATGCCTGATGGTTGTCCCTTTGCACCCCGTTGTGAAAACGCAATGAAGGTTTGTCTTTCTTACAAAGCAAAGGAAATTGACATTAACAGCGACCACAGATCAGCGTGCTGGTACAATCTTAAAGACGCTATTGAAAGTGGAGCGCTTACAAATACTGAAGTAGAGGAGATGTATAAGGATGAGTGATTCAAAGAATCTTCTCGAAATCAAAAACCTGAAGGAACACTTTAGTATTCCCAATGGTTTTATGAAATCGTTAACACTTAAAGCCGTTGATGACGTATCCTTCGAAATTAAAGAAGGTGAAACTCTCGGTCTTGTTGGTGAATCCGGTTGCGGTAAAACTACCGTTGGCCGTACAATTCTTCAATTATATAAACCCACTGCAGGTGAGGTTTGGTTTGACGGAAAGCAAATAAAAACCAAAAAAGATATTGCTGCATTCCGCAAGCAGGCTCAGATGGTTTTCCAGGATCCCTATTCTTCTCTTGACCCTCGTATGACAGTAAGTGATATCATAGGCGAGCCTCTGGACGTACACAAGCTTTGCTCCAACCGCAAGGAAAGAGCTGAAAAGATTAAGTATTTGATGGATCTTGTTGGTCTTTCTACAGAGCATGCCAACAGATATGCACACGAATTTTCCGGCGGTCAAAGACAGCGTATCGGTATTGCAAGGGCTTTGGCGGTTGATCCCAAGTTTATTGTATGTGACGAACCTGTTTCTGCACTTGACGTGTCAATTCAGGCACAGGTTGTAAATATGTTTGAGGATCTTCAAAAGAAGCTCGGACTTACATATTTGTTTATTGCTCACGACCTTTTGGTTGTTAAGCATATTTCAACACGAATTGCAGTAATGTATCTTGGTAAGCTTATCGAGATAGGTGAATCTGATGAACTTTACAATCATCCTCTTCACCCCTACACCATTTCACTGCTTTCTGCAGTTCCTGTTCCTGATCCTCAGGTTGCTCGTAACAACGTGCGTATACCTTTGGAGGGTGACGTGCCCAGCCCCTTGAAGATGCCCAGCGGATGTCCTTTCCGTACTCGCTGTCCTCGTGCAACTGCAAAGTGTGCAGAGGTAATGCCTGAACTTAAGGAAGTTGTTCCAGGTCATCGTGTGGCTTGCCACAATCTTTAATTATGTAATACTGCCTGTGATACAGGCCGTAAAATAAAAATTTTAGGAGGAATCCAAAATGAAAAAGCTTTTAAGCTTATTACTCGCAGTAGTAATGATCCTCGGTTGTATGACTCTTCTTATGTCATGCGGCAAAAAGTCAAACAATGCTGTTACCACAACAGATGACGGCAAAGAAATCCTCTCCGAGATGGTACTTAACGTAGGTGCTTATCCGGATACAATCGACCCTGCACTTAACAGTGCTGTAGACGGTGCAACATATATTGTTCACTGCTTCACAGGTCTTATGGGATTTGAACCCGGCGAAGACGGTAACAATGTTCTTGTTCCCCAGTGTGCAGCAGGCGAACCCACAAAGGAACTCCTCGAAGATGGTAAGACCGCTTACACATTTACTCTTCGTGATGACCTTAAGTGGAGCGACGGCCAGGCTTTAACTGCTCAGGACTTCGTATATTCCTGGAACAGAGCAGCAGATCCTGCAACCGGTGCTGACTACTCCTACATGTTCGAAGTAATTGACGGTTATGCAGAAATGCAGGAAATGTATGACGAAGCTGGTAACCTTGTTGGCGAAAAGAAGGCTCTCAATATGACAGCTTCCGAAGACGGCAAGCAGCTTACAATCGTTCTTACCGTTGACGTTCCTTACTTCACCGAGCTTTGTGCATTCCCCGCATACCTCCCCGTAAGACAGGATATTATTGATCAGTACGGTGAAGGTTGGGCTACCAAGGCTGAGTCTTACATCGGTAACGGTGCATACAAGGTAGTAGAATTTACTCAGTCTGAGCTTGTTCTTGAAAAGAACGAAAACTACTTTGCAGCTGATAAGGTTGCAACTCCCAAGCTCATCTTCGCGTTCAACGATGATGATAACTCTCTCCTTTCCAACTACGAAAACGGTTCTTACCTCTTCATCGACTCCGTTCCTAACGATGAAATCAAGAATCTTCAGACTTCCAATCCCGATGAATTCTTTGTAGAAGGTCAGCTTGGTACATACTATGTATCCTTCAACGTAAATGACCCTGCTCTTGAAGCATTCACTCAGGAAGAAAAGGCTAAGATCAGACAGGCTCTCGGTCTCCTTATCGACCGTAACTACGTTGCTGAAGAAATCGGTCAGGCGGGTCAGGTTCCTGCAGCTGGTTTCGTTGCTATGGGTCTTACAGAGCCCGATGGCGCTGAGTACATTTCCAAGAACGGTCCCGACCGTGACGGTAAGGGTTACTACAGCGTAGCAGCTGAAGATTTTGCTGCAAACTGCGATCAGGCAGTTGCTCTCTTCAAGGAAGTAGCAGATTCTTCCGGTAAGTTCACTGTTTCTGCAGAAAACGAACTCTCCGGATTCCCCACCCTTACATACATCACCAACGAAGGTACAGGTCACGAAGCTGTTGCTGCATATCTCCAGCAGACTTGGGGTCTCTACGGTATCGAAGTTAAGGTTGAGGTTCAGGAATGGGCAACATTCCTTAACACTCGTAAGGAAGGTAACTACTCTGTAGCTCGTAACGGTTGGCTTGGTGACTACAACGATCCTATCTCCTTCCTTGATATGTGGATCACTGAAAGTGGTAACAACGACAGCCAGCTTGGTAGAGATGACCACGGTACATACGCTGCATACAGCTACAACGGTGAAGAAGGCCTCACATGGGCTGAATCCTACGACGCTGTAATCGCTGCAGTTAAGACTGCTACCGATCCTGCTGAGCGTTACGCTCTTATGCATGATGCTGAAGACATCCTTATGGAAACCGGTGCTATTTGTCCTATCTACTACTACACAGATATCTTTATGTGCAGCAAGAACATTGAAGGATTCTTCACTGTTCCGCTCGGATTTAAGTACTTTATGTACGCAACTGCAGAAGCTAAGTAATAATAATTAGCTTTTATGGCGGCTGTAATTTAATTACAGCCACTTATTTTTTTTGCTTCAAAACTGTTGCTAAAGTTGATAATTATGCTATAATTAGAATATATACTATAGGAGAATATATCAATGAATGTAAAAGAAAGATTTTTGAAATACGTAACCTTTGAAACAACCTCTGACGAGCATAGTACCACAACTCCGTCAAGCCCTTGCCAGCTTGTGCTTGGTGAATATCTTGTTAAAGAGATGTGCGATATTGGTTTAAGCGGTTGCCATATGGATGAAAACGGTTACGTTTACGGTTATATACCTGCAAGCAATGGGTGTGAGGATAAGCCTTGCATAGGATTTATCGCGCATATTGATACCACTCCTGATGTAAGCGGCAAAAACGTGGCTCCACAGTGCATTTCATATGCAGGGGGTGATATTTGCCTTGGTAACGGTGAAAAGATGCTTGCGAAGGATTTTACTTGCCTTAAAAGCTATGTCGGACAAGAGTTGATCGTGACAGACGGAAACACTCTCCTGGGTTCCGATGATAAGGCAGGTATTGCAGAGATTATGGCTGCCTGTGAGTATATTATTGCGCATCCCGAGATAAAGCACGGCAGAATTGCCGTAGCCTTTACACCTGATGAAGAGATTGGTAGCGGTGCTGACCTTTTGGACCTTGAAAAATTCGGCGCACAGTGGGCATATACAGTTGACGGTGGTGCCCTTGGTGAAATTGAATACGAAAACTTTAATGCGGCTTCAGCCGTAATAAAGGTTAAGGGCGTTGCAATCCATCCGGGTTCTGCAAAGGATAAAATGAAAAATGCCATTTTAATGGCAAATGAATTTATCAATATGCTTCCCGGTTTTGAAACACCCGCGCATACCGAAGGCTATGAAGGCTTCTATCACGTTTGTGATTTTATGGGCAACGAATCTACCGTGGAATTTGCAATGATAATACGTGACCACGATATGGAGAAATTCCTTGCAAGAAAGGCGAGGGTAGAGAGTATTACTGCCTACCTTAACGGTGTTTACGGTGAGGGTAGCTTTAGCGCTGAAATAAAGGATAGTTATTATAATATGCGTGAAAAGATATTGCCCCATATGCATATTGTAGAAAGTGCAGAAAGCGCAATGAATAAGGTTGGTGTTACCCCAAAAATCGTTGCTATACGCGGCGGTACAGACGGCGCCAGACTTTCTTTCAGAGGATTGCCTTGCCCCAATCTTTCAACAGGTGGAGAAAACTTCCACAGTATACACGAATTTATTCCCACAAAGGCTCTTGAAAAAATGACCGAGGTTGTTGTTGAGCTTATGAAATGCGAATAATAAAAATCCACTCTGTTGAGTGGATTTTTTATTTACAATATACTATTAAACTATCCATTGAGTTTGATAATCCGATTATCAGTAAAAGGGCATCGTGTTGGTTTGATATTTTAGATATATCATAGCTTTGCTTTCTATCAATGGCAGCTATGGTATATTCAAAACTTGCTCCCCGCATATCTGTAATGGATATTGCATCTCCCGTTGAAAGCTGCTCTGCACAATTAAGCGTTCTATCACTTGAAACAACCACCAAAGAGTTGTCGTAAGCACTACCTTCATAGCGGCAGGGAAGCTTTTGTGATATTTTTGCATCATAGGTGTTGTGTATAGGTAAAGTAACAGAATAAGCAGGTACCTTAATGATACCCACAAAATCCATCCCGTTTAACTCAAAGGCTGGCATATTTCGGGAATGAACAGGGAGTGGTTCTGTTTCTTTTGGGATCAGCTCGCTCAATCTTTGGGTTAGCTGCTCGGCATTTTTAACGTCTGCTTTCAGCTTATGCATATCGTATACTAAAAGAAAGCCAGAAGCAAGTACGAGCAGTATTCCTAAAATAAGAAGCAGGGAAGTAAAGCGTGAAAATATAGTTTTTTTCATGGGTTAATCAAGATCTTCTTCTTTTCAGCAGAAGTGCGGTGATGATTATGGCAAAGCCCGCAATACACATAACCGTTACGTAACGGGTCATATGCATTGTGTCACCGGTTTGCGGTTTTGAAGAAGGTTTTTGGGGTTGTGTGGGGTTATCGCTTTCGGGAGAACTTTCTTCTGTCTTTACACAGGTGTTTGTTATTATAAAAAAGTCTCCGTTTTCTTCTACTGTAACCTTGTAATTTTCGGGTACTTGACGCTCTACTACTTGCCAAATGCTTGAATCGTTTGAGATGGTCCAAGAATAAGTCCATTCATTTTTGGAACTGAGAATTTGGGTAGTGTAAAGCTCGCCATCCTTAAGTATATCAATAACTATTCTTTCAGGGCGTAATTCTTTGTAACCAAGATCGTCCCATTGCTTTGTTACTTTTTTTAACTTTGAGTCTGAGCCGATGGGGCGAATTTCACTTTTGGGAGATGCTACAAGGTGGTTTTGCGAATCGCCGGATTCATTGCTATAGGGAAGAGTGAAAAGAGAAGGTTCAAAATATCTGCATCCCTGGGCATCATCAACGCTGTTAGGCATAAGCATATACATACCGGCAGGAAGTTCTGCGAATTTAACGTAGCCATTTTCATTAGTAAGGCTTTTTGCGGTTGGTTCAAGCATATCAGCTTCTGCATATGCCGAAAGTGTATATGCAACAACCTTCCATTCATGCTCTGTCATAAGCAGTTGTTCGTTTACGGGGTAGTTCTTGAATTGGTTTGTATAGGTATAGCTGCCGTTGGAATTTAGGTCGGCTATTTTATATATCTCTATAGAAAGGTTGGGGAATACCTCTTCTGTATCTGCATAGCGAAGGGTAAGCGAGAATAAATTATCTGTTAATACTTCTTCTGCATATATAGAAGGAAGGGAAACAAGCATAAGTGTTACTATAAGAAATATAGCAGTAATGGCTTTTATTTTACTCATACTTATCATCTCCTGTTTTTTTCTTTCGGTTTGGTTTAAGTAATACGGTAACAAAAAGTACCGTTAGTACGGGAATTGCCGTTACAAGTGCAACAATGTTTGGGTCTATTTGTAAAGCATCGGCTGTAATGTGTACTGTTACTGCCGTTGCAGCATTTTCTATTCTGTGTCCGCGCACCAAAAGTCTGTGAGAGTTAACTCCGTAGGGTGTACAGGTCATAAGGGTGCACAGGTCCTCGCCTTCTGTTATTTTAATGGCTGAGGTATCGTGGGGTTCTATTATGAGTATTTGATCTACTTCGTAGGTAAGGGTTTTATCAAGTATATAAAGAAGGAAAATATCGCCTTCTTTGAGTTCGTCTAAATCGGTGAAAAGCTTTGCTGATGGAAGTCCTCTGTGTCCGGAAATTACACAGTGTGAGTTTGGTTCCCCAACAGGCAAAGAAGTCCATTCTATATGGCCTACCGAGGTTTGTAATACACTTTCATCTGTGCCGTGATATATAGGTAGTGATACTCCGATAGTTGGTATATCTACATATCCCATAATGCCGTTTTCGGCGGGGTTAAGTACGGAATTATACAGTTCTTTTTCTTCTTGTGAAAGTTCATATCCCAAGGGTGAGCTTGCTAATTTAGAATTATATTCTACAGCTTCGTTCCATACCCTGTTATAATCATTTTCATCAAGACTTGAAATTTTTTCTACGTAGGATGCTATAGCCTTTGATTGGTTGAGTGAGTTAATATAGTCGCTTATCATTGGATAAAGCAACAGGGAAAAGCCTAAAAGGAGAACAAGTATGAGGATTATTGTGGATAAATGTTTCTTCATATTTTTCTCCGTTCAATAATACTTCTGTTGCATACGGATATACCGTATGCAACAGAAAGATCATATGTGTTTGATTAGCCTTCGGTGCTGGTGCGTTTTCTTACAACAAGAATAACTGCTGCTGCAAGAATAAGAACGCCGCCGAGAATGTAGAATATTGTGGTACCCATACCGCCTGTGGAGGGAAGGGTTGCGCCGGAGTTGTTAACGATCTCTGTGGAGAGGTTACCGCTGGTAAGCTCTGTAGTGAAGGTTGCAATAACCGCCTCTGTTATTTCATTACCGTTTGCATCGGTCTGTGTTGCTTCAAGAGAGGTAAGAGCGGGATCTTCAGACTCAACGTCGTGATCTGCGGTTACTGTAAAGTAGATAGGCTGGATGGAATTATAGCCATCAGGTGTTTCGGTTTCTGTTATACGGTAGTTACCGTCATCAAGACCCTTGAATGTAAACTGTGTGCCTGCATCGTTCTTTACAACTGCAACTTCAGTCCAAGTGTTGTCGCTGTTCTTCTTTTCAAGCTTGAATTCTGCGCCTGTAAGGGGATTGCCTTCGCCGTCAACCTTATCTACAACAACATTGTAAGAAAATACGATAACTACGTCTTTAAGTGTTTCTGCGGTATTTCCACCATCTGTAGAGTTGGGGTTGTTGGAATATTCAAGGTACATTTCATTGGAGTTACCTAAAGAACCTGCAATTGCTTTATCGTTGAGTACGGAAACGTATTCAACAGTAATAATGCTGTCGGCTGTAACCTGGGGAATATTCTTAAGGTTGCTGAATACTACGTCAAATGTATCACCGTCTGCTGCAGGGCTTACAACCTGATAACCGGAGGTGATCTGAACGCCGTCTACATATACCTTAACGGATTTGGAATCAAAGGTAAGACCTTCGCTTTCCTTATCATGGAATACATAGTAGTAGCTTGTGTAGTTGTCATAGTTTGCTGCAACTGTACCGTAAAGCTGGAAGGATACTTCATCACCGATATCGTAGTCAGCAGAATCCTGCCAATCGCTTACTGTACCATCAGAGTCATTGACGTCTCTAACGGATTTATGAGATTGTGAAATCTTGGATTTAGGAGTAACCTCAACATCAGCGGAAAGCTTCATAATATAGCTGGTGTAGCTGTCATTACCTGTAAGGGAGTTGTCCTGGTCTTTAATGAGGTAGTAACCTGCTGTAAGGCCGGAAAGTGTGTATACGCCGTTAGTAACGGTGCTTGCAGTAGCTGTGGGTGTGGTAAGATATGCAGAAATCTCGTTTGCAAATGCCTTTGCTGCTGCTTCATTTTCGATTGTATCTGCTTTCTCAGCAGCGTTTCCTATTGCGGTCTTACCTGCTTCACTTACGCCTTCGCCCCAAATAATATCGGTGAGCTTGCCGTCAGAAGAAAGAGAACCGGAGAAAATCTGATACGCTTCGTATGTATGGCCTGTAACGTCATTTGCTACGGTAATGGTGTAGGTGTCCTCTGCTGCAAATGCAACTACTGCCATGCTGAATGTTAAGCAGAGAATCATAAGCATTGAAAATAATCTTTTAAAGTTTTTCATTTTTATTACCTTTCATTTGTGTTTTTTATTATCTGGTGTGCGGGATGGAGTTATTTTATCCTCCTTTCGCCGCGTTTCGAGGATGAAATAACGGTGTATAAAAGTGAAAGTGCAATAATTATACATCCGCTTATCATATACCAATTGGTTCCTGTACCGCCTGTTTCGGGTAGGGTATAATAGGGGGAAGACTTTACTGTTAGGGCAAAGGTAGTTGCCTGCGAAGTTTCGTCCAGGGTGATTGGGATGTCTTCCGCCTTTTCAAATCCTTCAGGCGCTTTCGTTTCTCTCAGGATGTAGCTTCCTTGCGGTAGCTCTTTAATGCGGAGCTTGCCGTTGCTATCCGTTTTAAGAATCGGGCTTGCGGTAATTTCATTGGGTGAATATCTGTAGCTTCCTTCACTAAGCTTAAAGTTAAGCTCGTTTTCTGCCATGTCAAGTAAGGCGAATTGCGCACCTTCAAGTGTAAGTGACGGGTTTTGTTGGCTTACCTTTGTTATTTCTATTTCGTATGTTTTTGCCGATGTGCTTGGTAGCTTACCTGTAAAGTCTGTTCTGTGGGACTCGGCATTAACATTAACATTTTTAGCAATTATTGTACCGTTAACGTTTTGATTGAGATTTACGGTAGCACCGGGAGCTATAATTGAACCGGACATTTGGTTGGTGTTGATGGTTACTCCCTCTGCGTTGATGAAGTTCCACAACACTTTACCTGCAGAAAATTCTGTTGTTTCGCTTGTATTCTGCAATTTTCCGTCTACAATTATCAAAGCTTTCGGTATCTCTACGGTTGTTGCTCCCGTACAATCCACGTTTATAACGATAGTACCTTGGGTTGATGCTGAAAATCCGTCGAGCTGTAGATAATAACCGAACTTAGATGACAATTCCGAGGCTTTATAGTTAACAAATCCCATACCGTCGGGGTCTGTTAACTTAAGCTTGGAGTATTGCTCGCTTTTTATATATGTAACAGCAATATCCTGTACCTCGGCCAATGCAGCCGATATATCGGTTATTTCTTTTTCAACGGTTGTTATGTCTATAAACGGTGTGCTTGCGCTGTTGTCTACAATTATATTGTAGGGCTTGTCTATCTTTTTGCCGTTTATGGCAAAGGCGTTGTT
>JAZOTL010000136.1:0-11677 GCA_045657645.1 Eubacteriales bacterium
TCTGTTGCATCCTTTGCGGCATATGATGCTGCTGCATATCAGTTTGTAGCAGGCGTTGGAACAGTAAACGTAAGCAATGCTACTCCCACAATAGACGGTACTATCGGTTCTGAAGGCTGGACAGCACCCGTTGCTATTAGCTCAAGCAATATGTGGTCCTACTGGGAACCTGAAAGCATTTGCATAATTTCAGGCGATACATACTATGCTTGGGATGATGACAACCTTTACATTGCGGCTAATATCAACGATGCATCTATGGTTCCTTCCGTGCAGGATGATATTGACGAAGCTTCCGACTACGTTTGGAAGGGTGACGTTTTCTGCTTCAGCATCGATTTAGATGACGCATGCTACAATCAGGGATTTGACTCTGCAAAGGGCGCAAAATTCAATTTTACCGTAGATGAAGACGGCAAGCTCCTTTGCTACCACAGCAACACCAATGCAGGTGATATGGACGTTACCGATGAAGGTGACGTTGTAGGTTTTGCATCTCTTACAGATACAGGCTGGTCCTTTGAAGCAAGCATTTCCTGGGATATGATATTGGACGATTCCTTTAACGTTTCCGACGGTTGTGCTGATCTTGACGATGATATTATAGCTGCAGGTACTATCAGCAGTGCATCCATCGTTTATCTTGACCGTGCATATGCAGGCGAAGCATTTTCACAGTTCAACCAGGGTAACAACGCTGTTGAAGAGGGTGAGATATTTACAATCGCCCGCAGTGGTACCGTTCCCTCTGTATTCCCCGGCGGTTACGGCCCCGACGGATCTTCTGCAAACTGTGACTTTATCAGATCCTTTGGTATAGATCTTGCTCTTGCTGATGCAAGCGGTGTGGTTCCCGAAACCACTCCTGCAGAAACCGAGTTAGAGGAAGAAGAGCCTATAGTTGATAACGATCCTGTGGATGATTCCAAAGAAGAAACCACTAAAAAGGACACCACAAAGGCTCCTGAAAATACTACAAATGACGGTGAAAAGGACGGCGGTGCAAACGTTGGACTTATTATCGGTATAGTTGCAGCAGTAGTTGTTGTTGCAGGTGTAGTTGTATTCGTGGTTATCAAAAAGAAGAAATAAGAATAGCTGATAATTGACTTTTCCCCTGCATTATGGTATATTTTATATATCATAATGCAAGGGAGTTTTTTATTATGGATTGCTTATTTTGTAAGATAATAGAGGGAACTATCCCCTCCAAAAAGGTATATGAAGACGACGTTATGTACGCTTTTCTGGATATAAATCCCCAGGCACCCGTACACGTTTTAGTTATCCCCAAAAAGCATATTGCTTCTCTTGACGGAGTAACTTCCGAGAACAGCGCAGATATTGCAAAGATATTCGAAAAGATACCGCAAATAGCAAAGTCACAGGGCTTAACCAATGGTTATCGCCTTATCTCTAACTGTGGTGATGATGCTTGCCAAACTGTTAAGCATCTTCATTTCCATATCCTTGGCGGAAAACAGCTTTCCGGTCAAATGGGTTGAAGGCCCCTGTACAGTTTATGTCGGAAGTTAAAAAGATTATTGAAATAGAGCATCTGTGCAAATCCTTTGGTGAAATAAAGGCGGTACAGGACCTTAGCTTTTGTGTTAAGGAAGGGGAGCTTTTCGCCTTTCTTGGTGTAAACGGTGCAGGTAAGAGTACCACAATTTCTATGCTTTGCGGACAGCTTGCGCAGGATGGCGGCACAATTAAAATAGACGGCTGCGATGTGAGGCGCAATCAGGATAAGGTTAAGGCTGAAATTGGGGTTGTTTTTCAAAACTCTGTGCTGGATAAGCCCCTTTCGGTATATGATAATCTGCAGAGCCGCGCCGCCCTTTACGGTATAAAGGGAAGGGCTTTTAAAAAGCGACTGGAGGAGCTTTGTACGTTACTTGAGCTTGATGAAATACTTAAGCGCCCCGTAGGTAAGCTTTCGGGGGGACAGCGCAGACGTGCAGATATAGCAAGGGCGCTTCTTTCCAACCCAAAGATACTTATTCTTGACGAGCCTACCACAGGCCTTGACCCTCAAACACGAAAACTTTTGTGGAACGTTATTACTGAGCTTCGCCGTACCAACAATATGACGGTTTTTCTTACCACCCACTATATGGAGGAGGCAGCAGATGCCGACTACGTGGTGATATTGGACCACGGCAGGATAGCCGCCGAGGGTACACCCTTTGAGCTTAAAAATAAGTACACAGGGGATTTTATAACCCTTTACGGTACCACCGAGGATGAAGCAAAGAAGCTTGATATGCCCTATGAGGTATCAAGAGAGTTTATCCGTGTATCCGTGCCCGATACCGCCTCTGCTACAGCTCTTATAGTTGCCCATCCCGAAATTTTCAATGATTATGAGATAACAAAGGGAACTATGGACGATGTTTTCCTTTCGGCAACAGGTAAAAAGCTTACGGGAGGTGAGGGAAAATGACAGGATTAGGAGCGCTTATAAAGCGTGATATAAAGTTATTCTTCCGTGATAAGGGTATGTTTTTCACCGCGCTTATCACCCCAATGATACTCCTTGTACTGTATGTAACCTTCCTCGGTAACGTGTATAAGGATAGCTTTCTTTCGGCAATACCCCAGGGCTTTGATATACCCGAAAAGCTTATTGACGGACTTGTAGCAGGTCAGCTTCTTTCCTCGCTTTTAGCAGTATGCTGTGTAACCGTTTCCTTCTGCTCCAATCTGCTTATGGTGCAGGATAAGGTAACAGGTGCTCGCACCGACATTACCGTTACCCCTGTTAAAAGCACCACAATGGCGTTGGCTTACTATCTTTCAACCTCTGTTATTACTCTTTTGATATGCTATATCGCAACGGGCGCAGGGCTTTTATACGTTGGCAAGATGGGTTGGTATCTTTCAAGAACTGACGTTGTTTTGTTGCTCCTTGACGTGTTTATCCTTGTAATGTTTGGAACCGCCCTTTCCAGCATAATCAATTATTTTTTGTCTACCCAAGGGCAGATTTCCGCAGTAGGAAGCATTATAAGCTCGGTATACGGATTTATCTGTGGTGCATATATGCCCATATCCAATTTCTCTGAAGGGCTGCAAAAAGTTCTTTCATTTTTACCCGGTACCTATGCAACAGCCCTTTTGCGCAACCATTCGATGCAGGGTGTGTTTGACGAAATGACGGAGTTGGGACTTCCGGGAGAGTTTATAACAGCAATGCAGGATACGGTTGACTGCAATATATACTTCTTTGATGATAAGGTTCCTATGGATATAATGTATATCTTTGTAGGCGGTGCAACTCTTGCTCTTATACTTGTGTATGTGGCAATGAACCTTATTAAAGTTAAAAGAAAAAAGTAAAATAAAAATCCGAAACAGTAAAACTGTTTCGGATTTTTTTATACTATTTATCCAGGCAAAGCTTGATAAGGTCGTTTACGTCGGCTGTTGCAACACACTCATAGGTGTCACTTGCTCCGTAGTATATCTTAACCTCACCGCTATCTTCAAGTATCATACCGCCGGGGAAGATAACGTTCTGTCTGAAGCCTTCGTCGGTTTCATAGGGCATATCGGGAGCGATAAGAGGCTTATCGTACATACCAAGGATCTTTGTGGGATCTTCAAGGTCAAGGAGCATAAGTCCTCCCATATAGCGGTGCACCCACTTGGGTTCCCAGCCGTTTTCGCCGCGGCTCATATCGGTATCAACGCAATGGAAGGTGGTAAGCCAACCCTTTTCGGTCTTAACAGGGGGTGCGGCGGGTCCCATCTTGTCATTGGAGAAGGGCATTCTGTCGTGGCGCAACAGGTGGGTTGTATCTCCCCAGTATTTAAGGTCGGGGGAGCGTGAGCACCATACGTCAAAGCAGTAAGCATCATTACTGTACATTGCCATGGGACGCTCCAAACGGTAGTACATACCGCCTATCTTTTCGGGGAAGAGCACCATATTGCGGTTGTTGGGTGCAGACATTGAAAGGATATTTATCTTTTCAAAGTTATCGTCTATCTCTGCAATACAGCCGCGTATACCTCTTTTGGTATCTGCCGCAAGGCAAAGGTAAGGCTTGCCGTCTATAACGGTCATACGGGGGTCATAAAATCTGCCTATCCAGTTATTTGTTTCTTCCTTTGTTTTGTTGCTATCCATCAGGTGTAAGGGTCTTACCTGCCAGTTATCAATACCGTTATCGCTTATTGCCACACCAAGGGAGGTTGAGGGGAAGCATCTTTCCTTAAGGAAGCGTTCCTTTGTGGTACCGTAGTCATTACGGAAAACCATAACGTACTTGCCGTTGAATTTGGCAACACCTGCATTGAAAACAAGTGTGGAATCATAGGGCATATCTGCCGAGGTAAGTATGGGTCGCTCAAGCTTTTTAAGGCAGGGTGCGCTTTTGTATATAGGTGTTACTACGCCCATTTTTTATCTCCTTATTGTATCTTTTAAATTTATTCCAAGCAAAGCTTGATAAGGTCATTTACATCGGCTGTTGCTACACACTCATAGGTATCGCTTGCGCCGTAGTATATCTTAACCTCACCGCTATCTTCAAGTATCATACCGCCGGGGAAGATAACGTTCTGTCTGAAGCCTTCGTCGGTTTCGTAGGGAAGGTCGGGTGCTATAAGAGGCTTGTCATATATACCCAGTACCTTTGTGGGGTCCTCAAGGTCAAGGAGCATAATGCCGCCGGAATAGCGGAGCTTCCAGGCGTTTTCCCAACCGTTTTTGCCGCGGTCCTTATCATAGTCTACCGCGTGGAAGGTGGTAAGCCAGCCTTTTTCGGTTTTGATAGGGGGTGCGGCAGGGCCGCTTTTGTACTGTGCAAAGGGTATCTGTCCCGTTCCTAAAACAACCTTGGAATCCCCCCAGAACTTAAGGTCGGGAGAGGTGGATGCCCATATGTCAAAGCAGAACATATCGTCGCTCCACATTGCCATGGGGCGTTCAAGGCGAACGTAGTTACCGCCTATCTTTTCGGGAAAAAGCACCATATTGCGGTTGTTAGGGGTGGACATACTAAGTACGTTTACATTTTCAAAATTATCGTCTACCTCTGCCACACAGCCGCGTATACCGTGTCTTGTATCTGCCGCAAGGCACAGGTAGGGCTTGCCATCTATAACTGTTATACGGGGGTCATAGAAGCGGCGTATCTCTCCGCCTGTTTCTTTATAAGTTGTGTGGTTGCAAAGAAGGTGTGTTTCTCTAACCTTCCATCCGTCTATACCGTTATCGCTTACAGCAACGCCGATAGAGGTACCGGGCATATGCTTTTCGCGTAAAAATCTTTCGGGGTCGGTACCGTAGTCATTACGGAATACCATTATATACTTTCCGTTAAACTTTGTAACGCCTGCGTTGAAAACAAGCAGGGACTCGTAAGGCATATCTGCACTTGTAAGTATGGGTCTTTCCAGCTTTTTAAGGCAGTCTGCGCTTTTTAGGATAGGTGTAACTACTCCCATAGTGGTTCTCCTTGGTTAAATTTTACTATTTCTATTATACAGGCTTTTTTACAATAATGCAATGCATTTTTAAAATAAAGACAGAAAGAAAAGAGTTGCAATAATGGTGTTATTGTGATAAAATGTATACAATAATGTAAACTATACTTCACAGGAGAATATTATGGGATATTTTACAGGTAAAACAGTTATTATTACAGGTGGCGGACGCGCTACACCCTTAAAGGATGGTTCCGCAGGCTCTATCGGTTACGGTATTGCCATTGCTTATGCAAAAGAAGGAGCTAACCTTGTATTGACAGGAAGAAACGTAAAGAAGCTTGAGGATGCAAAGGAAGAGCTTGAAAGAGAGTACGGTATAAAGGTTCTTGCAATTCAGGCAGATATAAATGCAGGTGCCGATAACGAGGCTGCTGTTAAAAACGTTGTAGATACCACTATTGCAGAGCTTGGCAGAATAGACGTTCTTATTAACAACGCACAGGCATCAGCTTCCGGTGTTCCCCTTGCAGATCATACCACCGAGCAGTTTGACCTTGCTTTGTATTCCGGTCTTTATTCCGCTTTCTATTATATGGAGGCCTGCTATCCTTACCTTAAGGAAACGAAGGGCTCTGTTATCAACTTTGCTTCGGGCGCAGGTCTGTTCGGTAACTTCGGACAGTGCTCCTATGCCGCAGCTAAAGAAGGTATCCGCGGTCTTACCCGTGTTGCTGCAACAGAGTGGGGTAAGGACGGCATCAACGTTAACGTTGTTTGTCCCCTTGCTTGGACCTCACAGCTTGAAATGTGGAAGGAATATAATCCTGAAGCCTTTGCGGCAAACGTTCATATGCCCCCTATGGGTCACTTCGGCCACTCCGAACTTGAAATAGGCAGAGCTTGCGTACAGCTTGCTTCTCCCGACTTTAAGTTTATGTCCGGTGAAACACTTACCCTTGAGGGCGGCCTTGGTCAGAGACCGTAAACGTATATTAAAGTAAAGGAGAGCAAATTTCGCTCTCCTTTTTATGCGCTTTTAACTGTATGCCTTAGGTGCAGGCAATAATTTTCATTTAAGCTATTGACAAGTATATTTTTAAATGGTAATATACTATGTGGTTAGCATATGCTAATCGTTTTACAGGCTCATCGGTTAGCCTACACTAATTCGAAATTTTATGGAGAATATGATGAATTTACGCACAGCAGAAGAAGGAAAGGAATATATCATCAAGAGTATAGAAACGTACGATGAAGAGCTTGATGCTTTTCTGTTTTCCCTTGGTTGCTACAGCGGAGAGCCCATAACGGTTATATCTCGTTTAAGGAGCAGTTGTATAGTGTCTATTAAGGACGGAAGATACAATATAGATAACGAGCTTGCAAAAGCCATTATGGTTTAATTTGAAAATAAGGGCGGTATGCCCGTGGCTTTTTTGCTTTACAGTTAGCATAAACTAACCATTTGTATGAATGATAATCATTTTCCATACGTAGGAGGATAAAATGAGAATTGCTTTAACAGGCAATCCTAACAGCGGTAAAACCACTATGTTCAATGCCCTTACCGGCCGTAACGAAAAGGTGGGAAACTGGGCAGGTGTTACCGTTGAAAAGAAGGAGCATCCCATCAAAAAAAGCTATTACAACGGGGAAGAGGAGCTTATTGCAGTTGACCTTCCCGGTGCCTACTCTATGTCGCCCTTTACATCAGAGGAAAGCATTACAAGCTGTTATATAAAAAAAGAGAAGCCTGACGTTATTATCAATATCGTTGATGCTACAAACCTGAGCCGCAGTCTTTTCTTTACCACACAGCTTCTTGAATTAGGCATTCCTGTTGTTGTTGCTTTAAATAAAGCGGATTTAAACAAGAAAAAGGATAATAAAATAGATACACAGGTGCTTTCCGAAAAGCTTGGCTGCGTTGTGGTTGATACCGTTTCCACCTCTTCTGAAGGTGTTGAAAAGGTAGTAAAGGCGGCTTTGGAGAGCGTGGGTAAGGAGCAGGTGGCCCCCTACCTTCAAGGTGAGGTAAACTTTGCCGATAAAAATGCTGTAGAGCAGGCGGATAGAAAGCGCTTTGAGTTTGTAAACAATATAGTAAAAGCGGTAGAAAACCGAAAGGTTCTTACAAGGGATAGAAGTCACCAGGATAAAATAGACGCCGTTATTACAAGCAGATGGCTTGGTCTTCCTATATTTGCTCTTGTTATGTTCCTTGTTTTCCAGATATCACAGGCGTGGCTGGGTCCCTTTGTTGCAGACTATCTGGTTGGCTTGATAGACTTATTTAAGGAATGGGTAGCAGATATACTTTCAGGAGGTAATGACTTCCTTGTTGCCCTGCTTACAGAGGGTATAATAGGCGGTGTAAGTGCCGTTATAGGCTTTTTACCTCTGGTTATGGTTATGTACTTCCTTATCGCTCTTCTTGAGGATTGCGGATATATGGCCCGTGTTAGTGTGGTTCTTGATCCCATATTCAAAAAGGTTGGGCTTTCGGGCAAATCGGTAATTCCTTTCGTTATTGGCACGGGATGTGCAATTCCCGGTGTTATGGCTTGCCGTACCATCCACAATGAACGTGAGCGCAGAGCAACTGCAATGCTTGCTCCCTTTATGCCCTGCGGTGCAAAGCTTCCCGTTATAGCGCTTTTTGCAGGGGTGTTCTTTGGGGACGCTTCCTGGGTTGGAACCTTAATGTATTTTGCTGGCATAGCCATTATTCTTGTTTGCGCCCTTTTGGTCAACAAGATAACGGCCTACAAGGGCAAAAGGAGTTTCTTTATAATGGAACTGCCTGAGTATAAGGTGCCCAGCTTTTGGAGAGCCTTTACCTCTATGTGCGGCCGTGGTTGGGAGTACATAGTTAAGGCAGGTACCATCATTCTGCTCTGCAATGCAGTTGTTTACATTATGCAGTCCTTTAATTGGAACTTCTCCCTTGTGGCAGAGGATGCTGCAAATACCTCTATTCTTGCAACAATAGCCGAGCCTATCGCTTATCTGCTTATCCCCATTATAGGTATTAAGGCATGGCAGATGGCGGCGGCGGCAGTAACAGGCTTTATAGCAAAGGAAAACGTGGTTGGTACCCTTGCGGTATGCTACGGAATTTCAAATATGATAGACACGGAAGAACTGGCTCTTGTAGAGGGGGCAGGCTCTGATGTTGCCGCAGTTTTTGCAATAACCAAGGTGGCAGCCCTTGCATACCTTATGTTCAATCTTTTCTCACCCCCCTGCTTTGCGGCAATCGGTGCAATGAATTCCGAAATGAAGAGCGCAAAGTGGCTTTGGAGCGGTATAGCCCTTCAAATTGGTGTTGGTTATACAGTAGCCTTTCTGGTATATCAGATAGGCACCCTTATTGTTGAGGGTAGGCTTGGCGCAGGCTTTGTTCCCGGTTTTACTGCGGTTGCTTTTATGGTGGCAGTTGCAGTAATTCTGTGTGTAAGAGCCGATAAAAAGCTCAAGGAAGAAAAGGCCCTTAAGGCTAATAAAATTACAGCCGCAAAGGAGCCCGTATGATAGAAAATATTGTTACCGTTGCCATAATAGTTGTTGTTCTTGGTCTTGCAGGTTTATATGTGTATAAGGCTAAGAAAAGCGGTAAGAAATGTATTGGTTGCCCTGCATCCGGCTCTTGCGGTGCAAAGGGAAGCTGCTCTTGCAGTTGTGGCAACTCAAAGGAAAAGTAATAATTAAGGCCGCACCTTGGTGCGGCCTTGCTTGGAGGAATATATGCAGATAGTTTTACTTACCGCCTTAGGTGTAGGCGGCGCATCGGTAATAGGTGCAATACTGGGATTTGCATTTAAAAAAATGACCCATCGCTTCAGCGATATTGTGTTGTCCTTTGCGGCGGGCGTTATGCTTGCGGCGGCTGTTGTGGGACTTGTTTTGCCCTCCCTTGAATACGGCGGAAAATTCTCTCTTATAGTAACTGTTGCAGGTGTATTCTGCGGAGCCCTTTGCGTTAACCTTATAGATAAATTAACCCCCCACCTTCACAGGCTTACAGGGGCAGATCTGGAACTTCATCCCGAAAAACAACAGCAGTTGAACAAAGTTCTGCTTTTTGTTATGGCAATAGCCATTCATAACCTGCCGGAGGGAATTGCCGCAGGAGTGGGCTTTGGAACGGGTAACTCCGCCCAAGCCTTGACTATTGCAGGGGGTATTGCGTTGCAAAACATCCCCGAGGGTATGGTAATAATTGCGCCTATGCTTGCGGCAGGTATGAGCCCGGGGCGCACCTTTTTGATTGCCATAATAACAGGGGTGGTTGAGGTTTTAGGTACACTTGTTGGGTATTTTGCGGTAAGCATATCAAGTGCTATACTCCCCTTTGCCCTTGCCTTTGCAGGTGGCACAATGCTCTACGTTATAAGTGATGAAATGATTCCCGAAACTCACGCCCACGGTAGCCAGCGTGGTGCAACCTATGCCTTGCTTGCAGGCTTTTGCCTTATGCTTGCCTTTGACGTAATCTTGGGGTAGCACGGTAGAATATTAAACGGAAAAATATATATTGCAATTTTATAATTATAAAGGTATAATAGTGAGGTATGCAAATAGGCCTTGTGCCTTTATAAAAGGAGAAAATTTATGATGTATGGAGCAATAGCAATTTTTGCTGCAGCATATGTTTTAATGCTTGTTTTCAGCAAATACAGACCCTACATAGCACTTGGTGCAGCTCTTGTATTTATAGTTTCGGGTATGCTGCCCGCCGCAAACATTATAGGAGCTATTGATTTTAACGTTTTACTTATGATTGCGGGTACTATGGGTATAGTAGCATTGTTTATTGAAAGTAAAATGCCCGAATTACTTGCAGATTTGATAATGGAAAAGGTTCCAAATGTAATGTGGGCAGCGGTAGCAATGTCGCTGTTTGCAGGTGTTATTTCTGCATTTGTGGATAACGTTGCAACCGTGCTTATGGTTGCGCCTGTAGCTCTTGAAATATGTAAAAAGCTTAAAACAAACCCCGTTCCCTTTATTATAGGAATTGCGGTGGCCTCAAACCTGCAGGGTGCGGCTACTCTGGTAGGTGATACAACCGCCATAATGCTTGGTTCTGCCCTTGATATGAGTTTTATGGATTTCTTCTGGTATAAGGGCCGCCCCGGTATGTTTTTTGTGGTAGAGCTGGGCGCTGTTCTTTCTGCCTTAATATTGGCTTATATTTTCAGAAAAGAAAAGGCCCCCATTCCCAAAACAGGAGAGCGTACAAAGGTTAACGATTACGTTCCCTCTGTACTGTTGCTTGGTACAATCTTGCTTTTAATCCTTGCTTCCTTTATACCTAACAAGCCTGATATTACAAACGGTTTTATATGCTGTGCTTTGCTTGTTATTGGACTTGTTTATAATCTTATCAAAAAGAAAACAGTATCAGCCTTTGTTTCTCCCTTAAAGGAGATAGACTTTGAAACAATAGGACTTCTGGTTGGACTTTTCCTTATGATCGGCGGTATTACCGAGCAGGGTGTTATAGACGCTGCTGCCAATCTGCTAGCAAAAGCCGGTGGCGGAAACATCTTCGTGCTCTACACAGTAATAGTTTGGGCTTCGGTTCTTATCTCCGCATTTATAGATAATATCCCCTACGTTGCAACAATGATCCCCGTTATTGCAGGTCTTGCTGCAGCCCTTAACGTTAATCCAACCGTGCTTTATTTCGGCTTGCTTTCCGGTGCTACCCTCGGTGGTAACTGCACACCTATCGGTGCTTCTGCCAACATTGCAGGTATCGGTATTCTCCGTAAGGAAGGCTACACCGTAAAGAATTCCGATTTCTTCAAAATCGGTATTCCTTTCACAATGGCGGCTATTATCCCTGCATATATCTTCTTATGGATTATGTATGGAATCTAAATGGAGTTAGTTAAAAAAGGACTCTAATCGTTATACGGTTAGAGTCTTTTTCTGAATTATAACGCATTTTTAAATACTGGTTGCAAAGTTGCACTTTTATGCACCCGCAAAAGTGTATGCAACCTAACCGACAATGTAATTTAGTGAACACATCTGTCACAGCTTCTTAAGCTCTGTCTAAAAATTCGGGGTTAAGCCGCACATTTTACAGTCATAATCCGTTAAACATTATGAAGGGAGGTTTTGCAGCACATGGATATTGAAGAACAATACGACAAAATATACCGTTACTGCTACTTCAAGTTATACGACAAGCAGTTAGCACAGGATATTACACAGGAAGCCTTTC
>JAZOTL010000137.1:0-33358 GCA_045657645.1 Eubacteriales bacterium
ATATTTTCTGCAATAAGTCTATCGGGGTCTACACCGTATTCCAGCGCAATGCTGCTTATGGTGTCACCGGCTTTTACTCTGTAAATTATCATTAATTATCACTCCTATAAGGTAAAACAAATATCCCGGCATTTAAGCGGAAGTTTGCGGTTTTAAAGCTGAAATTTTTCAACGTTGCTATTGAAATATATAAATTTATATGTTATAATATTCGCATAATGATATATCCTTGGAGGTATTTATGAAAAAAGTTCTTTTAGCAGTTGTTTTTGCGCTTGCAATTTCACTTCTTGTTACTGTTGGTGTTAGCGCAAGCAGAACTAAGATCGAACCTAACCCCATTACTGAAATTACTCCTGCTGCCGCTGTTAAAATTGACGGCAATATCACAGCAAACGAAGGTTGGTCTGATCCTGTTTATCTTAACGAACAAACCGCTAAATATGTTTATCTTAATGGTGACCTTGCAGTTGTTGTTACTGCACGCTTCGCCTATGATTCAGAAGGTCTCTACATTGCTTGCGATGTGGCAGAAGGTCCTGAAACTCAGTTTAGATATTCTACCGGTGTTGATACAGAGGATTGGGCGCACAACCAGAATATTGTTGGTTGGAACGGCGACGTTGTTATGCTTAGCCTTGACCCCCTTGGTAAGTATCAGCAGGCAGGCTTTATAACTGTTGTAGACCATCCCTCCACCTACTGCTTTGGTCTTTTTGATACCGAAGATGGTGATCAGCTCAGACTTTACCGTACACGCAACCATGATGCTGATATTACAGACAGCATGACCGGCGTTGGTAAGGTTACCGAAGGCGGCTGGGCGTTTGAAGCAATGATTCCTTGGGAAGTTATCGAAAAGGATATGTATGACGTTACCGCAGGCAGAGCTGTTTACGAAGAAGGCGAAATCTACCACGGCGGCGCTGAATTCCTTGGCGCTATATACTACATGGACAGAACCTTTGACGAAGAGCTTGACGGTACAGGCCCCAGAGGTAGATACATGACATCCAACAGCATTCAGAACGATGGTCGTATCTCTGTTCTCCAGATTGGTGAATATTCCGAGCTCTTCGGTTTGAAGCTTTATATAGCTGACGAACAGCCCGAATTTACCGACGTTGCTAAGGACGTTTGGTATTATGATTCTATAGCATACTGCTACACAAGAAGTTTTATGAGCGGTAGCTCCGCAACCACTTTCTCTCCTGATAAGACACTTACCCGTGAACAGTTTGTGCAGGTTCTCTTTAACATAGAAAAGATGGATCCCGCAGACTATGCAGGAGAAACCGGATTTACCGACGTTCCTGCAGGTCAGTGGTACTCTCCCGCAGTTAAGTGGGCGCTTGAGACAGGCGTTTCCAACGGTAACGGCAACGGACAGTTCCTCTTGGGCCAGAAAGTTACACGTGAGCAGGTTTGCGTATTCGTTATGAACTATGCAAAGAGCATTCACGTTAACGTTACAGGCAGAACCACACTTAAGTATGCAGATAGAGCTTCTATCTCCTCTTGGGCTACTGATGCTGTAAACTGGATGACATATAAGGGTTATCTTGATTCTGTTGCAGTTAACAACAAGATTCAGCCTAAGGGTTCATTCACACGCGCTGAGTTTGCTGTAGTAGTTGCAGACTTTATGGGTGAATACGGACTTTCCATATTCTAATATGAAGCGCATACTTATTGTTAACGGACCAAATATAAATATGCTTGGAAAAAGGGAACCGGAAATTTACGGTTCCCTTACACTTCAAGCTATAAATGATAGAATTTCAGAAGAAGCGGCTGCACTTGGTTGTATTGTTGAGTTCTTCCAATCCAATGTTGAAGGCGAACTTGTAACTGCTGTACAGGGTGCTATGGGTTATGACGGGCTTATTATAAACCCCGCAGCTTACACCCATACAAGCGTTGCTTTGCGTGATGCTATTGCTTCTATAGACGCTCCTGCAATTGAGGTTCATATTTCCAATATTCATAAGCGTGAGGAATTCAGGCATGAATCATTGACAGCCCCTGCTTGCCTTGGTCAGATATGCGGCCTTGGTGCAGACGGTTATATTCTTGCTTTATATAAGCTTGCGAGGTTCTCATGAAAGAGAACCTTTCTTGTTTTACCGATAAAGAATTATCCTGCAGTTGTTGCTTCACCGGTCATAGATTTGTAAGCTATACCGATAATGCAATAAGGCAGGCTGTTTTGAGCGAAGTTCAAAACTTGTTGGCTAAAAACATAAATACCTTTTATGTTGGCGGCGCACTTGGGTTTGATATGATTGCTGCTTTGATGCTTGCTTCTATGAAAGCACAGGGCAAGGACTTGAAATTGATATTTGTATTACCTTCTCGCGATTATAACAAACATTGGAAACTAAAGGACCAAGCAACCCTTGAAGCCATAATGCAGTATGCTGACGACGTGGTGTATATCACGGATAAATACAATAACGGTTGTATGCATGAGCGTAATCGCTATATGGTTGATCGTTGCCTGTATTGTATAACTTATATTCGTAATCTGCACAGCGGTACAGGTTATACCGTTGGTTATGCACGAAAAAACAACAGAATAATAATCCAAATATAAAACCCTGTTCTTTTGAACAGGGTTTTATATTATCCATTTAAATATTTTATTATCTCGTGACGAGTTTTATCGAATTCTGCAACGTTAAGTGCATAGTCTGAAACAAGCTCGTATATTGATTTGCGTTTCCCGTACATTTCTTTAAGGGCGGTTGTGTCCTTTGATAGGGGTCTGCCGCGTGTTTCAAGCTCGGAAATATCTCTTTTAAGCCATATTACCTTTCCTGTTGCCATAATGGCGTTTTGATTTTCCGTCCGCAGTGGGGCACCGCCTCCGGTTGCAATAACCGTACGGGTAAGGGAAGTGGCACGGGCAAGGGCTCGTGCTTCTGCATTACGAAAATAAGGCTCTCCGTGGTCTTTGAATATGGTGGGTATATCTTTACCCTCTGCTTTAATTATCATCTCGTCTGTGTCGCAGAAATCCATTTTAAGCTTGCTTGCAATATATTTACCTATTGTTGTTTTACCGCAGCCGGGCATTCCTACAAGTACAATATTGAGTTTTTCATCCTCAAGTTTTTTTACGGCACTGTTTATTAAGCTATCATCCGCTTTAATATCAAAGAAAAGCTCGTGGGCTTGCTTTGCTTGTGCGGCAAGCATTGTAAGACCGTTTATGTGGGGAATGCCAAGGCGCTTGGCATCTATAAGCAGGCGTGTTCTGTGGGGATTATATATCACGTCTATTACACCGCAAAGATTTTTGAAAATTTCAAGCTTAACAGGTGTAGCATCAACTTTTGGGAACATACCCACGGGGGTTGTATTAACGATAATATCCGCATCAAGGTGTTTATCAATATTATCGTAATTGTTTTCTCCCGTGCGGGAAATTATAACTATCTCTCTCGCTCCTTCGTCCCCTGCGACTGTTCTTGCCGTAAGGGATGTGCCTCCGCTACCGAGGATAAGCACCTTTTTTTCTTTAAAGCTTATACCTGCCCGGCGTGCCATATAGGAAAAACCGTAATAATCTGTATTGTAGCCGTATAGACTACCATCACGATTTACAATAGTGTTTACAGAATTTATTCGTCTTGCTTCATCTGAAATTTCATCAAGGAAGGGAATAACGTCGGTTTTATAGGGTATAGTTACGTTTATAGCCTTAAAGTTGCGGCGTGTCATAAAGTTGGACAACTCTTTGCGTGAAATTTCGCGAAGAGTGTACTCATTATTACCAAAGGAGTTATGTATCGGTACTGAGTAACTGTGACCAAGCTTTTCACCAATAAGTCCATAAGGAGTTTTCATTTTATATCTCCGAGTAGTTACCAAGGAATTCAAAGGGCTCAGGGGACTCTTCGAGGGAACTGATTATATGCTTTATTTCATCGGCGTATACAGAACCTTCGAAATCTATATAGAACATAAATTCAAAATCACGTTCGGGTATGGGGCGGCTCTCAAGCTTTGTAAGGTTAACCCCTAAAACCGAAAATTTAGAAATGAGGGAGTATAATGAACCCGGGCGGTGAGGCACGGTGAACATAATGCTTATCTTGTTGGAGCCTGGGTAAATTTCAAGCTTCTTTGATATACATATGAAACGTGTGTAGTTGTTGGAGCTGTTTTGTATTTTATCGTTGAGTATACATAGATTGTACAGCTCTGCACAGCTTTGAGAGGATATTGCTGCAACGTCATTTCTGCCGGATTCAAGCACCTTTTTTGCCGCAACAGCGGTGTTTTCGCAGGGGATTATTTTAACGCCCGAAAGCTCTTTTAAATAATCGCTGCATTGTGCAAGGGCCTGTTCGTGGGAGTATATTTCCTTTATATCCGAAAGCTTTGTGCCAATATTGGCGAGTAGCATATGGTTTATCTTTACCTTAACGCTTCTTACAATGTGGAAGCTATATTTTTTCATAAGGTCGTAAACCTCAACCACAGAACCGTGGAGAGAATTTTCGATAGGAAGAATTCCGTATTGGCAAAGCCCCTTATCAACAGCGGTGAAAACCGAATCAAAGGAGTTCATATACATTATCTTTGGTCTGTCAAAAAGCTTATCACAGGCTATCTGTGAGTTTGCACCCTCTATGCCTTGACAGGCTATTATTGCACTTTTCGGGAAGAGCTGGGGAGTGGTATTTAACGCCGTGTTGATTTCTTCTTCGGTTTTTGAAACTGCTTTTCTAAGATTACGGTTCTGCGAGGAACGGGAGATATCAAACAAGGTTGTAAAAAGCGACTTTGTGTAGCCCGCCATTTGATCGTCCATATCATCTGTAATTCGTGCAATTATCTCTCTTTCACGCTGGGAGTTTAGTACGGGGAGGTTGTTTGCCAGCTTGTATGCGGCAACCTCCTGCACGGTTTCCATACGTTTAAGGAAAAGTTCTTTTATTTTGTTGTCGATATCGTCGATTATCTTCCTTGAATCTTCTAATTTCATTGTATTATCTCCTCATAATAAGTTTATAAGCGTTAATGCACAGGCTGCTTCAACTACCACAAGAGCTCTTGGTACAATACAGGGGTCGTGTCTTCCGTGAATTTTCAATTTTGTGTTACTCATTAAATTCAAATCAACGGTGTCCTGTTCGATAGAAATTGAAGGGGTTGGTTTAATTGCGCATCTGAAAATAAGTGGCATTGAATTTGTAATTCCGCCAAGTATTCCACCGCAGTTGTTGGTTTTGGTTGTTATTTTACCGTTAGTTACGGTATAGGCATCGTTGTTTTGGGTACCTAACATCTGTGCAACACCAAAACCTGCGCCAAATTCTATACCTTTAACTGCAGGTATTGCAAAAACAGTTCTTGAAATCTCGTTTTCAACTCCACCAAACATAGGGGAACCAAGTCCTGCGGGAAGTCCTGTTGCTCCACATTCGATAATGCCGCCAACCGAGTCACCCGTTGCGGCAACCTCCGTCATATATTCTTCCATTTGCGTCCATATTGCTTCGTTGTTTGTAGGAATTCCGTTGTAAATCAGATCCTTTGCACTCAAGCTTACAGGGTCATAAGGTGTATCGGTGATATTACCAATTGAATATATATGCGCACCTACGGTTATTCCTTTTTCTAAAAGCAACTGCTTTGCGATTGCTCCTGCAAAGCAAAAGGGAAGGGTAAGCCTACCTGAAAATTCTCCTCCTCCGCGTATATCGTTTGTACCATCGGTCTTCACGTATGCAGTATAGTCTGCGTGTCCGGGGCGTGGCTTAATTCTAAGTTCTGAATAATCCTTGCTTTGTGTATTTGAGTTTTCAAAAAGTGCTGTAAGAGGTGCGCCGCAGGTAACGCCGTCCACTAAACCGCATATAATGCGAGGAGTGTCTGCCTCTTTTCGTGGTGTTGTATACTTTTTTTCACCACCACGGCGGCGATCAAGATCTGCTTGTATAGCTTGCATATCAAGCTCTACACCTGCAGGCAAGCCTTCTATGGTACAACCAATCATTTCACTGTGGGATTGACCGAATATAGTAAGTTTAATCTTTGAACCGATACTATTTGACATCTAAAATACCTCCTGCCTTTTTAAAATCATCAAAAAATCCCGGATAGGATTTATTTACCGCTTCTGCGCCTATTATTGTAATAGGTCCTTCACATATGGTAGAAGCTGCCGCCGAACTCATTGCAATTCTGTGGTCGTTAAATGCATCTACCGTGCCTCCGCGAAGGCAACCGTTACCGTAAATGGTTAACGAATCGTCTGTTATTTCTATTTTACCGCCAAGGGCTGTAATCATTGCCTTTGTTGTTTCAAGACGGTTACTTTCTTTAATTTTTAATCGTGATGCGTTATAAATTTTCGTTATTCCTCTTTTTGAGCAGGCATAAACAGAAAGTATGGGTACAAGGTCCGGTATATCCTGTGCGTCTATTTCATCCATATCCTTGACCGTTGCGAATGCTTTATCCTTTTGCAGAGAGTGGGGATTTAAGCCTGTAACTTCCATACCCATACTAAGCCAGAACGCCGCGTTTGACATATCTCCCTCTACCTGTATTTTTCCTGGAGAAGTGAAACCTTCACTGCCGTTGCAATTATAACCGTCAGTTATGCCATACTTATGTAAAACGTCAAGAGTCATATCAAGATAGCCTGTTGAAGCTATATTTCCTGTAATTTTAATATTACTTTTTTCTTTTAAAAGGGGAAGGGCAAACATCAAACCTGAAATATATTGGGAGCTTTCGTTACCCGGTATTTTAAATTCACCACCTGTAAGCTTGCCTTTAAATTCTATAGGGAGCTTATCTGAAGAAAAATTTATACCGTGGTGGGCAAGTGTATTGCATAACGTTGCAAAAGGACGGTTTAGTAATGAGCCTGAACCGTTCATAATTGCGTGCTCATATAATGCACAGGCAACAGGTAATAACACACGGGCCGTGGTACCGCTTTCGTTTGTGAATATTTCGGGTATTGTTTTCCTTTTTACTATAGGATTAATATCTATAGTACCATCACCTATTGTTACCCCAGCACCAAGAGCCTCTACTGCACCAAGGGTGGCAAGTATATCATTTGACATACCGTTAAGTGTTATATGGGTAGGTTTATCAGCAAGGGCTGAAGCAATTATTATTCTATGGGCATAGGATTTTGATGCAATAGCTTCTATACTGCCGTGCAGCCTTTTGGGTTGTATTGTTACTATCACTGTTAACAACCGCCTTTTATAAAATTAAGCAGCTCTTCAAGCTCTATTGTATAAAGGAAGCAATTACCTATATTGCGGGGAACAACAAGGGTGATCTTATCGCCCTTGCGTTTTTTATCTGAACAGGCAACTTTATAAAGTTGCTCTGCAGTATAGTTTATTTTTGGCATATTGTAAATAGAGAAAAGGGCTTTCTCTAAACGCTTTAAGGTGTTTTTTACGCACAATCCGTGAACTTCGGCCGCCTTTGTAATTATATACATACCAATGCCTACTGCGTGGCCGTGGGAAATTTTAAAATTTGAAAGAGCTTCGATAGAATGACCGAGGGTGTGACCGAAGTTTAAAAGCTGTCTTTCACCGTGGTCAAATTCATCAGCTTCAACAACGTTACGCTTGATTGTAACGCAACGCTCAACAAGCTCGCTTATATCAAAATCTGCATCGCACATAGCGTCAAACAACGCTTCGTCACGGATAACACCGTACTTAAGAGCTTCGCATTTTCCTGCTGTAACTATATCATCGGGCAGGCTGTTAAATGTATCAACGTCGCACAGCACAAGCTTTGGCTGGTGAAACGTACCGATAAGATTTTTGCCGAAATCAGAATTAACGCCTGTTTTGCCACCAACGGAGGAATCTATTGCCGCAAGCAGTGTGGTGGGTATCTGTACAAAATCAATTCCGCGCAGGTATATACCCGTAGCAAAGCCTGTGATATCTCCAACTACACCGCCGCCAAGCGCTATTGCAAAATCCGAACGTGTGAGCGAGGACACGGAAAAGGCATTTAATATAGACATAACAGTATCCATATTTTTTGATTGTTCGCCGTTCGGAAAAACAATATTAGATACCTCATATCCTGCCTCAACAAGAGCAGAGGTTAGAGTTTCTCCGTACAATGCGTACACAATATCATCACTTACAATAACGGTTTTACGCGGGGAAATTACTTTAGATAAATACTTGCTTGCATCGGCAAGTATACCGCTGTCAATAAGTACGTCGTAGGGGGTAGCTGTGTTAACTCTAACGGTTTTCATTAGCCTATCTGCTCCTTTGCCTCTCTGCCATCCCGCAGAAGTTTGCGCATCTTTTCGCGGTCATCTTCATTAAGGGCGCAAAGATATTCTTTAAGGTTATCTATGATTACTGAAATTTCGTTACTTAAATGCTCTTTGTTATCAAAGAAAAGCTCTGTCCACATATCTTCATTTAATCTGGCAACACGTGTAAGGTCTTTGTAACTGCCTGCAGAAAAGCCGTCCTGACATTTTGCCGTGGGGCTTTTAACGTATGCGTTAGATACAACGTGGGCAAGCTGTGAGGTGAATGCTATGTTCTTATCGTGGGTTACTGAATCTGTAACGGTGACTCTGCCGAAGCCTATTTCAAGGAAAAGCAGTTCCGCCGCCTTTAATGCTATAAGGTTGGTATATTTATCCCGGCACAGTATCATTGTTGCGCCCTCGTACATTTCTGCAAAAGAGTATTTATAGCCTGAGCGCTCGATACCTGCCATTGGATGTCCGCCGATAAAATATAATCCGTGCTCTGCGGCAAGGGGGGAAAGGGCAGAGCATACCGCTTCTTTTGTACCGGAACAGTCTATTATTACCGTGTTTTTCTTAAAATTATTGATATTATCGGTAACAAATTTCACAGTCATTTCAGGGTAAAGGGAAACGATTACCATATCACATCTTGAAAGGTCGGATATATTCATTATTTCATCGATAGATTCGTCCTCAAGGGCTTTTTCTGATACAGAAGTGGTTCTGTTATAACCCAGCACAGTGTGTTCTGTGTGTTTTTTAAACGCTTTTGCAAGTGAGCCTCCTATTAAACCAAGGCCGATTATACCAACTGTTTTTTTCATTACGTTATATCCTGTTAAAAGCTTTTTACTGTTTCAATTATTTTATCAAGATCGCTTGAAAGTTTTGCAAATGCTTTGGGAGTTATAGATTGAGGGCCATCGCAAAGCGCCTTTGAGGGATCATTATGAACCTCTATTATAAGACCGTGGCAACCTGCCGCTGCTGAAGCTATTGACATAGGTCTAACAAACTTTGCATAGCCTGTAGAGTGGCTGGGGTCAATTACAACGGGCAGATGTGAAAGATCTTTAAGAACCGAAACTGCGGCTATATCAAGTGTGTTTCTTGTTGCGGTTTCAAAGGTTCGTATACCTCTTTCGCAAAGAATAACGTTTTCGTTGCCGCCTGCCATAATGTATTCTGCGCTCATGAGAAGTTCCTGTATTGTTGCAGAAAGACCTCTCTTTAAAAGTACAGGTTTATTTGATCTTCCAAGCTCCTTTAAAAGCTGGAAGTTTTGCATATTACGAGCACCTACCTGTATTACATCTACATCACAAAACAGATCAAGCTGTGAAAGGTCCATTACCTCTGTAACGATAGGCAGTCCTGTTTCTTTTTTTGCTTTAAGGAGAAGCTCTATACCGTCTGCGCCCATACCCTGAAACGCATAGGGTGAGGTTCTTGGCTTGAAGGCACCGCCGCGCAGCATTGTGGCACCTGCTTCTTTTACAGCTCTTGCAATTTCAATAATCTGTTCTTCGCTTTCAACGGAGCAGGGGCCTGCTATTTTAGCAAAAACGTCTCCGCCGATTGAGGTATTACCAACGTTAACAACGGTGTCCAGGGGATGGAACTTTCTGTTTGCATTTTTATAAGGCTCCTGTATTCGGCGTACACTTTCAACAATGTCAAGGGCTTCGATAAGTTCTTTATCTATTTTGCTTGTATCACCAACAAGTCCCATTATGGTTGAATGCATACCTTCGCTCATATGGATGTCAAGGTCCATACCGCGAAGCCAGGTTTCAAGGTTTTCTAACTGCTCCTTTTCGCAATTTTTCTTTAAAATAATAATCATTTTCCTTCTCCTTATAAAATGATCGAAAAATAAAATATCCCGGTGATTTGGTATCACCGGGAAAAAGTACGTATTAAATGATACTTATTTTTCGGCAACACCAATAGACTTTACTGTAAATGCAGTAAAGTAAAAGTATCCGTAAAAGTAATTATTGGTGTGCATCATTGTTTTTACCTCTTTAAAAGATATTAACAGTTTATCACAGTAAAGTGAAGTTGTCAATAGTATTTAAAAAATATTTTACTTAACCGAATTTTTTTCAAATTTCACAGTTATTTGTGTGCCAACGTCTACTGTTGATTTTAGCTCTATTTCGGCATTGTGAATAATAGCTGAATGCTTTACAATAGAAAGTCCAAGGCCTGTGCCGCCAACCTCTTTTGAACGGCTCTTATCAACGCGGTAGAAGCGTGCAAATATACGGTCAAGATGTTCTGCAGGGATTCCTATACCGGTATCCGCAACAGTAAGCAGTACGTGAGTATTGGTTTCGTTAATAGTTATGGTAACGTTACCGTGTTTTTTGTTGTACTTAATTGCGTTGTCACACAGGTTATATATCATACCTTCAATAAGAGCAGTAACACCTGTAACTGTGCAATCACAGCCTTCTACTTTAAAAGAAATTCCGGCCGCTTGAGCTTGTGGTAACAGATTGGTTTGAACTTTTTTTGAAAGCGTGAGAAGGGAAACGGGGAGTTTTTCTATATTCTTATCTCCCTCATCTAGATGTGACAGACGGATAATATCCTCAATAAGAGATATCATACGCTGTGATTCTGAATGTATCTTTCCGGCAAAATTTTGCACATCCTCTTGTTTTGCTATTCCGCTGTGTATAAGCTCTGCATAGCCTAAAATGGAGTGAAGAGGGGTTTTAAGCTCGTGGGAAACGTTTGCGGTAAACTCTCTTCGCATTTTTTCTCCGCGGAGTTTTTCAGTCTTGTCTATCAGCAGAAGAACGGCACCGGATATAACGCCCTTTGAGTATACGGGGCTTAAATCGAATTGATAATCACGGCCTTCTATATTGATTATCCATTCAGCTGCTTCACCTGTTGCTGCTTTTTTCACCAGTTCCTTCATTTCGTGAAGGTTACCAAGTATTTTTATATCCTCGCCAACAGTTATGTTGGTAGAGTGCAGTATGCGTGCGGCTGACGGGTTAATACTTAATATCTCGGCATCCGTGTTGAGCAGTATAAGACCTTCGTTCATATTTGAGGTAACTGCTTCAAATTCTTTCTTTCTGCGGTGAAGCTTTTCTTCCTGTGCCTTTAATTGCTTTTGCTGACTTGCTATACGCTTAAGCAATGGGGTTATCTCTTCATATTCATTATTCTCCAAGGGCTTATCAAGGTTTAGCTCATTAAGGGGGCGTACAACCTGCTTTGATAAGCGATAAGCAAGTAAAAAGGACAGTATCAGCGCAATTATAAGAACCACAGCTATAGACTGTGACATATTAAGCAATAGTATGGGCAGGGTGGTTTGGGGTACGCTTAAACGAAGTACGGTACCGTCATCAAGCCTTTGAGCAGAATAAAGATATCTTAATATCATTGTATCTGAGGATCGCGCACTTTCACCGTAGCCCTCTTTAAGAGCAAGGGTTATTTCCTCACGGTTAAGGTGGTTTCCCATTTCAGCGGCATCTGTATCGCTGTCATATAATACCGTACCGTCTGCTGCTATCCAGGTAAGGCGGTATCTTTCGGTATTAAGACCTTCGAGATATTGTTCGCCTTCGTTATTCATAGCCTGGGCTGCAAGCTCTGTTTGTATTGAAAGCTGCTCCCGCTGATGCTCTGTAAAATACTCATAAAGTGAGCTTGTAAATAGAAAGAGCAGGGCAAAGAGTACGCAAATTGCTACTATACATATGGATTTGAATATTCTTTTAGTCATTATTTTTCTCCATACGGTAACCTACTCCGCGAACGGTTTCTATATAGTTGCTTTCTCCTAATTTTGAGCGCAGAGTTCCTATGTGTACATCCACCGTGCGGGTTTCACCCATATAATCCTCTCCCCAAACGCTGCTCATCAGCTGCTCGCGCGTATATACACGTCCCGGGGCTTCCATAAATAAGCGCAACAGTTCGAATTCCTTTAACGTAAGCTGCAGCTGCGCACCCGCAAGTGTTGCTATGTGCTCTTCAAGATTGAGTTCAAGCTGTTTGTAAGAAACGGTTCGTTTCTCATAAGGGGCAGCTCTCCTCAACACGGCTTTAATGCGGGATATCATTTCAAGCATACCAAAAGGCTTTGTCAGATAGTCATCTGCCCCTAAATCAAGACCTATTACCTTATCATATTCCGTGCCCTTGGCGGTGGCCATTATTATAGGAATGTTCAAAGTTTCAGGGTTTGAACGCAGCTTTTTTAATATACTTATGCCGTCCTCTCCCGGTAGCATTATATCAAGCATAACAAGCTTTGGTTTTTTTGCGGCAAGTCTTTTAAAGAAGGCTTCTCCGTCACGAAAACCTTCTGCTTCAAAACCAGATGCATTTAGTGTATATAACATCAGGTCACGTATGCTTTGATCATCTTCAACGCAATAAATCATTTAGTGCTCCTGTTTTGGATAAAAAGACCTGCAATGCAGGTCTTTTTTTAAAGATTATTAACTCTTTCGTAGAACTCGTCAAAATCAACTACTGTGCCGTTAATTCTTGATTCTTCTACTGCAAATGCAATAACATGATTGTAGTAGGATTCAAGTATTTCGGGTACGCTGTTACCTTCATAGGTACCGTTAAAGTAGTCGTGGAGTGTTTTGATTATACCAACGTCACCACCACCGTGACCACCTGTGATGCCATCCTTTGCGGAAAGAGAGATCTCGGTGGTTTCTTTGGTTGCAAAATCGTAAATAGTAACGGGAGTTTCGCCGTCTAATGCTGCGTGCAACTCACCCTTTGTTCCCATAACGTGTAAGAATCTGCCACCCTTATTGAAGGCGTTCATTGTAAATGTTACGGTAATATCATCTTCGAAAACCATATTTACAGTCTGGTGGTCTACAACGTCATTATCACACTTGTATACACATTTACCGTACTGTGTTTCTGTAAGCGCTTTCTTTACGTCATCATCGGTAGGCTCAATTTCGTGGGTAGATGTGCTTCTGAACCAGTAGTTATCCTTATCGTCAAGATAAAGCTTAACAGCGTTATAAGGGCATGTTTCAGCCGCAGGGCAACCTTCAATACAATATTCAGGTGAGCCCTCGGGTGCGTTTTCGCGTTTGAAGTAGGAAAGCATACCGTAGGACTGTACTTTTTTACACTTTTTGCCCAGTAACCACTGCAGTATATCCATATCGTGGCAGGATTTCTGTAAAAGCATATTGGAGCTGCGCTCAGAGTTGCCCCAGTTGCCGCGTACAAAGCTATGGCTCTGGTGAACGTTGCCAACGCCCTCTTCGTGATTTACTGACATAACCTTACCAATTTTGCCAGAATCAATAATTTCCTTAACGCAGTTAAACATATTGGTGTAGCGTAAAACGGTACATATAACTACCTTAACGCCCTTCTTAACAGCGGCGTTTGTAATGTCACGGCATTCTTCAAGGGTAGGAGCAATAGGCTTTTCAAGCAAAAGATCGTAACCGAGTTCAATTGCCTTCATGGTAGGCTCGTAGTGAGCTCTGTCCATTGTAGAAATGATGGCAATGTCAGCGATTTTGCCAAGCTCTAAAAGGGGAGCATAGTCATCGAAGCAACGGTCTTCGGGAAGATGATGCTTTTCCTTTATGTAGTTACGGCGGCACTCAATAGGTTCTGCAACGCCTACAACCTCAAAAAGATCGGGTAACTGTCTTCTCATGATGTTGGTGTAGGTTTGTCCGCGGTTACCCGCACCGATTAAAATAACTTTGATCTTTTTCATAATGTACCTCTATTATTCATTTTCGTATTTCATAAACATTTCAACGCGTGTTGCGTGTCTGCCGCCCTCAAATTCAGCATCCAGGAACTCGTCAACTATGTCGCAGGCAAGACCCTTGCCAATAACGCGTGCGCCAAAGCAGATGATATTTGCATCGTTGTGCTGCTTTGTAAGTCTTGCACTAAAGGTGTCTGAACAGCAAGCTGCACGGATGCCCTTGTGCTTGTTTGCCGCCATAGACATTCCGATACCTGTTCCGCAAATGAGTATTCCAAGACTGCATTCTCCGCTTTGGATTGCAGCGCATACTTTATGTGCATAATCGGGATAGTGTACTGAATCTGTAGAGTAAGTGCCGTAATCAATATATTTAATACCTCTTTCTTCAAGATGCTTCATAACATCCTGTTTGAGGTCATATGCCGCCTGGTCACAACCAACTGCTATTACTCTTTCTGACATTTTTCTTTTTCCTTTCTTTCACGTTCCGCTTGAGAAGGGCGGAGATATATTGGAGCAATTGAAGCATCAGTGAAGATGTTTTCGTTTGCTTTGTAACTTTCTTGTGCCGTTATGGCAACTGCAACTGCGTTCTGCAGGCGCAGTCTGACGGGTGTGTGCTTTATATTTTCTGCTTTTATAAGTGAATGTGCAAGGTTGTATCCGTCACCTGTAAAATATACTGGCTCTGAATAATTTGCAAGCTCTTTTTCAAGGTCTTGTGCACTTATAAGCCTGTCAGGAGTCAGCCGCTTGCCGTTTTTGAACAGGGCGTTGTAAAGTTGATTTCGTCTTGCATCCATTAAAGGACATATTATTCCCTCAAAGCCTTCAAGATTTCTCGCAAGTGCTTCCAAGGTTGAAACGCTTACTATAGGCTTATTTGTGCCAAAGCACAGCCCTTTGATCACAGAAACACCAATTCTCACACCTGTAAATGACCCCGGTCCTACGGTTAACGCAAAAAGTTCTACGTCTTTTACCGTCAGCTTTGCCGAGGAAAGCACCGCCTTTATCATTGGCAGTAGCGTTTCGCTGTGGGTAAGTGCGGTATTTACTGTGTATTCTGCAAGTATTTTATCGCTGTCAACAACCGCAACAGAAGCTGCAACAGCGGTAGAATCAATGGCTAAAGTTATCATTTTATGATCTCCTCCACCGTTATTCTTCTTTGATCTGCACACTCGGTCTTTTCGATAGTTATCTTGAAATATCTTTCGGGAAGTGCATAGGGAATGTTTTCACTCCACTCGCACACGATAAGTGCATCTTCATAATCGTAAAAGCCTATGGAGTACAGGTCGTCGTCATCTGTAATACGGTACATATCAAAATGACAGATCCTATATGTGCCCTCGGCGTATTCATTTACAATAGCGTAGGTCGGGCTTGAAACTTCAGCATCCGGTGTGAAGTGTTGGGCAAGTCCCCTCACAAAAGCGGTCTTTCCAACTCCCAAATCACCGTACAGGGCAATAAAATCTTTGCCGTTCAGATGATTTTTTGCAAAATCCTTTGCAAAAGCCTCTGTTTCATCAGCGCTGTTGGTAAGGTGAACTGTGTTATACTGTTTTGTCATATTTGTAATTTTCGTCATAAGGGAAGGTGTAGGAAATCTTTTTCAAGTCTTTGTAGCATGCAAAAAGATATTCCTTACCGTCTATCGTTTTTATTGCGGCCATTTCTCCTATATCGTAGCCGTTGTCGCTGAGCTTAAGCTTATATGATTCGAAATCAGCGTTAAAGTCTGTAGGGTCAATATAGGTAATGGTAAGCTTAGTTTCACCGTCATTGTGCTCAACATCCCAAGTATATACGGTGCCGTCTGTTTCAAAGGTAGGGAAGTAGGATATACATTCGGGATATATGATGGGGTCGGGCTTGTGAACGTCAACACCCACGAAAAAGCCTTCTTCGGTTTCTTCCGTGGTAACGTCCAGAATGGTTTCACCGTCGGTCCAATATCCGTTTACCGTTTCACTTGGTTTAAAGCCTTGATTTTCAAGCTGGGTTTTCCAATCTTCGTAGGTTTCTTTATCGGTCATAACGCCTGTTGACCATATGGTAAAGTTACCCCACTTTTCTTCGCTTGAAGGAAGGAGCTTGTTATAATCATTTATTTCGGGAACGTCGTCGGGTATTTCGTCAGGCCACAAGCCGGGTTCTGTGCCACCTTCTGAAATAAGCTTATAATCTGTCATTATAGGCGTGTCAGGGTCGTTTAAAGTGTCACTGATGGGCTCGGTTACAGAATCATCTATTGTTGTGTCATCGGTTAAAGGTGTTGCTGTGGTATCGGGTGCTTCGGAAGTATCATCTGTGGTAGTCGAGGTGGTGTCGTTGGTACCCAAATGCATATTTTTGTTATTTTTTCCGATAAAATAACCGCACACAAGTCCTGATATGGCTAATGCGAGAATTATTATGAACGCAATTAATGTATTGCGTCTTTTTTTCTGTTTTTGTGATTTCATAACTTGATTTTTAAAATCCATTTTAGTCCTCGCTTTCGTAATTTTCAATAATTTCGTATGCTTCCAAAAGCTCTGTTTCGTAGTCTTCTTTTAACGTATACAGCTCTGCAAGTTTGATATGGTCTGCCGCAACCTCTTCCATTTGCTTATCGGTTTTATCGATAAGCTCTTCAAGCTCTGCAGAACGTTTAACAGCGTTTTCATACTGTTTTTGCAGTCTGCGTTTTTCGCTTTGCGCTTTCTTTTGCGCCAGGCGATCTTCCTTTGAGGAGGATGTTTTTTCGGCTGAAACGCTTATATTTACAGTAGCGGCAAAGCGCTTTTTGTATTCTTCAAACTCTTTGTAACTTCCTCTGTAATCAAAGAGGGAGTTTTGTTCCTCAAGATTAAAGGCAAGTATGCGGTTAGCAAGCTTGTCTATAAAATATCTGTCATGGGATACGGCGATTATAGTGCCTTCAAAGTCACACAGTGCCTCTTCAAGAGCCTCTCTTGAATTGATATCGAGATGGTTTGTAGGCTCGTCAAGAATAAGCACGTTCATCTTTGAAAGAAGAATTTTAGCTAAAGTCAGTCTTGCTTTTTCTCCTCCGCTTAATGCAGATACAGGTTTGATAACGTCCTCACCGTAGAAACGGAAAACAGCAAGAGTATTGCGTATAACAGTTTGTGAAAGCAGGGGGTAAGCATCCCACAGCTCATCAAGTACGGTTTTTGTTTCGGTAAGGTTTTGGTTTTCCTGATCGTAGTAGCTGTACAGGGTGTTTGCACCCCAATACAGGCCGCCGTTATCAGCTTTAAGCTTTCCTGCTATTATCTTTATAAGTGTTGATTTGCCTGTACCGTTTGCGCCTGTAATAAATACGCGGTCGCGTTTCATAACGGTAAAAGACACTTTATCAAACAGCTTGTTATCACCAAAGCTTTTAGAGATATCCCGCAGGGTCAAAACCTCGTTTGCGCCTTCTCCGGAAAAATTAAAGGAAAAGCGTATTTTTGCCTCAGGAGCGTCCGGTTTTTCAAGCCGTTCCATCTTGTCTAATTGTTTTTGTCTGCTCTCTGCAGCTATAATGTTTCTTTCACGGTTCCAACGCTTTTGCTGTGCTATATATTCTTCAATGCGTTTTATTTCGCGCTGTTGGTTTTTATAGTGATGCAGGGCAACCTCGTTATCTTTCTTTTTCTTTTCCTTAAACTGTGAATAGTTGCCTTTATATAGTTTTGCGTGTGTATTTTCAATATCAAGGGTGTGTGTGGTTACACGGTCAAGAAAATATCTGTCGTGGGATATAACAAGAACTGTTTTGGTGTAGGATGAAAGAAAATCTTCAAGCCATTTGAGTGCTTCAATATCAAGATGGTTTGTAGGCTCGTCCAACATTAATATATCGGGCTCACTTGCAAGCAGGGCTGCAAGCTCAACTCTTGTTTTTTGCCCGCCGCTTAACTTGTCAATGGTGGTTGTGTGGTATTCCTTTGGAAAACCAAGGCTAACAAGGATACCCTGTGCTCTTGAACGGTATTCATAACCGCCCATTAAGGCGAATTTTTCCTGAAGGTTTGAGTAGGGGGCAAGAGCGCTTTCGTCACCTGCTTCAACAGCGCTGTGCAGCTGTTCTAAACGGTTTTCCATAGCTATAAGCTCTGAAAAAGCGTGGGTGAGGACCTCCTCGTATATGGAAAGAGTGCTATCGGACGAAGGGTTTTGCTTTAAAACTCCTACCTTGTAGTTTTGGTTAACGTACACTTCACCATCAGTAGGTGTGTATTCGCGGCATATCAGTTTGAAAAGGGTAGATTTTCCTGCACCGTTTGAACCAACGATACCTAATTTATCTCCCTCATTTATCGAAAAAGAGATATTTTCAAGTATGGTATTGTCACCGAAAGCAAGGGTTAGCTTTTGAGTGGATAAGCATATCATAGTACTCAATATCTCCTTTCGCATAATTACTGTTATTATATCACTTTTCTTATATAAAGTCAACATTCGCCGCTTCAATATATGACAAAATCCGCCTGTTTAAAGGCGGATAAATTATATTTTGTGTCCTATTTCTTTTTTTAACTTTGTTATTATCTTTTTTTCCAGTCGAGATATATAGGATTGTGAAATTCCCAGACAGTCAGCTACCTCTTTTTGAGTCATTTCCTTACCGCCGTTAAGTGCAAATCTTAGGCAGATAATCTCTTTTTCCCGTTTGCCAAGATGTTCAACCGCCTCGCGGATTGTAGTTTTATCTTGTTCCGTTTCAATATTGCGGTATACGCTGTCTTCGTCACCTCCAAGGATGTCGGAGAGTAAAAGTTCGTTTCCGTCCCAATCAACGTTTAGGGGCTCATCTATAGAAAGCTCAGTGCGCTGATTGCCGGTTTTTCGTATAAACATAAGTATTTCATTTTCTATACAGCGGGAAGCGTAGGTTGCAAGCTTAATGTTTTTATCTGCACGGAAGGTGTTTATAGCCTTTATAAGACCTATGGTCCCTATTGATATCAGGTCCTCTATACCTACTCCCGTATTCTCAAATTTCTTTGCTATGTATACTACCAAACGTAAGTTATGTTCAACAAGAACCGAACGTAGCGATACATCTTCGTCCTTACGTGCAATAAGCTCCGCTTCTTCTTCGCTTGTCAATGGTGTTGGCAGTACGTCGGGACCGTTGATGTAATAAATACCACGAGATTTTTTGGCAAGAAGGCCTATTATTTTTTCTAAAAATCTTATCATATCTTCTCCTTATATTACTGATGTTGGCATAATTGCATTGCAACCATCCGTTCCCTCGAAGGTTGCATCAGTGGCTATACATATTGCCTTTTCCTCACCGTTCACTTTTACCGTGTCGGGTATAAGTCCTATAAGCACCCCCGTTGTACCAACACAGGAGGTGGGAATTATCCTTACCCTGCGAGCCAGTTGTTTATCGCAAAATTCAAGAAGTGAGGTATTCTTATCGCGAAAAAGCGGTTCCGTTCCTTTTGGCAAAAGCTCCTTTATGCTTTGATAGGTGCAAACGGCGCAGGGAAGGCCGCCCAATGGCTCACACAAAAGATTACCGCTGTCACATAAGGCGCAAAGCTCAACGTTTTTGTTGTTAAAACTTACTTCCAGCTTTGCGGTTTTATTGCGTACATTGCTTTCCATAACCCTTGAGCATATATAGGTGAATATTATTGCGAGCATTGCTACTCCTAAAAACATTAGCGGACTTATACCTCCTTGCAGGGTATTGATATCTCCGTTAATTATAACGTTGCGCTTTGTAAGCTTGCTGTTCAAAAAGGAATATATCGCGGTCATAGTACCGCCCATTAAAAAACTTACGGCATAAAAAATGAGTATATTACGCAAATATATTATCGGAGTCTTTGCGCCGAAAGCGATGTAGCACATCAGCATTGCAACTCCTATGCTTATAAGGTTTGAGAATAAGGCGTTACCGGTTATAACAAGCTGTAAAACTCCGTATGCCGCACCCAAGCCTGCGCCGAAAGTAAGGGCGAAGGCACCGGGGCTATATTTGAGTAGCTTTGAGGTTATGTATAGTGCAAGAAAGTCCATTGAAAAGTTTACTATAAACAGGATATCTCCGTATATTACCTGTTCCAAGGCTTCACCTCCGCAAATATTTTAGTACTTTGGCTCTAAAAAAGATGTCGCTTTGCAGTAAGTTTAAAAAATAATATTGCTTTTTATTATCGGTAATGTTAGAATATTTTAAGATGAAATCAGAAAGGTGAATGAGATGGCAATTTTAAATATTATAACCGAAGAAAACCCCACCCTTCGCAAGGTTAGCCGTAGGGTTGATGAAATAACTCCCAGAGTTTTGACACTTCTTGATGATATGAAGGAGACCCTTCGTAAAGCGCAGGGAGCAGGACTTGCGGCACCTCAGGTAGGTGTGCTGCGCAGAATAGTTTTGTGCGAATACGAAGAGGGAAATCTTATCGAGATGATAAATCCCGAAATAATAGAAGTAAGCGGTAAGCAGAACGAGCTTGAAGGCTGTCTTTCCGTTCCCGGCAAGTGGGGAATAACCGACAGACCCGAAACCGTTACCGTTCGCGCTACCGATAGATACGGCAAGGAATTTACCGTTACTGCAAGCGGTCTTGGTGCTCGTTGCTTCTGCCATGAGCTTGATCATCTTGACGGCAAGCTGTACGTTGATAATGCGGTGAGAATGCTTACTGAAGAAGAAATTGAGGAATTAATGTAATGAATATAATTTATATGGGAACTCCTGATCTTGCCCGTACCGTGTTACGTTCGCTTTTAGAAAGCGAGCATAAGGTGGTGGCTGTTGTAACACAGCCCGATAAGCCGAAGGGAAGAGGCTATGAGCTTACACCGCCTCCTGTTAAGGTTGAGGCAATGGCGCACGATATCCCCGTTTACCAGCCCCAAACACTTAAAAACGGTGAATTGCAGCCTATACTTGATGAATATAAGCCTGATGCAATAGTTGTTGCGGCATACGGTAAGCTTTTGCCACCTTACGTAATTGATTACGGTAGGTTTGGTTGTATAAACGTTCATGGTTCCTTGCTTCCTGAATATAGAGGGGCTGCTCCCATACAGCGTGCTATAATGGACGGAAAAACAAAAACCGGTATCACCATAATGAAAATGGATTACGGTCTAGATACGGGTGATATGATATCTAAAGCGGAGCTTGATATAACTGCAACCGATAATTTTGAAACTATACACGATAAGCTTGCAGAGCTTGGCGGAGAACTTGTTTGCTCTACTCTCAATGATATGGAAAAGGGTGAATTTAAGTTTGAAAAGCAGCCCGAAGAAGGGTCAAGCTATGCCAAAAAGATAGAAAAATCCGATTGTTTGCTTGATCTTACTTTAAGCGCTCGCCAGCTTCACTGTATTATAAGAGGTCTTTCTCCCATACCCCTTTCTTTTGCATATCTTAATGGTAAAATGGTAAAAATAATTGAAGCCGATTATGATGAGAAGCAGGCTTCGTCCCCTGCAGGCACCGTTGTGAGCCTTGATAAAAAAGGAATAGGCGTTGCAACAGGCAGCGGTATTCTTTACATCACACGCTTACTGCCTGAGGGTAAGGGAAGGATGAATGCATCCGACTTTATTAACGGCAGAAGGGTTTCCGTTGGTGACGTATTTACCAACACTAAATAATAAAAAATAAGGTGTATTATGTTCTGGTATTATGACTATTGGTATCTGATACTTGTACTCCCTGCAATGCTCCTTTCACTTTGGGCATCCTACAGGGTAAATTCCACGTTTAAAAAATTCAGCAGCGTTAGCTCACGTATGGGCCTTACAGGGCATGACAGCGCACGCCGCATCCTTGACCAAAACGGTCTTTGGAACGTTAAAATAGAGCGTGTTTCAGGTAATCTTACAGATCATTTTGACCCTAAAGCCAACGTTATAAGACTGTCGGATAGCGTTTATTCCAGCAATAGCGTTGCAGCAATAGGAGTTGCGGCACACGAAGCAGGTCACGCAGTGCAATACGCTGAAAGCTATATGCCTATGAAGGTAAGGGGAAAGCTTGTTCCGGTTGCCAATATCGGTTCACAGGCAGGTCTTTGGCTTGCTATTTTGGGAATTGCTCTTTCTTTTCCGTACCTTGCGTATTTTGGTATAGCGTTGTTCCTGTTTGTTGTGCTTTTCCAGCTTGTTACTCTCCCCGTTGAATTTAACGCAAGCGCAAGAGCTCTTTCTTCTCTCGGCGGTTATCTGCCCGATGACGAGAACAAAAAGGTTAAAAAGGTGCTTTCTGCGGCGGCTCTTACTTACGTTGCGGCGCTCCTTGTTTCTGTAGCAAACCTTCTTCGCCTGTTGCTTCTTGCAGGGGGAAGGAGAAGAAATGATTAGTGCAAGGGAAGCTGCGTACCGCAGTCTTGTGAAAATGAAAACGAAGTCTGCATACTCGAATCTTGAGGTAGACTCCGCTATAAAAAAGTATTCCCTTGAGGGAGCAGAACGCTCCCTTTTTTCTGCTTTGGTTTACGGTGTAACCGAAAGGCTTATTACTCTGGATTACTACATTTCAGCCTTTTCCACAAAGGCGGTTGACAAGCTTGATTTTGAGGTGTTGACAGTTCTTCGTTTATCTGCTTATCAGATATTTTTTCTTGACCGTGTGCCTGACCACGCTGCGGTAAATGAAGGAGTTGAGCTTGCTAAGCGAAGATGCAAAAGGGGAAGCGAGGGCTTTGTTAACGCCGTGCTGCGAAAGCTGATACAAAACAAAAACAATATAAAAATGCCCACACAAAAACGTGAGCTTTTGTCGGTAAAATACAGCGTACCTGAGTGGATAATAGAGCTTTGGTTAAATGGGTACGGTGAAGAAAAATGCCTTGAAATACTTGAGGGTATAAATAAGACACCCCGTATGACTCTTCGTGTAAATACTCTTGTAAACACCCGTGTTTCGCTATCCCAAAAGCTTGAAGAAGCAGGCATAGCTACCGAGCCTACCGATACTTTAAGCGGTCTGCGTTTGCTTACAAACGCATCCTACGATATGCTTAAAAATGCAGCAGACAACGGCTTTTACATACAGGATGAAGCATCCCAAAAGGCTGTTGCCATGCTTGCGCCCAAAGCGGGGGATTTTATAATTGATACCTGTGCTTGCCCCGGCGGAAAATCCTTTGGTGCGGCGATAACAATGGAAAATGAAGGTAGACTGTTATCCATTGATCTCCACGAAAGCAAGCTTTCTCTTATTGAAAAGGGTGCTTGCAATCTTGGCATAGAGATTATAGAAACAAGAGCCCATAACTCCAGAGAATGTATTAGTGAGTTCATTGGAAAGGCTGACCGTGTTATCTGTGACGTACCTTGTTCGGGCTTAGGTGTTATAGCAAAGAAACCTGAAACAAGATACAAGGATAAAAACGACGTTCAAAGATTACCGCAAATACAGTATGAAATATTGAATGCCTCTGCAAATTATTTGAAGGAAGGTGGCACATTGCTTTATTCCACCTGTACCCTTAATCCTGCAGAGAATGAAGATATAGTAAATGCTTTTCTTTCAAATAAATCCGAATTTTCCTTGAAAGAAATGCGCACGTTTTTCCCTGTAGCAGGAGAAAGTGATGGATTTTTTGTTGCTGTATTGCAAAAATAAAAACCGCCTGAAAAGGCGGTTTTTTTAATATATTTTTGATAAAACAAAGGTTATTACAGGTATTGTAAATACCGAAATTAGTGTGGATATTCCTACACACAAAGCGGCGTAACGCGGTTTTATATCGTGTCTTTCGGCAAATACGGCGGCAGTTGATGCAACGGGCATACCTGCTATAAGAGTACAGAACTGAGCAATATCGTTTGGAAGGGGCGAAAGATAAGCAAGAGTTCCGCACACAAGGGGGAGCAGTACAAGCTTGCAAGTGCAAAGCCAATACACTTTTATGTTTGTGAAAAGCTTTTTTGCAGGCAGATCTGCAAGCAGACCGCCGATAATGAGCATGGATACGGGGGTAGACATACCAGCAAGATAATCTGCAGTGCTTATAACGGGTACGGGCAGATCTATTCTGAAAGCGTAGAGCGCAAGTCCGATAAGCGCAGGGATGGTGCCGAAGTTTAGAAACATTTTTTTAGGGCTCATTTTTATACTGCTATCTGCTCGGCTCAACAGAAACATTCCGTATGTCCAGGTGAGTATATTAAAGGTTATGCAGTAAAATGCGCCGTAAAACACACCGATAGGTCCAAGTATTGCCCTTAAAACGGGGAAACCGTAAAAGGCGGCGTTTTCAAACACCTCGCTGTACTGGAATATCTGTCTTTCCCTGATATCCTTTAAAGGCCTTGAGCCTGCAAATGCAACAAGTGCGGCAATTGCGTGTATAACTGCAGAAATAAGGATCATCAAAAGGCCCTTTTTTAGGTTTTCCACAGAATATTCCACGTTTAAAAGTGAGGATATCATCAAAAATGGCATTGCGATGCTAACTATAATGTTAGATAGCTTTTTTGATGCGGTTTTGTCGATTATATTTGTTTTTCTTGTTATATATCCAGCTACAATAAGCAGGAACATTGTGGTAACGGTATTGATTGAAATTGTCAGATTCATAGCTTCCTCGTATGGTATAATTTGATATAATTTAATTATGTATTCTAACCTTCTCAATCAAGGCTGTCAAGCTTTTCTTTGATCATTTTCATATCAACCAGCATATCTTCCTTCTTTCTGGGGTCGCGCAGAAGAAGGGAAGGATGGTAGAGAGCGCACATATCAAAATTGCCGCGCTTAAACCATTTTCCGTGTTCGCGGGTGATTTTAAAATTGGGGTCTATAAGGCGCATAGCTGATATTCTGCCAAGGCAAACTATCATTTTGGGTTTTATAAGGCGTATCTGCTCCCGTAACCAGTCAATGCACATATCCTGTTCAGAGGGAAGAGGATCGCGGTTTTTAGGAGGCCTGCATTTAAGCATATTTGCAATAAACACATCGTTGCGGTCAATACCAACGGCCTCTAAATATTTATCAAAAAGCTTACCTGCTCTTCCAACGAAGGGCGTTCCTGTAAGGTCCTCGTTTTCTCCGGGAGCTTCACCTATAAACATAAGCTTTGCCTCCTTATTTCCGCATCCAAAAACAACATTTGTACGTGTTTGGTGTAATGCGCATTTTTCACAGCTTTTACATTGTTTTTCAAGCTCTTCCCAAGTCATTTTAAGTCCTTTCCTATGCTACAGATAGGCAAAAGTTTCAACAGCCGTATCTATGCATAATTCCTTTGAATGTTCTATTATATGATATATGTATTTTTTGTTTTTTACGTGTTGTGCAAATTCACATAGGGTATAGACAAGTCTTTTGTGGATTTGAGCATCGGTCAACAGATGATAGCTTCCGTCCTCGTTGTAATACAGCGAGCTTTTACCTGAGTACCCCCTTTCCAAGAGAGCTTTGCAGGCGCATATAAGATCATCTGTTGTGCTAAATGTGAATATGAGATGCTTAGGTTGGTTATCTTCACCTGACGAGGTTGTTTTTGTGATGAAGATTTCGCAACCGCCGGATCTTCCGGGGAAAATCTGTATGTACAGGTTTTTTTGCGTTGCACAAAATCCGGTTCTCGCCTTTGCTTCCTCCAAAAGCTTGCCGAAGGCTCTTTTGCAGGCGCGGTTTTCTGAATCTATATCCGAAAGGGAAAGCTCGTATTTTTCCATATCCCTTTGTGAAAGCATTATTTTAAGCTTTGATTCGCTTATAAGTATCAATTCCATTATACCACTTCCTCACTATATATTATAAGCGAAAAGCGGTTAAAATGTAACGGCAAATGTTTGGTAAAAGGGTCAATAAACGGCTTTAAAGCAATCAAGTATACCGTTTTGGTTGTTGATTATAGCGGCGTATCCGTACATAGCGGAGCCTATATAGCTTTCCTTGGTTCTTGCATATTCTATCTGTCGTGTTAATTCACCACTGTTTTCCCATTCGGATACTCGATAGGCCGCGTGTGACACTATAAGGGGAATATCTGTGTTGCAAAGCTTTTGGTCCCACCAATCACAGAGAGTTGCGTAGGGGGCCGCTTCGTTTTCGTGTGCCCAATATATCTGCGGGGAAAGAAAGTCTATGTAGCCGCCTTCTATCCAACTTAAGGCATCGCAGTATATGGCAGAGTATGCGCTGAGTCCCTTTGTATCAGAGCCGTCATTTTCTCCGTTGTTGTTTGCCCATATTCCAAAGGGTGAAACACCAAAATAACAGTTGTTGTTTTCGGCTTTAATTTCGTTGTAGCATTGCTCTATCAGCTTATTTACGTTGTTTCTGCGCCAATCGTCAATAGGTTCGGCGTTTCCGTAAAGCCCGTAGGAAGAGGAATCATCAAACTCCAGATTCTCTTCGGGATAAGGGTAAAAATAATCGTCAAAAACTATTGCATCTACCTCGTAGTTACGGGCAATTTCCGCAACACCCGAGGCGACAAGGGAGCGCACTTCAGGAATCCCGGGATCGTAGTATCGGTTACCGTTATAATCTACGCACCATTCGGGGTGAATAACACAGGGGTTTTTGGTGGAAAGCAGGGAATAGTCCCCTTTTTTTCCTGCAGCGTTCATAGTAGATACTGCTCGTAGAGGGTTTACCCAAGCGCAAACAGCGATGTCTTTTTGGTGAGCCGTTGTCGTCAGGTATTTTAGTGGATCAAAACCATCGGTAAGAGTTGCTCCTTGTGTGCCTGTAAGGAACTCAGAAGTGGGAAAAATATCGGAATTATAAAGAGCGTCAGAGCTTGGCCTTACTTGAAAGATAAGGGTGTTAAAACCGTTTTCCTTTGCGGTTTTAATTATAGAATCAAGCTCGTCCTTTAGCTCTTGCGCGCTTGCCCCTTGTGTTGTGGGGAAGTTTATATTTGCAACGGTGGCTATCCATATACCCCGTATCTCGCCGTCTGTTTTTAGTATTTTTTCTATCAAGGTTTCAGAAACACCGCTGTCTTTTGCCTTTTTATCTACTGATAAAACAACGCCGGTAAAGCAGAGCAACAAAACCAATAAAGCAAATATAAAAAGCAGGGCGCTTGTCCTTTTGTATTCCTTCATTTTGTACCTCCGATATAATAACACAAATTGTATTTTTTATCAAGTCAATACAGTATATTTTATAAAAGGCCGGATTATGCCCTACAATGACACTCTTGACAGTGGTTGTAATATAATATATAATTATTATAATTAAAATTTAGGAGAAATTCTATGATCTACAAAGGTAAAAACACAAGAGAAATTTCCTTCCCTATAGGCGGTATCGGTACAGGTTCCATCGGTTTAGGCGGTAACGGCCGTTTTCTTGACTGGGAAATATATAACAGACCTGCAAAGGCAAGTGATTACTATTATACACATTTTGCGGTAAGAGCTGATGCAGACGGTGAAATACTCGACACCCGTGTTCTGCAGGGTGACCTTGTAGCAAGCTTTATGGGCCCCACAATTAAGGGTGACTATATTGGCTACGGCACAGGCCCTACCTTCTCTACACACGCAGGTATGCCCCACTTTGAAGAATCTGAATTTGTTGGCGAATTTCCTTTTGCTACCCTTAATTTCAAGGATAGTCATTTCCCCGGTAGAGTAAAGCTTACTGCATTTAATCCCTTTATACCGAGAAATGAGGATGACTCCAGTATTCCTGCTGCTTTCTTTGAAATTGAATTTACTAACTATACAGAAAGAACACTTAACTACACAGCTTGTTTCTCCTGTATGAACCCCAATCCCTCAAAGACTGTTAACAGCTATAGCCGTGATGGTGATATTTCTAAAATCTATATGACCACCCAAGCACTTACTTCCGACGATATAGGCTATGCTGATATGACTATAGCAACCGACTGTCCTACGCTTTCATACCAGGAATATTGGTATCGCGCAGGCTGGAAGGATGACTTCCTTACCTATTGGCGTAATCTGAATGAGGATATTGAACTTAAGAACCGTCACTATGACGATCCCGATTATAAAAAGAAGAACTACGGTGACCACGCAACCCTTGCTCCCCGTGTTACGGTTGCTCCCGGTGAAACCAAAAAGGTTCGCTTTATCCTTGCATGGAGTGTTCCCGTTAACTATAACTACTGGGCACCTTGCAAGAAGAAGGTTGGCGATAAGGAAGTTGACGTTACCTGGAAGAACTACTACGCAACTGTTTTCCCCACCTCTGCAGACAGCGCACAGTATGCACTTGAAAACTGGAGCAGACTTTACAAGGAAACACTTCGTTTTAAAGAAGAGCTTTTCTCACAAACTCTCCCCGGTAAGATAATAGAGGCAATTTCCTCAACAATTTGTGTTCTTAAATCACCTACCGTATGGCGTCTTGAAGACGGTTCCTTCTACGGTTGGGAAGGTTCACAGGAAATAGTAGGCTCCTGCGAGGGTACCTGTACCCACGTTTGGAACTATGCTTACGCAATGCCTTTCCTTTTCCCCCGTCTTGAAAGATCTATCCGCGATCTTGATTATACATACAACTATAAGCACGCAGGTAAGATGGAGTTCCGTATGGCGCTTCCTCTCGGCCGTGAGGACTATGTTCCCAACCACGCTTGTGTTGACGGTCAGATGGGCGGTGTTTTCAAAACATATCGTGAATGGAAGATATGCGGTGACGATGAATGGTTGAAGAAGAATTGGGAACACGTTAAGGGCGCTCTTGAATACGCTTGGCATCCTGATAATGAGGACCATTGGGATTCAAACAAAGACGGCGTTCTGGAAGGCAGACAGCATAATACTCTTGATACAGAGCAGTTCGGTGCATCCTCTTGGCTTGAAGGTTACTATATCCTGGGTCTTCGTGCAGCTGCTGAAATGGCTGAATATCTTGGTGAAGATGATAAGGCTAAGGAATACAGAGATCTTGCCGAAAAGGGAAGAGCGTATCTTGATAAAGAGCTTTTCAACGGCAGATACTACTACCATAACGTAGACTTGAATGATTACAGCGTTGTTGAGCCCTATAAGGATGCAGCGGATATCTGGAATGAAGAGGTTGGCGAAATTAAGTATCAGATAGGTGAAGGTTCTGAAATAGACCAGGTTGGCGCACAGTGGCATTCCGATATTCTTGGTCTTGGTCAGATATTTGATCCCAATCAGCTCAAAACAGCACTTAACTTTATGTATGAGCATAACTTTAAGAAGACTATGCGTAACACATATAACCCCTGGAGACTCTTCTGTATAGACGATGAAGCAGGTGCAGTTATCTGTGATTATCCGGAAGGTGCCCGCATTCCTGCAATTCCTCTGCCTTACGCTCAGGAAACAATGCATGGCTTTGAATATATGCTTGCGGCACAGCTTATTAAGAGTGGTATGATAGATAAGGGTCTTGAGGTTATCGCAGGCGTACGTGACCGTTACGACGGTGAGAAGCGCAATCCCTTTAATGAGATTGAATGCGGTTCAAACTACGCACGTAATATGGCTACCTTCTCCTATATACCTCTGTTCAGCGGATTTATATTTGATATGCCTCATAAGACCATAGGCTTTAAACCCATACTTAAGGGTCACTTTAAGGCTATTTGGAGTCTTGATCCCGCTTGGGGTAACGTTGTTGTTGAGGACGACAGCATAATGGTTACAGTTATTGACGGAGCTCTTGCTCTTGATAAATTTGTTATGCCCCTTACAGGTGTTTCAAGTGTTAAGGTTGACGGCGTTGAGATAAATGACTACAAGGTTGTTGATGACACTGTAGTATTTGGCAGTACCGTAACAATAAAGGAAACTCTTGAGGTAATTGCATAATGGGTAACCTGCAGAAATTTGAAAAAAGGGAAAAACCCTATAAATTCGTTACATTAAGCTTTGATGACGGTGTAAGACAGGACATAAGATTCATTGAGTTGCTTGATAAATACGGTCTTAAGTGTACTTTTAACGTAAATTCAGGATATTTAGGTCAGGTACATGACCTTCTTACTCCCGATTTCTGTATTTCTCACAGCGAGGTAAGACCCGATGAATTAAGAGAAGTGTATAAAGATCACGAGCTTGCTGCACATTCCACAACTCATCCCCGTCTTGATATGCTTACAGAGAAAGAGCTTATAGTTGAAATGGCGGGGGACTGCCGTACTTTGGAAATACTTTCGGGACAGCATATAGTTGGTATGGCTTACCCCGGCGGACCTTTTTATACCGAGGAAACCATAAAGACTATCCTTGAACATACTCCCATAAGATACGCTCGTTCAACAGAGTCCACCAAAGGCTTTGAAATGCCCGAGCGCCTTATGGAGTGGCAGCCTACCTGCCATTGGGAGTATGACGATATAGACGATTGTATAGATCGTTTTGAAGCGCTTGATAGTGATAAGGACAGCCTGTTCTACCTTTGGGGTCACACATATGAGTTTGATATAAAAGAAGGCTCCTGGGAACGTATCGAGAAGATACTTGAGCGTCTTTCCAAGCTTAAAGGCGTTACCTATGCTACCAACGGCGAGATTGCCGAATACATAATGAATAACAAATAACGGAGACGAAATGAATATTGTAGACTTTTCTAAATCAAAATGGATATGGACAAAGGATAACAAAACTGCTGACCAGAAGGTAGTTATCCGCCGCAGCTTTGAGCTTGAAGAGGTTCCCGAACAGGTTGAAGCATATATAGCCTGTGATACAAAGTTCTGGCTTTGGGTAAACGGCGAGCTTGCTGTTTTTGAGGGCGGTGTTTTCCGTGAAAGTTCTGTAGGAGGATATGCCGAAAAGGTTGATATCACCTCTTTCTTAAAGAAGGGTGATAACATTATCTCTGCCTTTGTATGGTATTACGGTAACGGTGGCCGTAATAATACCGATAGTGGTGAAGCAGGCTTTATTTTCCGCTGTGATGCACTTAATCTTTATTCCGATTCCAGCTTTATGATAGCTAACCATCCTGCATACGTTAAAACTGCAGAGCCCCGTCCTGCGTATCTCTATGGCGGTGATAACGTTGGCTTTGATGCTCATCTCGACTTTGGTGATTTTACAGAGTATGACTTCAATGAGGTTGAATTTGTAAATGCAACCGAGTATGAAAATAAGGTTTGGGGAGATTGTATGCTTTCACCCCTTCCTCTTCTTGCTCTTTATAAAGAGTGTGAGGCTGATTATGATGTAACTGATACAGGCGTTATTGCTCATCTGCCTTATGCAATGACAATGTCTGTTTGCTTTGAGGTAACTGCCGAAGGCGGTGAGGTTATTGATATACGTACCGACCGTTACAACGTAAACGGCGGCCCTGGTGACGAATTCCACAACTATAACGGACACCGCATTGAATATATCTGTACAGAGGGTAAGAATGAATTTAAGTCCCTTATGTACCTTTACGGCGAAAAGATCATAATGACTTTCCCTGAAAGTGTTAAGCTTAAATCCCTTTCTTACGTTGAAAGCGGTTATAATACCAAGCGTATCGGTTCATTTAAAACAAACAACGAGCTTTTTAACACTCTTATTGAAAAATCTATACGTACACTTTACGTATGTATGAGAAACAACTTTATGGACTGCCCCGACAGAGAGCGCGGCCAGTGGATAGGTGACGTTTCTGTACAGGCACCCCAGGTGTTCTACGTATATGACGAGGATGCTAAAAAGCTTCTTAAAAAGTCAATTACCGATTTCATCACTCTCCGTAAGGGTGACGTGCTCGTGGGTAACGTTCCCGGTCATCATTTCTCTGAGCTTCCCAGCCAGAGCCTTGTTGCAATAAGCGAATTCGGTCTTTTAGGCGAATACTACGCATATTCACTTGATGATGAGGTTCCCGAGCTCGCCCTTGAACCCGTTGTTAATTATCTTAAGCTTTGGAGTTATGACGATAGAGGACTTTTAGTACCTCGTTCGGGTAACTGGAGATGGTTTGACCACCTTTGGAACGTTGACGAGGACGTTCTTGAAAACTGCCTTTACGTAGCTGCAGCAAAGTATGCTCTTAAGATGGCAGAAATGACAGGAAGACACGAGTTTGATGAATTCCTTTCCGAAAGAGTTGCTACCATTTCCGCAAACGTTGAAAAGTATTTCTGGAAGGGTGATCACTACGCTTCCGGTAACTTTGTTGATGACCGTGCAAACGCTATAGCAATGCTTTCCGGTATTTGCCCTGAGGAGAGATATCCTGCAATACGCAAGGTACTGCTTTCCGTATTTAACTCAACTCCCTATATGGAGCGCTTTGTGCTTAAAGCTCTTTGCGAAATGGGCTATATCAAGGATGCATACAACCGTATGATGGCAAGATATTATAACCTTGCGGTAAACGAAAACAGCACCCTTTGGGAGGATTTCTACATACTTGGTACACGTAACCACGCTTGGAGTGGTTCTCCTCTTGAAATTGCGTTTAAATATATTCTGGGTCTTAAGACAGAGGATGGATTTAACAGCTGGACAATCGATCCCGTTGCAGGTATATTTGATGAAATTGAAGCCTCTTTCCCCGCAGCCGACGGTACAAAGGTAACTATCGAGCTTAAGGAAAAGAAGGGAGAAATGATAGAGAAGTAATTTTACCAAAAGTAAAAAACTGTGTATTGACCGTTATAGCTTAATTTGCTTATAATTATCATGTACACAGATACTTTGATGGAGGTGTTTATAATGATAGCCTTGTGGCTTGCTCTTGTAATCCTGTTTGCGGTAGTTGAGTTTGTAACTCCACAGCTTGTATGCATATGGTTTGCTCTTGGCTCTGTTGCGGCGCTCATTGTTGAGTTCTGCGGTGGAAAGCTGTGGCTGCAATTGGTTTTATTTGCCCTTGTTTCTGCAATATGTATCGTAGCATCCCGTCCTCTTTATGCTAAATTTATAAATACAAAAAAGGTTGCTACAAATACCGATGCCTTGATTGGGGCAGAGGCCGTTGTTGTTGATGCAATAGATAATATCGAGGCCTGCGGACAGGTAAAATGCCGCGGACAGATATGGTCTGCAAGAAGCGAAGACGGCGCAAAAATAGAAAACGGCGCTCTTGTACGTGTTGTACGTATAGAGGGTGTTAAACTAATAGTAACTAAATAAAAGGAGAATATTATGACACCTGTTATTACAGCAATTCTTGTTTTTATATTTTTTGTTCTTATCGTTGTAGTTTCAAACATCCGCGTGGTACCCCAGTCCTTTGCGATTGTAATCGAAAGACTTGGTACCTACTACACTACTTGGGGAACGGGTCTTCACGTTAAGATACCCTTTATCGACCGTATGCTTAAAAAGGTTTCCTTAAAGGAACAGGTGGTGGATTTTCCGCCTCAGCCTGTTATCACAAAGGATAACGTTACAATGCGTATCGATAC
>JAZOTL010000138.1:0-4001 GCA_045657645.1 Eubacteriales bacterium
CCTTATGATGTACAAGGTGCTTGTATTCACCGTGAACAGGCATGAAATATTTAGGCTTTGTGAGGGCATGCATAAGCTTTATCTCTTCTCTGCAAGCGTGGCCCGAAACGTGTACCTCTACTACAGAATCGTGGAAAACGGAAACGCCGTTTTTAAAGAGCTCATTCACGATATTACCAACAAGCTTTTCATTACCGGGTATAGCATGGGCGGAAATAACAACAAGGTCTTCCCTGCCAAGCTTTATCTGACTGTGTTCGCCAAAAGCCATACGGTAAAGAGCAGACATAGGCTCGCCCTGGCTACCTGTTGTAACTACAGTTACCTGATTTTTAGGATAACGGCCTATTTCATTCATATCTATCAAAACGCCCTTAGGTACGTTCATATATCCAAGCTCCACAGCTGCCTTAACGATATTCAGCATACTTCTGCCAGTTATTGCTACCTTACGCTTGTATGCAACGCTTGCATCTACGATCTGCTGAACGCGGTGTACGTTAGATGAGAAGGTTGCAACAACTATGCGCTTATCAGAATTGCGCATAAATATATTATCAAGGGATGTTCCTACCTTACGTTCGGAAGGTGTAAAGCCGGGTTGCTCTGCGTTTGTAGACTCGCACATAAGCAGAGTAACACCTTTTTTACCTATCTCACCAAGGCGGGTTATATCCATCATCTCACCCTGAATGGGGGTAAGGTCCAATTTAAAGTCACCACTGTGCAGCACATAACCATAAGGGGTATCAACAGCAAGACAGCAAGCATCGGCAATGGAGTGGTTAACTCTGATAAATTCAACGTCAAAAACGCCTGCCTTAATATGACTTCCTGCCTTTACACAATTAAGCTTTGCGGAGTTTAAAAGGTTATGCTCCTCAAGCTTGTATTTAAGTATACCCAAGGTCAGCTTGGTTCCGTAAACGGGAACGTTAAGCTTTGAAAGTACGTAGGGGATAGCACCGATATGGTCCTCGTGACCATGTGTAAGAAAAATACCGCGAACCTTATCTGCGTTATTTTCAAGGTATGTTATATCGGGTATAACAAGGTCTATACCCAGCATATCTTCGTCAGGAAAACCAAGGCCGCAGTCGATAACTATAATATCATCGCCATACTCAATAACGGTCATATTTTTTCCGATCTCGTTAAGACCGCCGAGAGCAAAAACCTTGAGCTTTTCCAAATTTAAATTCTTTTTGTTTTTTCTTGCCATAAAAATTCCATTTCTCCGATGAAAATACAACGCAAAAAAAGGCAATCATCGGTTTGCCGTTTTTTTGAATATTGGCAGTACGTTATCCACACTCAAACGTCCCAAGTGAGGCTTTAATACTACTTAATACACGAACACACAAGTTGTATTGATTATACCATAACTTAAATATATTGTCAAGCAAAGTGTAGTATACACCAAACCGTCAGAAGTAATAATAAATAAAAAAGAAAGGAGAAATAACGTGAGAAAACGCAAAAAGGAACGGGTTAGGGCCCGAGCGCAGGAAGCGGTTGATGCATATGTCAACACAGGAACGCAAACAGACCCTTTTGGATATTACACGGGAATAACAGAGGAAACAAGAAACGCACTGGTTTCACAATCCGATTCACAAGGAAAAATATATATTAACCCGAACACAATCCCCATGGAACGCCCCATACAGGATGCCGACGACCTGTAACGGAACTTAACGAATAATTATGCTGCAAAGAAATGCCAGGGCCGAACCCGAAATTAAGCCCAAAATATAGCTTATTCTATTAAGCCCTCGGCATTTTTTGCGCTTTACTCCCTCAGCATATAAAAGATTTTGCGCAACTATCCTGTTGGCCTCTTTTACCATATCATTTTGAGATATTCCCCTTTTACTTTCAAACTCCTCTTTAACTACGAAATACGCTTCATCAAAATACTCGCCACCGGGATTTTTTATCATTATCATCTTTCGCATACAGCCTTTAAATACCATAAACCTACCTCCACAGTTCTTTTATTCGAGTATTGTCATTAGTTGGTCGGTTATTCCGCAAATAAATTAATTTTGAGTGTATATTTTTGAAAGTTCTGTACATAATCGTTTCATCACCGATTGAAAGGAATAATTATGAAAAAAATAAAGCCCCTTAACCTAATAGCAGTTTTCTGCACCTTCGTACTTATATGCGCAATATTTGTTCCCTTTTTACCCCTTTCGGGAGAAAGCGATATATACAACGAGGCAGTTAGACTTCACGTACTTGCAAACTCCAATACAGAGGAGGATCAGGAGTTGAAATTAAAAGTACGTAACTGCGTTCTTGAAGTTCTTAAAGAAAAAATGTCCTATGCTAAAACAAAGGATGAAGCAATCAAAATAATCAACAACAACACAGCCGAACTAAAGCAAGCAGCGATAGATTGTATTGAAAAATACGGCTATGATTATAACGTAGAACTTACACTTACAGAAGAATATTACCCTACAAGAATCTACGCAGGAGTTTCTATGCCAAAAGGAAGATACACTTCCCTTAGAATACTTATAGGCGAAGCAACCGGGCGCAATTGGTGGTGTGTGCTTTATCCTCCGTTATGCACTTCAGCCGCTGAGCCTAAAAGCACTTTAAGCGAAGCAGGTTTTACTCCTGCACAAGTGCGTATTTTAACAGAAGGTGAAAACCCAAAGTATAAAATTAAATTCAAATTTCTTGAAATGTTTTCATCAATCAAAGAAATCTTTTAAGGCGGTGTAAAAATCCGCCTTTTTTATATCATTTATACGCATTTTTTCTCTATTCTATGTTGATTTTTTCATCATTATGTTATATAATAAATTTGATTTTAATTTTATAACTATATTATTATAATTTAAACTTTAGTAAGAGGTGTCCCAAAGATGAAAAAAGTTACTAAAGCGGTTATCCCTGCCGCAGGATTAGGAACAAGAATGCTCCCTATTGCACGTACAGTGCCGAAGGAAGTTCTCCCCGTTGTTGATAAGCCCGTTATGGAATATCTGGTACGCGAAGCTGTTGATTCCGGCATTACCGATATCCTTATCATCACAAACAGAGGTAAGGGTGCAATTGAAGACTATTTTGATTATTCACCCGAATATGAAATTGCACTTGAGAAAAAAGGTAAGCTTAAGGAGCTTGCTGAAATAAGAGAAATAGCAGAAAGCGTTAACATAACCTTCATACGCCAGAAGAACCCCAAGGGTCTTGGCCACGCTATTTCCTGCGCACGTGCGTTCACAGGCGACGAACCCTTCTGCGTACTTTACGGTGACGATATTATCGATTCACAGGTACCCGCTTGCCGTCAGCTTATAGACGTATACGATAAATACGGCAAGGCAGTTGCAGGTGTGCGTGAGGTTTCTCACGATCAGATACAAAAATACTGTTCTCTTGGTGTAGAACCCCTTGACGCTCCCGGCGAGTATAAGGTTTACGATATGGTTGAAAAGCCCAGCCCTGATCAGATACTCAGCTATCAGTCTATCCTCGGCCGTGTGCTCCTTACACCCGAAATATACGACATTCTTGACAACACCAAGCCCGGCGCAGGTAACGAGATTCAGCTTACCGACGCTATGTGCGTACTTGCCAAGACCGTTGGTATGAATGCTTATGAATTTGAAGGCACCCGTTACGACATGGGTTCAAAGTTCGGCTTTTTACAGGCTAATTGCGAATATGCAATAAAGCATCCTGAACTTGGAGAACAGTTCAAAGAGTACATAAAAGAGCTTGCTAAAAAGATTTAAGCCGGAGATATTATGAACAGAGTTTCAAAAACAAACTACTATCTTGATATAGCTCAAACAGTTGCCGAAAGAAGCACCTGCTTGCGCCGCAGCTTTGGTGCCATCATCGTTAAAGATGACAGCATCGTTTCAACAGGCTATAACGGCGCTCCAAGAGGACGCAAAAATTGCTGCGACCTTGGGGTATGCATGCGTGAAGAGCTTAACATACCCAGAGGTGAACGCTACGAGATGTGCAGAAGC
>JAZOTL010000139.1:0-6632 GCA_045657645.1 Eubacteriales bacterium
TGGACGAGCCTACCGTTGGTCTTGACCCAAAGCAAATAATTGAGATACGTGAGCTTATAAAATCCCTTGCACTTGAGCATACCGTAATTCTTTCAAGCCATATTCTTTCGGAAATACAGGCTGTATGTGACCACGTTATAATTATTTCAAACGGACATATCGTTGCAAACGATACCCTTGAAAATATAAGCAGATTGGGTAGCGATAATCCTGAGCTTTACGTGGTGGCCGGCTGCGAGCCCGAGGCTGCTCTTGATATAGTTGATAATATAGAGGCAGTTACTCACTATGCTATTACCGAGTGCGATAAGGGAACCGAAATGCGCCTCACAATTCTGCCGGGAGTTGATATTACAGAGGAATTGTTCTTTGCTTTTGCTGATGCAAGACTCCCCATAAAAGAAATGACGATGCGTGCACAAACCCTTGAGGAAATATACTTAAAGCTTACCGAGCCCGTGGCTGAAGAAGATTTTGATGCTTTTGAAGATGATGAATCCCCGAGCGAGTTTGCATATAAAGAAGCAGATACAGATGAGGAGGTGGACGTATAATGAAGGCAATCTTTAAAAAGGAAATAAGAAGTCATTTTTCTGATATGACTACCTACGTAATAATAGCGTTTATGCTCTTTATGGTTGGTATTTTTGCCGAGGATTTACATTTCACCGGAATGATTACCGAGCTTGAGTATTCTTTATACAGTGTTTTGCTCATTTTTGTAATAACAATTCCGTTACTTACAATGCGTAGCTTTGCCTGTGAAAGAAGTGAAGGTACAGACCGTCTGCTCTATTCACTGCCCATAAAGCTTAGCAAAATTGTTTTAGGCAAGTATTTTTCTATGCTTACCGTGTTTTTTGTGCCGGTAGCCATAATATGCCTTTATCCTTTGATTCTTTCAATGTTCGGTACTGTTAATATGCTAAAGACCTATGCTTTTATACTTGCGTTCTTTCTTTTGGGCGCGGCGCTTATAGCAATAGGTATGTTCCTTTCTTCTGTTACCGAAAATCAGGTTATTGCCGCAGTTCTCTCTTTAGGAGTTCTTTTGGTGGTATATCTTTTACAGGGTATTGCTCAACTTGTTCCTGATACCGCACTTGCATCTTTGCTTTGCATAAGCGGTGTGATAGTGGTTTTAGGTATCGTTGTTTTTAATATGACCAAGAATTTTTATGCAGCGCTTTCTGTAAGCTGTGTTTTTGAAATAGCTGTTCTTATTGTTTATTTTATAAAGGACAGCCTGTTCAAGGGGCTTTTTGGAACCGTTCTTGAAGAAATGTCACTCTTTACAAGACTTGATAGCTTTCTTGACGGTACATTTGACGTTGCTTCTATAGTTTATTTTATTAGCGTAACATTTATATTCATTTTCTTGACTGTTCAGTCTCTTGAGAAGAAGCGTGTAGGTTAAGGAGGTATAGTATGAATAAAAAAGTTTTAAAAATCGGTGCTTTTACCGTTCTTATATCTCTCGTAGTTATTGCCGCAGTTATTGCAATAAACGTTCTTGCGGCAAAGTTGCCTACAAAATATACGCGTTTTGATTTAAGCGGCGTTGATTACTATAATATTAGCGATGAAACAAAAGAAATTATTGCCGATGTTGAGGATGATATTGTACTTTATCTCGTAGCATCTTCTGATTCGGTAAACGGTATTCTTGAAGAATTTCTTGAAAGATATTCTCAGCTAAATTCTGCAATTAATTTCGAAATAATAGATCCTGCATCAAATCCCACTATTGCGGGCAATGCAGGCGAAACCCACGACCTTACCAAAATGGAGGCAAACTCTGTGTTGGTGCTTGGCGAAAAGAGGGACAGAGAGGTACCCTACAGCGAGATATTCTTTAAGGAATATACCGATGAAGAATATCAGGAAGCTTATATGTACCAGATGTATTACGGTACCGTACCCGCAGAGCTTGGTACAACAAAATTCGGTGGTGAGCAGGCGATAAGCTCTGCTATTGACTACGTTGCAAGTGAATATATACCAACCATATATATGCTTGGCGGACACGGTGAGAGTGGCTTTGATGAAACTGTAAGCGGATATCTTTCAGACGATAATTACACAGTTTCCGAGCTTTCCCTTATTAATGGAAAAGGAGAAATTCCTGAAGATGCAACGGTTATTTGCATCAATTCACCTAAAGCCGATATAAGCGAAGCTGAAATGCAAATTCTTACTTCTTACGTTAACAACGGCGGTAAGCTGCTTTTGATACACGGTATTAATGAAGGTAACATGGATGTGGATTTTGTTAATCTGCACTCTCTTGCCGAAAGCTTTGGTATGAAGTATGAAAAGGGAATAGTGTTTGATGAGGTGCGTTATAATTCCGAGCCCTTTTACCTGCTTCCCAATATCAATACGGGGGATGAAATAACAGCCGATTTTGAGAACAAATATGTTCTTATGCCCCTTTCGCTTGGCTTTACCGTAAAGGACACCCAGCTTGGTGAATTAACACAATTGCTTACTACAGACGAGAAAGCCTATACTGTAGATGCAAAAAATCCGGAAGTTGAGCATATATATGAAGGACAACTTACCCTTGGTGCCGTAACAAGAACTCAAAACGGCGGCTGCTTTGCAGTTTATTCCTGTGATATGATGCTCAATCCAAGCTATGATCAGGCTGTTTCCGGTGGAAATACAGAGCTTTTCCTTTCCACTTTAGCAAATATGAGCGATAAGGAGAACTCCGTTTCTATAGCTGCAAAAACTATGGAAACTAACGTTCTTACAATGGATGAAGGCACCTCTAATTTCTGGAGCCTTGTGCTTGTAGGTATAATACCCATTATCTTTATTGTAATAGGCTTTGGTATCTGGTATTCAAGGAGAAAAAGATAACAAAATCTGTATTGACTTGACGGAAAAAGTATGATATAATTTAGCTATCAAATTTTGTGGAGGTTGCTATCATGGAACATATCAAGACGATTGAGACCCGCAATCTGTGCGACAGCGCTAAGAACGGCGGCTGCGGCGAGTGCCAGACTTCTTGTCAGTCTGCTTGCAAGACCAGCTGCGGTATTGCTAACCAGGAGTGCGAGAACACTAAGGAAAGCAAGTAATTGCTAAGGATAAAATGCCGCCGTAGGGCGGCATTTTTAACGCAATTAATTTGATTAATTTTCAAGGAGTTATTATGATACATCAGTTTCAGCTTGGAGGATACAATATAGTTCTTGACGTATGCTCCGGCGCTATCCATGTTGTGGATGAAATAGCATATAATATTATATCGTTATTCGAGGAGAACGACCGTAATGAAATTTTGCTACAGATGGGTGAAAAGTTCCCGGAAGTAGCAAAAAATGATATAGAGGAATGTTATGAGCAGGTGGCGCAGTTAAAGGAAAGCGGAAAGCTTTTTGCCCCCGATACATTTGAGCCTATGGCAGGTGAGCTTAAGGCTAAAACCGCAGGGGTGGTAAAAGCACTTTGTATTCATATTGCTCACACCTGTAACCTTAATTGTGAATATTGCTTTGCAAGCCAGGGTAAGTATCACGGCGAGCGTGCCCTTATGAGCTTTGAGGTTGGTAAAAGGGCTCTTGATTTTCTCGTAGAGAACTCCGGAACACGCCGCAATCTTGAAGTGGATTTCTTTGGCGGCGAGCCATTAATGAATTTTGACGTTGTAAAGCAGATGGTAGCTTATGCCCGCAGTATAGAAAAGGAGCATAACAAGAATTTCCGTTTTACTCTTACTACTAACGGACTTCTTATTGATGATGACGTTATAGATTTCTGTAATAAGGAAATGAGCAACGTTGTATTAAGTCTTGACGGACGTAAAGAGGTGCATGACCGCTACCGTGTAGATTATGCAGGTAACGGAAGCTGGGAGCGTATAGTTCCCAAGTTCCAAAAGCTTGTTGAAGCAAGGGGTGGCAAAAACTACTATATGCGCGGCACCTTTACACACCAAAACCCCGATTTTCTTGAAGATATTAAGAAAATGCTTGAGCTTGGCTTCAGAGAGCTTAGTATGGAGCCTGTTGTATGTGCTGCAGGTGACCCCTCTGAGCTTACCGAAGAGGATAAAGAGATAGTTTGCCGTCAGTATGAAGAACTGGCAGAGCTTATGCTTAAAAAGGATAAAGTGGGTGACCCTTTTACCTTCTATCACTATATGATAGATCTTACTGGCGGTCCCTGTATATATAAGCGCATTTCCGGCTGTGGTTCGGGTACAGAGTATATGGCTGTTACACCTACAGGCGAGCTTTATCCCTGCCATCAGTTTGTAGGAGAAGAGCGCTTCAAGCTGGGTGATATCTGGCAGGGTGTTACAAATACCGAAACACAGAATGAATTTGCTTGCTGTAACGTATATGCAAGGGAAGAATGCCGTACCTGTTGGGCGCGTCTTTACTGTTCAGGCGGTTGCGCCGCTAACGCATATCACTCTACAGGTTCTGTAAAGGGCATATATAAATACGGTTGTGATCTTTTCCGTAAGAGAATGGAATGCGCCATTATGGTTGCTATAGCAAGAGCCTTTGGTGATGCATAAATGACAACACCTATTTATGACTTTGTTCAGCAATACGCAGATCAAAGCTTGATTCGCCTGCATATGCCCGGTCATAAAGGTACGGGATATATGGGTTGCGAAGCCTTTGACATAACCGAAATTAAAGGTGCAGACAGCCTTTATGAAGCAAATGGGATTATAGCAGAAAGCGAAGCAAATGCTACACAGCTATTCGGGTGCCCTACCTATTATTCTACAGAGGGTTCATCCCATTGCATCCGCGCCATGATGTATCTTGTTTGTAAAAAGGCGGTAAGCTGTGGTAGGCGTCCCCTGATTGCGGCAGGCCGTAACGTGCACAAGACCTTCTTATCGGCAGCCGCACTTTTGGATTTTGATATTGATTGGCTTTATTTTGAAAATGATGCTTCCTATTTGAGTTGTTTACTTGAAGCATCCGATATTGAAGCCTATCTGAACAATGTAACTGTCAAACCCGACTGTGTTTACATAACAACGCCGGATTATCTTGGTAATACCGTTGATGTTGAAGCGATAGCAAAGGTGTGCAAGCGAAATGATGTTTTGCTTGCTGTTGATTGCGCACACGGTGCGTATCTGCATTTCGCTCCTAACGGTAAGCATCCTATGGATTGTGGCGCTGATATTTGCTGTTCTTCGGCTCATAAAACATTGCCCGTTCTTACCGGGGGAGCTTATTTACATACGGCTACAGGCGTTTTTGAGGGCGTGAAAGAGGCGTTGGCTCTCTTTGGTTCTACAAGCCCCTCATACCTTACACTTGCCTCCCTTGACAAGGCAAACGAGTATATGGCAACGGGTTATAGTGAGGCCTTAGCAGTATTTGAAGCAGAGATTATAAAATTAAAAAACAACCTTGTAAATAAGGGGTATACTTTGTATGGCAACGAGCCTATGAAGCTTGCTATTGCCACCAAGCCTTACGGTTACAAGGGCTGTGAAATTGCTGATATTCTATATAAAAAGGGAATAGTATGTGAATTTTGTGATCCCGACTATATAGTATTTATGTTTACTCCTGAAGTTGGTATTGATGCTTTTAAGATATTAGGCGATGCTCTTTTCAGTATTGAAAAAAGAAATGCCATAACCGAATTGCCTGTAACCCTTTGCAAAGGGGAAAGGGTACTTTCGGTAAGAGAGGCAATGCTTTGTGAGAGTGAGAGCCTGCCCGTAACCGAAGCTTTGGGAAGAATACTTGCTTCGCCAAGCGTAGGCTGCCCGCCTGCGGTTCCCATACTTGTGTGCGGGGAAAGAATTGATAATAAAGCAATAGAGGCTTTTAAATATTACGGAATAGAACAGGTTGTAGTAAGGAGATAAAAATGCAAGAAACTATTGTTCTCGTTTTAGAGATTATAGGTACTATATCTTTTGCTATCTCAGGTGCTGTTACAGGTGTGCGTAAAAAGATGGATATATTCGGTGTTGTGATATTAGGTCTTGTTACTGCCGTTGGAGGCGGTGTTATCCGTGATCTTATTCTTGGTATCACACCCCCTAATACCTTTAAAAATCCTGTTTACGGTATTGTTGCAATATGTGTTTCGCTTATAATATTTATTCCTTGGGTACGAAGATCCCTTAATAAAATTCCGCGGGCTTTTGATTTGTTTATACTCTTAACCGATTCTGCAGGGCTTTCGATTTTTACAGTTGTGGGAATTCAAACAGCAATCGAATCAACAAAAGGCTTTAACGTATATCTGCTTGTGTTTGTGGGTGTTGTTACAGGTGTAGGCGGCGGTGTATTGCGTGACGTGTTTGTGGGGGATCCCCCATATATATTTGTTAAGCATTTTTATGCAAGTGCTTCTATTATAGGTGCTATCGTTACACTTATTATGTGGAATCTTGCAGGAGGTTTATTGTCCTGTATTGCAGGTGCTTTGCTGATATTGGTTTTACGTTTGCTTGCTGCTCATTATCATTGGAATCTGCCTCATCCAAAAAGCGAATAAATAAAAAATAAATGCTGCCGTTTGGCAGCATTTTTTATATGTTTCTTAGTTTTGCAAGTCGTACGTCCTCACCTACAAACATAACAGCATCAAATTCACCGAAAAGACGGGATGTAATTCTGCTCTCA
>JAZOTL010000140.1:0-4271 GCA_045657645.1 Eubacteriales bacterium
TATTCGTAAAAAGAGGAAGTGAAAATCACTTCCTCTTTTATGTTATTATTCTGTTCGCAGAGCTACAACAGGATCCTTCTTTGCAGCACTTCTTGATGGTATTACGCCTGAAATAAGATTCAATACAGTGCTTATTATAACAAGTATAACGGCTGCCCCTAATGGCAGGGAAGCGCGCAGGTTTGCAATACCTGTAAAGTGTTGCAATATTGCGTTTATGGGTATACACAGTAAAGCTGTGATAACAACACCTAATAATCCCGAAGAAAATCCTATAATTATCGTTTCTGCGTTAAACATGGCCGAAACGTTGCGCTTTGAAGCACCTATAGCACGTAGTATGCCTATTTCCTTTGTGCGCTCCTGAACGGAGATAAGGGTGATAACTGCAATCATAATAGAGGATACAACAAGGGAAACGGATACAAAAGCTATCAAAACATAGGATATTGCGTCTATAATAGTTGTAATTGATGAAAGCATAATTCCGATGTAATCGGTATAACTGATTTTAGATATTTCATCCTTTGTGCTGTTGTATTCTGTTATGAATTCTTCTATTATATCCTTGTTTTCAAAGGAGGAAGCGTAAATGTTTATGCTTGCAGGGGAGCTTATGTCTACATATCCCAGCTCTACAAGATTTTCATCATAGGTAGAGGAAGAAAACTCCAACACCTCGTCATAATAGGTTGCGTATTGCTCTTTTGTGAATGTTTTGGCAAGTGCATCAAGGGCTGCTGCTTTCTGCTCAACGGGGAGGGAAGAGAGCTGTTCTTCAACTGTCTGAGCATATTGTGCTTTATACTGTTCTGTGATTGCCATGGTGAAAAGTTCTGTTATCTCTTCATCTGTCATAGAAGCAGTATATTCTGCAACAGATTCGTTGCTCATTCCAGCTTGTGCCGTAATGCTCTGCATTAAAGCGGCTTCCATATCTTCTCTGCTCATCGATCCTATAGATTGAGCAACCACAGCATCGATTTCTTCCTTTGAAGGTATGCTCATTATCTTAACGTATGTTTCCGCTTTGCCGAAATTATCTAATTTTGAAAGGTACTTATTAAATTCGGCTTGCTTTTCCTCGATTGTAAGCTCACCTGTAGTTTCCTTAAAGGGAAGTCCTGTAAAGATATCCTTTGTGGGGGACTGGAGCTGGGCTGTAACTGCGGCGGAATTCTTTGAGTTTTCTATAATATGCTCTGTAAGCTTGTAGGTGTAACAGATGGAGCCCTTAAGCATAGGTGAAGAAGCGTCGGCTTTTGCTCTTATTATACCTGTTACCTTAAGGGGAATGCCGTTGTCATAGAGCATACGCATACCTGTTTCGGTTTCGCGTATATCAATATATTTACCTGTTTCACCGCTGTATGTGAAGCAATCACTGTTAAGCACGGTACGGAATTCCATAGCCTTTATTTCATCATAGCTCCAGCTTTGCTGTGCTGTATCAATGGTGGTTTTATCAACGGCAGCTTGCATAAGGGCGTCAATTTCTTCCTTGGATTTAAGGCCCAGAGCATAGAGGGTCATATCATCCAATTCATTATTTTCATCAACTACAAGAACTATCTCGTTGTAATTTTCAGGCCATCTTCCACCGTCAATCAACTCATACTGTTCTCTTATAAGGGGATTAATGGTGTCGCCGTTCTTTGCAGGAAGCAGTTCCTGCCATAGTACAAGCTGTGATCCGCCCATCATTGTCATCATAGAGCTATCCTGTGAAAAACCGTAGCTTTCCTCCATGTTAAGCATAGCGCTCATATCAAGCCCCATGTACTCTATGAGTAATTCCTGCATCAAAGCCTGTGAATCGGAACGCAGTATTGTTCCGTCTACGTTTTTGGTATATACAAGCAGATCATTTGCGTAGGTATACTGAACACCGTTTACCGCATTATTTAATTGATTTTTATCACTTTCATTTTCAAGCTCGGCTTCTAAATGTTCTTTAAAGCTTTTAAGGTCGTTTGTTACGGTTTCGGTAGAGTTAAGAGCATTTACTAAATCATAAACCATAGACTTTTGGTAAATTGCATCCTTGTTGTGTGGTTCTTTGGATTGAGCTTGCCCCATAAAGCTTTCCATTAGGGAAGCAAGGTCTACCGATTCAGCCTCAAGGGTGATAGGGTAGGATGAAAGTGTCTCTTCCTGTATGGCGTTAATATAATTTGTGGTACCCTGCGAAACTGCCATAATAAGTGCAATGCCTATTATGCCGATACTTCCCGCAAAGGCGGTAAGGGATGTGCGTCCTTTTTTTGAAACAAGATTTTTGAGAGAAAGACCAAAGGAGGTAAAGAAGGACATTGAAGGCTTTTTAGCACTTTTCTTGCCGTTCTCCTTTTTCTTTTCGGCCTTTTGAAGGGCTTTTTCATCTTCTGTAATTGGAGAAGAATCGTTGGTTATAATGCCGTCAAGCATACGTATTATCCTGGTAGAATATTTGTCTGCAAGCTCGGGGTTGTGGGTTACCATTATAACAAGGCGGTCCTTTGATATCTCTTTTAATATCTCCATTACCTGAACACTTGTTTCGGTATCAAGCGCTCCTGTAGGCTCATCTGCAAGAATTATATCGGGATCGTTTACAATAGCGCGAGCTATGGCAACGCGTTGCATCTGTCCGCCGGACATTTCGCTTGGCTTCTTTTTAAGCTGGTCTCCAAGTCCCACCTTTTCAAGAGCTTCCTTTGCTCTTTTTCTTCTCTCGTTTTTTGAAACGCCGGAAAGGGTAAGAGCAAGCTCTACGTTTTGAAGAACGTTTTGGTGAGGGATAAGGTTATAGCTTTGAAAAACAAAACCTATGGAATGGTTGCGATAGCTATCCCAATCACGGTCACGGTAGTTCTTTGTGGATCTGCCGTTTATTATAAGGTCGCCCTCAGTATAATGGTCAAGACCTCCGATTATGTTGAGCATAGTTGTTTTACCGCATCCGGAAGGGCCCAGTATGGAAACAAACTCGCTTTTTCTGAATTCAAGGTCTATCCCCTTTAAGGCTTTAACCGTTTCGGCGCCTGTGGGATAATCCTTTTTAATGCCTTTTAAAGTAAGCATATATATCCTTTCTTAAAATAGGGTTAAAATATATCGTTTAATTGTTGTAAACCTGTTTTTTCAGATTGTCCATACGGTCATCAAGTTCTTGGCTAAGCATGGCGCAATCATAGAGTTCTTTTATCATTTCATCGGTGTAGGAACGATTCTTTTTATATCGCAACTGGTGCTCCAAGCTTGCCCAGCAGTCCATAGCTATTGTGCGCAGTTGAATTTCCACCTTCATTATATGCTTTTTGTTTGCAAGAAATATGGGAACTGCTATTATAAGGTGCAAGCTTCTATAGCCGTTTTCCTTTGGTGCTGATATGTAATCCTTTTTCGATATAAGGGTAACGTCATCCTGTGAAAGTAGCGCTTTTGCCAGTGTATATACGTCTTCCTGGAAGCCGCATATAACGCGTATGCCTGCCACGTCATTAATATGTTCGAAGATGTTATCGGTATTAAACTCTAACCCTTTGCGCTTAAGCTTGTTTGCGATGCTTTTTGGGTTTTTAAGTCTAGATTTAATGCTGTTGATAGGATTTCTATCGTGCTGTAGGGAGTATTCTTCATCAAGCACGTTAAGCTTTGTTTCTATCTCCATCATAGCACATTTATAATATGTCATAAGGGTTACAAATTCAGAAGTCTTTTTCTTCGCAAGCTCCAGGGTGTTCTTATCTGCTTGTTCAAGATACTCAATAAAGCTTTTTTCTGTATCCTTGTAGTCGCTCATATTTATTGCGGAGATATCTCCGCCGTCCTTTCGTCATTATTATTGACCATATTTATTGTAACATAAAAATATAAACTAAAAAGAAAGTATTATAGTAGATATTATAAATTTATTAACCCAATAATGCAATATTGTGGAGTAAGAAAAAAGCACCGACTATAGTCGGTGCTATGAGGCTTAAAGCTTTTATGCGGTGTAAACGCTAACGCACTTTCTATCCTTAGAAATGCGCTCGAACTTAACTGTTCCGTCTACGAGTGCAAAAAGGGTATCATCAGAGCCGCGGCCAACATTTACGCCGGGATGAATGTGAGTTCCTCTCTGGCGAACGATGATGTTGCCTGCAGTAACAGCCTGACCGTCAGCCTTCTTAACGCCAAGGCGTTTGCTTTCGCTGTCACGACCGTTCTTTGTGAAGTCGGAGGCCAAGCGGTCTTAGGAAGACAATAAACTTTTACAACTCCTTGGCTCACAGAACGACATGGCT
>JAZOTL010000141.1:0-10103 GCA_045657645.1 Eubacteriales bacterium
TTTTATTTCTCCGAAAGCTCGCTTAAAACCGCGCTTCTTATTGCGTTATAATCCTCGTAATTTACCGAAAGGAGTTGGTCTTTGGGAGCCACTGTACGCTCTGCCACAAAGAACTTCTTTACGTCGGTCTCAAGTATTACCTTTTCGCAGAGAGCGTCAGCCTTTTCCTTGCCGAACCTTGCCTTGTAAGCATTGAGTATACGGCAAAGACCTATGCCGCGGCAAAGAGCCTTGAAGCGCAGAGAGGAAAGGGGCTTTGCATCCTTTCCGGGATACACGAAGAACAGATCTCCTGCAGGCCATGTAAAGTATCTCATATCCTCGGCAGGTTCTTTTGTCCACACGGTATAGCCCCAGCGCAGGAAGCCTGCCATGCCCATATACGAGGTTACAACTCCTATAAACAGGGCCTCGCAAAGATCGCTTGAAAGCAGAGTGTTCGGGTGGGGAGGCTGATTGCATACATACCAGAGGAAACGGCTGTCCTTCAGCTCTTTTCTATACGCCTCTATCTTATCAGACTCCTTTGACCAGGATTCAAGATTAGGAACGTAATCAACCACCGTATCCTTAAACTCACCTATAAACTCGCTGTGATTTATAGCCGCCTTAAACACAAAACGTGGAGCAAGCTCCTTTATGTGATCGGTTATCATTCTGTAGGCTGCAGTATCTGCAGGCTCATCCGCCACCACTCTTACACGGTCTATCTGCTCACTTTCAACAAAATAATCGTGAAGGGCTTTAATATATGCATCAATACCTGCAGCAGTTCGGATATATTTATATACCCCCTCTGCCTCGTCAAAATATCTTATCTTATGTCCGTCCGGGTGTTCTTCGGTGAGCTTTTCAAAGCCGCCCAAGGGGTCGCACCAAACGTTAACAAGGCCGTAGAGGGATATTTCCTCTTTTATGCCAAGCTCGGCGCACATATCTATGTATCTCTGCATATTTGAAAAATCATAGCTGAAGCTGCCGTCAAGCTTTTTTGTAACAGAAGCTATGGAAAATTCGTAAAGATTAGCCTCTGCCCGCTCTTCAAGATGGCACCACTGACCGCTCCAGGGAGCATCGGAAAGAATAAGTGTTACCGCCTTCTGCCCTGCCTTTGCCAAGGGTTCAAGGAAGGAGCGCATAATTTCAAAATGCTTATCCGACCACAAGGCACAGCCGTAATATTTTGCAATAGCGCAGTTGTGCTGCCATATATCAAGATAAAAATCCTCGGTATCACTCATACTAAAGTCATATACCGTAAGGGTAAGATTAATTTCCTCAACCTTTTTTTCATCCTCAAACATATCCGCAAGGAACAAGGAGATCTTAATATTGCTCTCCCCTGCCTGTGCTTGCTCCGGCACCTTTACCTCGAAATACAAGGCAACGGTATCCTTTTTTTCTACCTCTCTTACGGCATCACAAGAAAGCATATCCCCGCGCATAAATCTATCGTCATCCTCAATAAGATCAACAAAGCTTATCTCGGCTTCATACTCACATTCTGTTTTAACACGCAGGGTGCTTCTGCGTTTTTGAGCAAAATAGGGCATATCTGAAGCTACAACGCTAAAAGCCTCATCCGCAGTTAAAAGGAGCTGAAATGCACAGGTGTCATTTTTGGCGCAAACAAGCTCAAGGGATTTGGGATAATCCTTTACCATACCGCTGTTATATATATGGCCCATACCCTTTGTAAGCTTATAGGTTTCGGGCATTACGGCGTAATTAAATTTCATAAAACACCTCGTAAAAATATCTGTTAAGGCTATTATACACTTTTTTTCACTTACAGACAATATCTAAAATTAATATTTACAAATGTTATTAACTGTGATAGAATATAATGTAATAATTTTATCATTGAACGGAGATGATCCGCCTGAAAAACAAAAACAGAAATCAGAAATACACGTCAGCCCTGCCCCTCGCAGTAACCTTTGGGGCGGCTATCGTTGCCATACTTGCTTATACTACCGCCATATACTTTTTCAACACAAAGCCTGTTATAACAGGGCTTGTAACCGTGGCGGCTTACGCAGTTTTGGTGCTTTTGTTCCTTATGGTGCACCGCTTTACACAGACCCACTCTCTTTCGGGAGCAATAGATTATAACGCAAGCGACCTTGAATGCAACCTTACTCTTAATCTGCTCTCCGAAATATATATGCCCGTGATACTTGTTTCCGATACGGGCAGAGTAACCTGGTACAACCGCGCGGCAGAGCTTATTTGCGGCGAAAAAAACAACCTTTACGACAAAAGCTTTTTCGAGCTTTGCTCTGTAAAAATATCCGACCTTACCGCCTCTACAAATGAAACGGGAGAAAGGGTACAGGCCTTTGGCTCCGTTTACCGCGTAAAAGCCTATCCCTTGGGCGGTACAGAGGGCAAAATGACCCTTACAGTATGGCAGGATATAGCGGATATCACTGCATTGCAAAAACGCTTTGAGGACGAAACTCCCCTTGCGGCGTTTATAGTGCTCGACAATCTGGACGAGCTTATGCAGTATGCAAAGGACAAGTACAGAAGTGCCGCGGCACAGGTCGAGGAGCTGCTTAACAGTTGGGCAGAATCCATTGATGCCATACTCCACGAATATCAGCGCGACAGGTTCATTATGATCTTCCGCAAACAGCACCTTGAAAACTTTATAAACGGCAGATTTGAAATACTTGACCGCATAAGAAACATCCGCGTGGGTGACGGTAACCTGCCCGTTACCGTATCTATAGGTATCTCCGATATGGGCGACACCCTTAAAGCCAACGAGGAAATGTCACAGTCGGCCCTTGATATGGCGCTCCAGCGCGGCGGTGACCAGGTAGTGCTTAAAACAAAAGCAGGCACCGAGTTCTACGGCGGCAAGGTGCAGGCTTCCCAAAAGCGCACCAAGGTACGCGCAAGGGTAGTGGCAGAGGAAATTGCTCACCTTATCTCAAAAAGCAGTAACGTGCTTATAATGGGCCACGTTTACCCGGACTATGACTCCCTTGGAGCCGCTGTTGGTATGGCAAGATTTGCTATGTCCCTTGAAAAAAAGGTAAATATCATAATCAATCCCTCATCCCCTGAGCTTAAAAAATGCACTGAAAAGCTTTCGGGAATAAAGGAGTATTATGAAAACGACGTTTTTGTTGATTTTGCCCGCGCCCAGGAAATGATGGACTCCCAAACTCTGCTCATAATAGTGGATACAAACAACCGCACACAGTTTGAATCCCCGGACGTTGCGGATAACGCCCACAACATAGTGGTGGTAGACCACCACCGCAAGGCAACCGCCTTTAACTACGAGCCCCTTACAACCTACATTGAGCCTGCGGCATCCTCTGCAAGTGAGCTTGTGGCGGAAATGCTGGAGCACATACTTTCCCCCGGTACTCTTAACCGCGAGGAGGCAGACATACTGCTTGCAGGTATAATACTTGATACAAAGCAATTTTCCAAAAACACAAGCTCCCGTACCTTTGGCGCGGCCCTTTACCTGCGTAACGAGGGCGCAAACCCCCAAAGCGTTACACAACTCTTTAAGTCCGAGCTTACAGACCTTATAAAGGAAGCAGGCTTTGAAGCAAATGCAGTTATATACAAAAACAGCATAGCAATAGCACAGGGCGGTGATAACGGCGAAAGCCCTGCCCGTAGCCGTATAGCCGCGGCAAAGGCGGCAGACAAGCTTCTAAACGTAAAGGATATAGACGCATCCTTTGTTATATGCCAATCGGGTGATGCCATATTTATTTCGGGTAGAAGCCAGGGTAATATAAACGTGGGTCTGGTGCTTGAAAAGCTGGGCGGCGGCGGACATTTTGACGCGGCAGCCGTACAGTTTAACGGCATTAGTGTACCCCAGGCGGTAGCAAAGCTTAAAAGAGCTATCGACGAATATTTAATTGAAAATACTGATTTATAAGGAGATAAAAAAATGAAGGTAATTCTTACTAAAGACGTAAAGGCCCAGGGTAAGGCGGGTCAGGTTATAAACGTTTCCGACGGATACGCACGCAACTTCCTTTTCCCCAAGGGCTTGGCAATAGAGGCGGATGCAAAGGCACTTAACGATATTAAGAACAAGGAATCCTCCAAAGCCCACAAAATAGAGGTTGAAACAAACGAAGCAAAGGCTGTTGCACAAAAGCTTGAGGGCGTTCAGGTGAAAATAGTTTGCCAGTCGGGCACAGACGGACGCCTTTACGGCTCCGTTACCTCAAAGGATATATGCGAAGAGCTGAAAAAGCAGCACGGTATTGAGGTAGATAAAAGAAAGCTCTCTCTTAGTGACCCCATAAAGACCTACGGCACCTACGCTGTAGACGTTAAGCTCTACACAGGCGTTTCGGGTAAAGTAAACGTAGTAGTAGCAGACAAATAATTTTTTCAAGGAAGTATTAAAAATGCCCCAATTATCTGATGAACTGGGCAGAAAATTGCCCTTTTCCCTTGAAGCGGAGCAGTCCGTTTTAGGCTCTATACTTATTGACCCCGAGTGCTTTGACATTCTGCCGGAGCTTCTATCCTCCGATGATTTTTACCTTGACGAGCACAGGGATATATACCACGCAATGCAGAGCCTGTATCTGGAAAGCAAGGCCATAGACCCCATAACCCTTATAGACACCCTTATAAAGCAGGGCGTGTATAACGAGGCAGAAAGCAACAGATATATAAAGCTGATAGCAGAGGTTGTGCCAACCTCCGCAAACGTAAAGGAATACGCAAAGATAGTCCACGATAACGCCAAGCTGCGCTCCCTTATCGAGGAATGCTCGGAAATTACCGACAGAGCATTTACCGCACAGGGCGAAGCGGCGGCAATCATCGGTGATGCAGAGCAAAGAATTTTTGCCCTTGCACAGGATAACGTGCAAAAAAGCTTTGCCAGCATACAGGACGTACTTGTAAACACCCTTGGACAGATAAAGCAGGTTCAGCTGGAAGGCCCCGGCGCTATGACTATCCCTACAGGCTTTTCAGGCGTTGACCGTGTGCTTGTAGGTATGGGTAAAAGTGACCTTGTGCTTATAGGTGCCCGCCCCGGTATGGGTAAAACAAGCTTTGCGCTTAACATAGCAACCGCAGTTGCCCGTATGTATAAGGAGCAGGGCAACAACAAGTCTGTATGTATATTCTCCCTTGAAATGTCAAACGAACAGCTTGTTCAGCGTTTACTTTCAAGTGAGGCTATGGTTGACAGTACAAACCTGCGTTCAGGTATGCTTTCTCCCGACGAGTGGACAAAGCTTGCACAGGCATCCTCTGTGCTTTCCGAGCTTAACGTAAAAACCGACGATACCACCGGTATGACCATAACCGCAATGAAGGCAAAGCTCCGCCGCGAAAAGAACGTGGGTATGGTTATAATCGACTACCTGCAGTTAATGCAGAGTGACCGTAAATTTGACAACCGCGTAAACGAGGTTGGTGAAATTTCAAGAAACCTGAAGATAATGGCAAAGGAATTCAACGTTCCCGATAAGTGCAGTGGTGAAGAAAACCGTGGTCCCGAATCCAGAACCGATAAAAAGCCCATGCTTTCCGACCTTCGTGACTCGGGTGCCATAGAGCAGGACGCGGATATAGTTATGTTCCTTTACCGTGATGAATATTACAACAAGGAACAGCCCCAAAGCACCGCAAAGGTTATTATTGCAAAGAACCGTCACGGCGGCACCGGCGAGATCGACGTTGCCTTCCTCGGCCAGTACACCAAGTTCCAATCTCTTGAACATAACATTCCCGAGCCTTAATATATGTTTAAAAAGAAAATAGAACACCTTATGGGTGCATACAATATGGTAGAGAAGGATGAAAGGATAGCAGTTGCCTTTTCGGGCGGAGCTGACTCCACCGTGCTTCTGCACTATCTTAACACCCACCGCAAAAACGTGTGTGCAATCCATATAAACCATATGATACGTGGCGAAGAGGCAGACCGTGATGAAGAATTCTGCCGCCTTTTCTGCCAAAGCCGTAACATCTCCTTCTTTTCAAAAAGGGTGGACGTTCCCGCCTATTCAAAAAAAGAGGGCGTTGGTATGGAGGAAGCGGCCCGCATACTGCGCTACCAAGCTATTGAGGAAATATGCACAGCGCAGGGTATTACAAAGGTTGCCACCGCTCACCACGCAGATGACAATGCAGAAACTCTGCTCTTTAACATAGCAAGGGGCGCTTCCCTTGCAGGTGCAAGAGGTATTCCTGCCGTTAGGGGTATGTATATACGTCCCCTGTTATCAGTTACCCGTGATGAAATACTCCTTTATGCAAAGGCCAATGGCGTTGAATACGTAAACGATTCCACAAACACCGATACCGAATATACCCGTAACTATATACGCCATAAAATAATCCCCTCCCTTAAAAGGGTAAACCCCAAGCTTTGCGATGCGATACACCGTTTTACAAAAAGCTGTACAAGAGATGAGGATTATCTGTCCCAAGCGGCAGCCGCACTGCCTGCGGATATTAGCAGAAGGGAGCTTTCTTCCCTCCACGATGCTTTGCTCTCCCGCCGCCTTGAAATTCTTGCAAAAAAGGCAGGAGCACAGCTCTCCTATACCCAGCTTGATACGGCAATCACCCTTGTGAGGGATAAAAATAATTACCATACCCTTGATATTTCGGATAAAGTAGAGTTTATCTGTGACAGAAACAGGGTATACTTTACGGCAAGGAGCCGCTCCCATATGCCCTCGCACGCAGCAAGTGCAGCACCCCAAGCCGAAGCAAGTGAAGCTACAATTCCCCTTACTCCCTTAAATGAAGGCGAAAATAACATCCCCCATCTCTCCTGCAGTGTTTTTCTTACCACAGATTTGGCAGAGTGGGAAAGAATGAAAAATATTTACAAAATATCTATTTACACAACGATAGATTTTGATAATATTAAAGGTAACTTATACCTGCGCACAAGGCAACCACACGATGGGATACGTGCAAAGGGTATGACAAAGAAAGTAAAAAAACTCCTTTGTGACTCCGGCATCCCCGTAAGGGAAAGAGACACACTCCCCTTTATCACCGATAGTGAGGGTATAGTGTGGATACCGAGTGTTGCAATAAGAGATAACGCAAAAAATAAAAAGGAGACCGAGCGCAAGCTGTATATCGGTTATAAGAGGCACTATGAATAACAACAAAATTATCAAGGAAATCCTTATAGACGAAAAAACAATCGAAGCAACCGTTTCAAGAATAGCGGCGCAGATAGACCACGACTACAAGGACAGCACAAAGAAGCTCCTTCTGCTCTGCATACTCAAGGGCTCTGTAGTATTTATGGGCGACCTTATGAAGCACGTTACCCACCCCGTAGAGATAGACTTTATGAAGGTATCCTCTTACGGAAGCGGTACAAAAACAAAGGGAAGCGTAAATATTATCCTTGATCTTTTAAGAAAGGATCTTCCCGATGTGGATATACTTATAATTGAAGATATTATCGACAGCGGCCGCACCCTTTCCTACCTTGTGGAATATCTTTCCTTAAAGGGCGCGCATTCTGTAAAAACCTGCACCTTGCTTGATAAGCCTTCCAGACGTGAGGTGGAATTTACACCCGATTACGTAGGTATGGAAATTCCCGATGAATTTGTTGTAGGCTACGGCCTTGATTATGATGAGCAATACCGCGCATTACCCTATGTGGGTATTCTCGATCCCTCGGTTTACGAAGGAAAATAGGATTTTTTAACGGAGATAAAGAATGAAGAATAAGGGTAACAAAAATCTATTAGTCTTGCTTTCCTATGCAGCTATAATCATTGCTATAGTATGGGCCGTAGGTTCGCTTTTAAACGATGCCACCCAACAAAAAATACTCTACAGCGATATAGTTGAAAAGTTTGAGGCAGGCGAAGTAAAATCCTTTGAGGTAGACGGCAAAAACAACCTCAACATAGTAACACACGAAAACAAAAAGATAAGCTATCCTCTGCGTGATATCAATATTTTCTATGAGGACCTGCACGAGCTGATACAACAGCAGCTTGCCGACGGCACCATAAAGTCCTATGACTACAAAAAGATAGAAACCCTGCCCTGGTGGGTAAGCTTTGTACCCTATCTGCTTGTAACGGTAGTTATTGTGTTCATCTGGTTCTATATGATGAATCAGGCAGGCAAGGGCGGCAAAATGCACTCCTTTGGCAAAACCAGAGCAAAGCTCTTTATTGATGATAAAAACAAGATAACCTTCAAGGACGTAGCAGGCCTTGACGAGGAAAAGGAAGAAATGCAGGAGTTTGTAGAGTTCCTGCGTAATCCCGATAAATTTACAAAATTAGGAGCAAAGATACCACACGGCGCTCTGCTTGTAGGCCCTCCCGGTACCGGTAAGACCCTGCTTGCAAAGGCTGTTGCAGGCGAGGCAGGAGTACCCTTCTTCTCCATTTCCGGTTCTGATTTTGTAGAAATGTACGTGGGTGTTGGTGCTTCCCGTGTCCGTGACCTTTTCGAAAACGCCCGCAAGACCAAGGCAAGCATCATCTTTATAGATGAAATTGATGCCGTGGGCAGACACCGCGGCGCAGGCTTAGGCGGCGGCCACGATGAAAGAGAACAAACCCTTAACCAGCTCCTTGTTGAAATGGACGGCTTCGGCAGTCACGACGGTGTTATAGTTATGGCGGCAACCAACCGCCCCGATATACTTGACCCTGCCCTGCTGCGCCCCGGCCGCTTTGACAGGCAGATAACAGTAAGCTACCCCGATTTTAAGGGAAGAGTTGATATCCTTAAGGTACACGCAAAAAATAAGCCCTTTGCAAGTGACGTAGATTTTGATAAGGTTGCAGGAAGCACCGTAGGCTTTACAGGTGCAGACCTTGCAAATCTCCTTAATGAATCTGCCCTGCTTGCCGCAAGAAAGAGCAAGCTCCTTATAGATATGCAGGATATTGAGGACGCGTCAATGAAGATAATGATGGGTCCCCAGAAGAAGTCCATGAAGATAAAGCCCGAGGAAAAGCGAAAAACCGCTTACCACGAGGCAGGTCACGCCATCCTTGCTTATCTGCTCCCCTCACAGGACCCGGTACGTCAGGTATCTATTATCCCCAGCGGTAAGGCACTTGGTTACACACTTACCACACCTACCGAGGATAAGTACAGCGTTTACCGCAACGGCCTGTGTGAAAAGATTACAATGCTCCTTGGCGGCCGAGTTGCCGAAAAGATAATCTTTGACGATATTTCAGGGGGCGCTTCAAACGATATTGAACGCGCAACCGATATTGCACGCAAGATGGTAACACAGCTTGGTATGAGCGAAAAGCTTGGCCCCATAGCCTTTGGCTCGGGCAATACAAGTGACGAGGTGTTCCTCGGCCGTGGCTTCTCCAATACCAAAAACTATTCCGAAAACGTTGCGGCTCAGATTGATGAGGAAATACACCGCATCATTACCGAGGCCTTTGACCTTGCCGAAAAGCTCCTTTCCGAGAATATCGAAAGAATGCACTTTATAGCTGACTATCTTACAAAGTACGAAACTATGGACGATATCGAGGAGGCTACCCTCAAGATAATGGTAGGTCCTCAGAAGAAGTCCATGAAGATAAAGCCCGAGGAAAAGCGCAAGACCGCTTACCACGAGGCAGGTCACGCTATCATCGCATTTGCCCTGCCCAGCCTTGACCCCGTAAGACAGATATCTGTTATCCCCAGCGGCAGAGCATTGGGTTACACACTCAATCCTCCCGTAGAGGATAAATACAGCGTATACAAGAACGGTCTTAAGGACGAGATTGCAATGCTGCTTGGCGGCCGTGTTGCCGAAAAGATAATCTTTGACGATATCTCCGGCGGTGCCTCCAACGATATCGAGCGTGCTACCGATATTGCCCGCAAGATGGTTACAAAGCTTGGTATGAGCGACAAGCTCGGTCCCATAGCCTTCGGCGGCTCCACCACAGGCGACGAGGTGTTCTTGGGCAGAGACTTCTCTAACTCCCGCAACTATTCCGAAAACGTCGCTGCAATGATCGACGAAGAGATGCATGCCATCATTACTGCCGAGTTTGAAAGAGCCGAAAAGATCCTTCGCGACAATATCGACAAGATGCATTTCATAGCAGACTACCTTACCAAGTATGAGG
>JAZOTL010000142.1:0-20572 GCA_045657645.1 Eubacteriales bacterium
GAAAGGCAGCATCATCAAACTTCAGAAGAGAAGCATCAGGTTTATCAAGAACCTTTTCCCACCAGACTGTGTTGGATTCATAAGTAGGTTTACTGCCAAAATAGGAACAGTGACCTGAAGCTCCAATTTGTGTTCTGGTAATCGGAAATGCTTCGTACAGAAATTCTGTCCTTTCAAAATCATTGAGAAACCGGTGCATGATGCATTTCGGATCTGTATAGCGGTCTTTCAGAGTATACTCCCGTTCCGGTGGAATTGTTTTGGGATTTGGTCTGGGAATCATGATAGCAAGATTACAGCGATCCGAATTTTCTTGATTCCAGAACATCTCTGTGTGTTCAAGTGCTTCTTTGGTGTTGGGTTTATATTTAAGCATTATAGAAATCCTCTAAAATTTATTTGTTATAAACAAGGAGGTATTGTGGAAATGAAAAATATTATAAGAACTGTTTCGCTTATGTTATGTATGGTGATGCTGCTAGGCACTATGGTCTTTCCCTGCAGTGCCGAAGAAAATGTACTGTGGACGGACGAAAATATCACCTTGACCTTTGATACCGATACAGAAACGCTTACCGTAAGCGGCGAGGGAGCAACGGATGATTATCAGGAGGTGCTTCTTCAATTCGAGTCGTATTTGAGCCCGATTTTCAAAAATGAAGATATCAAGCACGTAGTTGTTGAAGAGGGCATAACATATTTAGGTACATGTTTATTTCTTGACTGTATTAACATAGAAACAGTTGAATTCCCCAATTCTTTAAAAGAAATATCCCATTCTGCTTTTGAAGGTTGCAACAAGATAACCTCGGTAGAATTTCCCGAAGGAATAAAAGTAGTCAATAATTTGGACATAGGTGATATCAAAAACCTGACTGAAGTCAAATTTTACGGCAATTTCCCCGAAATGTATGTAACTATTTTCAGAGGGTTTAAAGGCACTGTATATTATCCTGCAAATAACCCAACCTGGACTGATGAGGTAATAGAGGAATTAAAAAAAGATGACGTCTATAATAATATTACTTGGGAAAGTTGGGAAGCGCCCAAGATAGAGAGAGCAGATAACAGGTTTGTTGACGTTGAGGAGGGCGCGTGGTATATTGACGGCGTGCAGTATGTGTACGAAAATGACGTTATGTCCGGTACAGGAGATGCAAAATTCAATCCATCAATGACCTTAAGCCGCGCACAGATGGTGCAGATACTCTTTAATATGTCCGGCGAAAAGGTAGAGGATTATATGGGCGAGAGCGAATTTGCCGACGTTGAAGCGGATAGCTGGTACACAGCTGCAGTAAACTGGGCAAGCCAAAAGGGCGTTACCGCAGGTATAGGCGGAGGAATGTTTGGTGTTAAGGAAAACGTAAGCCGTCAGCAGCTTGTAAAGTTCCTTTATAACTACTTTACCCCCGAAGCGGTAGAAACAGACCTTTCTGATTATACAGATGCCGAGGAAGTATCCGATTGGGCCCTTGAAGCTATACAGTGGGCTGTAGGCGCAGGCGTTGTAAGCAGTACAAGTGAAAGCGCTTTGGTGCTTGCTCCCAAGAATCCCGTTATGCGTGCAGGTACAGCTGCAATGCTTTATAATTATCTTAATAAATAAAATCAACAAAACAGAAACGGACAGCCATTGGCTGTCCGTTTTTTCCTAAGTGATTAATTTATTTATATAACGACTTAGTCCTGCTGCTCTTTCATTGCTGCATAGCACTCGCTGCAATATACGGGGCGATCGTTGCTGGGCTGGAAGGGAACTTTAGCCTCCTTGCCGCACTGTGCGCAAACTGTGGTGAACATTTCTCTGCTCGCCTTAGTTGCCGCCTTTCTTGCATCACGGCAGGGCTTGCATCTCTGAGGCTCGTTCTGGAAGCCTCTTTCAGCGTAGAACTCCTGTTCTCCTGCTGTGAATACAAATTCCTGTCCGCATTCCTTGCAGACTAAGGTCTTGTCTTCGTACATGGTCTATACCTCGCTTTAAATTTATATAACACTCCCGAAAATCAGGAAATATTATCTTTATTTACACACCGTATTTTCTTCTTGATACGCTGTAAAGTGTTTTCTACCGATTTTTCGGTTTTTGACAGGTGCCGTGCACTTTCTTTCACAGAATAACCTAACAGGTAAAGCTTAAACACACTGCTCTCATAGGGAGATAGGGTAGCATAGATGCTTTCAAGTAAGGAGTATATATCCTCCTTTGCGATAAGCTTTTCTTCCGGGGATGAAACGTTTTCCTCTTCAAGGAGAGTTTCATCTGCGGAGGTACCCGTTGTTTTTTGCTTTCGTAACTCTGATCTTATACGGTTTGATATGCAAATCTCTGCGTACAGGCCAAAGGTGACTTTGCCGTTGGATTTATCCGGTTCGTATGAGAGAGCTGCATCATACAGGGCTATTGAAGCTATCTGTACAAGTTCATCGCCCTCCAGGGCAGAGCCGGCATATTGCGCTGCCTTTGAATTGATCAAGGGCATATATAAGGACTGGAGTAGGCGGTATGCCTCACTTGAGCCTTGTTTTACGCGTTGTATAAGTGAAAGAGTATATTTTGTGGTTTGAGTCAAAGGTTACACCTACTGATATCAAGATATAGCGGTATAGAAATATTATACCATATTAATAAATTATGTCAAGAGTTTATACAAAACCGAAACATAATATGAATAATCGGTGTGCAATATGCACAAAGCGAGAAGTGCGTTTTTGTTACTGTTTACTACAGAAAATTCAACTTGTCAACAAATACGGGAAAAAAGTCTACAATTTTGCTATTTCTTTTTTGTTTATAATGACTAATTCTTATATAAATAGTCGGTTTCTCCGGCTAAAATAGCACGTATACCCTTGTAGATATTATCTGTGTTATTCTTCATATTATGCTCTATACGTCTAAGCTCTTCCTTTGACTCGAGCATAAGTGAAACGGAAAAGATGTCATCATCCTTTTGTGTTACCTTGTATTCAAAAAGGTATCTGCCGTCTGTTTTTTCTGCGGTTCTGCAGTCTATTTTTACACCGCGCTTTTCAAAGGAAATATATCTTGTAGCCGCAGCGACTGCTGTTCTTTGTATGCCGGGGGCAAGGTTTTCTATAAGGCTGTCACATACGTTTAAGCCCCTGTCTGTAAGAATATAGCCTTCATTATTTTCTGCTACAAGCTCTGTTTCAAGAAGCTCGGTAAAGCAGTCTGCAAAGTTAAAGTAATTAACAAGGCCGTCGGAAGTGACAGCATCGTTAAGGGAATTAAAATCTATGGGGTAGGCTATGTTTTTCATAACATACAGGATATAAAGCTTGATCTCGGTTTTTTGTGCTAAAGCTGCCTGCATGGTTCCTCCTAAAATTATATTTATGTATAAGGGCTGCCTCCGCTATTGGGGCAGCCCTTTCTTACTTATTCCTCGGTTTGTGTTGTTACCTTGTAGTCCTCATAATTCTTAAGCTTTGCCTGCTTAAATTGGAGAGAACCGTTGTAAAGTGCTTCAACCTTCTTAAGGTCCTTAGCTATTACATATGCGTTTTCATATACAAAGAGGGGCATTACGGGCATATCCTTAATAAGGAGTTCTTCTGCCTTGTGGAGAAGCTCGGAACGCTTTGCGGCGTCCTTTTCAGCAAATGCCTGCTCTATAAGCTTGTTGTACTCTTCGCTTGCGTAACCGGAGATATGAGCGTCTGCGCTGAATTCTGCAGCGCTTCCGGAGAAGTCTGTAGCGTAGGAAGCAAGCTCGTTAAATGCGTTTGTGGAAAGCATCTGGGAGTCAATTGCTATAACGTCGAAGTTACCTGTTTTGTATGCGTCAATAAAGAGGCTGGGGTACTGGTCGTACTCAAGTATAAGCTGGTGCTCAAAGGTGAGTGTTTCTATATCTACCTTAAAGCCAAGCTCTTCCCACTGGCCCTTTACGTACTCTGCAACTGCAAGATCTACATCATCGTTCTGGATAGTGATGGTGATGTTCTTTTCGGTAACGTTTGCTGCCTTAACAAGGGATTTTGCCTCAGCCATATCGCTTGTGATAAGGTTGCCGCCGTTGGTTCTAAAGTCCTTTTTGCCTGTATCGGAAATGCCTGCGGGGATAACACCGCCTGCAGCCTTTGCGTATACTACAAGATCTGCAAGAGCTTCTCTGTCTACTGCAAGGGAAAGTGCCTTTCTTACATCGGCATTATCAAAAGGAGCCTTTGTTGTATTGAAAATATATGTATGTGTGGAGTAAGTATCAAGCTTCTTTGCGTCTGCCTTTTCACGAGCGGAAAGGGGAAGGTCAAAATCAAGAACTATTTCGCCCTTTTCATACTTTTCGTATGCTTCCTCAGGTGAGCAGAGAGTAATATTAAGACGGTAGGGTGTTACATACTTGTCAAGGTACTCGTTTTCCTTTTCCATATTTCTGTAATAGTATATGGAGCGCTCAAGGGTCATACTGCCTTCGCCGGGGATGAATATCTTAACAAAGAAGGGACCGTTTGTAACCATTGTAGCGTAGTAGGAAGCCCAGTTGTCAAGGCGTACTACCTTATCCTCACGCAAGGGAACAAGCGCGGGGCTTGCAAGAGTGAGGATGAATTCCTCAACGTCTATCTTTTCCTCAAAGATGATCTGCAGAACCTTGTTTTCGGTTGCAACAACGCCTAAATCGTCTATGGAAAGGTTACCAAGCTTGCAATCTCTTGCATTCTTTACATCGTAAAGAAGAGATGCTGCCTTGCTTGCGAATTCGGGCTCAAGGATACGCTTCCATGCGTATACAAAGTCATTTGCAGAAACCGAACGTCCGTCACTCCACTTTGTGTCGTTAAGAGTCAGCTCCAAAACAAAATCGCCGTCTCTGTCTGTAAAGGTTTTGTATTCCTTACACATTGCCTTTTCTGCCTCACCCTTTTCGTTCAAGGTGAAAAGACCTTCATATATAAGGGGGAGAATTTTTGCTGCGCTTTCGTCAAGGTAAGCGTATGCAGGGTCAAGATTGTATATCTCACCTGACATATATACAGGTATCTCTGCACCCTTATCGTCATCAGTAGGTCTGATGGAAGCACAGGATACAAGAGTGGTAAGCAGCATAACTACTGTTAACAGCAGTGCTATTTTCTTTTTCATGCGGAACTTCCTCCTGGATGGATTACATTATAATAACTCTATCCTATTATAAAGTATATTTCATATTTTTTCAAGTAAAATAAGGATATTTAAAAAAAATTTTATATATTCTACGCAAAGTGGCTACAATCAAATTGGTTTTGAATTAAAAGCGGGTAGCAGCCGCAGGCAAAATAGGGACTTACACAACTGCAAACGCAGTGTCCTATATATTAAAAAAGGAGTAGTTATGGAAAATCTTATACGAACGGACCTTGCAATAGAGCTTCGCAATACAAGTGAAAGCGGAGAAAACGAGGGGGTAATATATAACGAAAACAGTGAAAACGGTGTAAAATATGCAGAGATGAGTATAACTAACGAAAAGGGGGCGCGCAGTATTGGTAAGGATATTGGCAGGTACGTTACAGTTATGTGCGGAAAGCCCTGGCTTGTTTCGGATAATACAGTGGAGGGTGCGGCAAAGCTTATAGCCCGTATAATAAGAGAAATGCTTCCTGAAAATTGCCGCTGTGTGCTTGCGGTTGGTCTTGGTAACAGGGATATAACCTCGGATTCCCTTGGCCCCTCTACTGTTGACGGGCTGCTTGTAACGCGTCATATAAAGGAATATAACGGCGAGCTTTTTGAAAGCATAGGGCAGATAGAGGTGGCAGCGCTTTCTCCCGGAGTAGTTGGACAAACGGGGATAGAGACCTTTGAGATTATCAAAGGAGCGGTTGAAAGCGTTAAGCCCGACGCTCTTATTGCCATAGATGCCCTTGCCGCAAGAAGCGTAGACCGCCTTGCCTGTACGGTGCAGATATCGGATACGGGTATTTCCCCCGGTTCGGGTATTGGAAACCGCCGTGTTAAAATATCAAGCGAGACCCTTGGTGTTCCCGTTATAAGCGTAGGCGTTCCTACCGTTGTGGGGTCACCTACCCTTGTGTACAGTGCCCTTGAGGAAGCGGGGATTGAAGATGTTGATGAAAGACTTATAAAGGTGTTGGAAAATAAAAGGGATTTTTTTGTTACCCTTAAGGAGTCGGACGTGGCACTTGCCGAAAGCGCAAAGCTGTTGTCAGATGCTTTGAACCGTGCATTTTTGCGGGGAGCGTGAATATATTGTAATATATTATTCTGTCGGGGGAATGTAAAATGAACAGAACACAACAAAGGGCGGTATACGGTACTATTTACAGGTGGGTTGTATGCCTTATTGCACTACTACTGATATTTTGCGCCGTGTTTTTGCGCTTTACCTTGTATTTTACACCCGAAAATCTTGAAAATATAACTCTTGGAAGGGAAAGTGGCTACACTGCAACCCGGGGTGTGGGAGCCAACTTGCTTTCCGGGGGCATACACAAGGACCTTGCAAGAGAGGAAATATATCTTATAGAGGAAATAGATGAGCCAAACCGGGAAAACCTGCAGGCCGAGGGCGGGGATGACGGAGTTTATCCCGTTCTGCCCCTTGATATGAGCGAGGGAGCGAAGGCGGGCGAGATAAGGGTAAGGGATACAGATTCAGGGGCGCAATACGACCTTGCGGCTCTGCTTTCAAGCCCATATCCGAGCGCCCTTAAAACAGGAGATATAACAAAGCTGAACAAGGGTGAATCAGAGCCTTTGGTGCTTATTTATCATACCCACGCAACGGAAAGCTACCTGCCTGAGGGCAGTACATATTATAGTGAGCAGACCTCCTTTCGATCCCATAATAATGAGGAAAATATGATTGCGGTAGGTAAGGTTATGGTTGACGTGTTTAACGAAGCAGGCATACCTACCCTGCATTGCCAAACCCTTCACGACGGTGAGGATTACAACAGTTCATATATTAACTCCCTTGCATCGGTAAAATGGTATCTTGAAAATTATCCTTCAATAAAATATGTTTTTGACGTGCATAGGGATGCCATAATAAGAAGTAACGGAGAGGGTATAAAAACAGAGTGTACCGTAAACGGTGAAAAAATTGCCCAGATAATGACCCTTGTGGGAACAAATGCCCAAGGTGCCGACCATCCTTATTGGCAGGAGCATATGAATATTGCGGTAAAGCTGCAGGCACGGCTTACAAAGGAATACACAGGCCTTGCCCGCCCCATTAACCTAAGGGGCGCAAGCTTTAATCAGCAATATGCCCCCGGCGCCCTGCTTTTTGAAATAGGCAGCTGCACTAACACTCTTTCGGAAGCAAAGGCCGCGGCAAAGATATTGGCAACCGAGATATCAGAAATGATAAATGAAAATTGATCTCCTCCGCCGCTTTTTTGAAAAAAACTTGGCAAAAAATTTTAATAATGGGTTTGTACTGACTTCATTCTCTGGTATAGGACATAAGGTTTTGGCTGTACATTATGCGAGGACACGTCCAGCTCTCCGCTTATGAGAAAGCGGAACCAAAACTTTAATGCTCGCTTTATGTGTGGACATAACCGCTTCTATCAGTGCCCGGTAATATTATTGGTGCAAACAAAAGAAACAGTTTGCGGAAACCCCGCCTCCCTTGCCTAAAGGGAGGGGGACCACGGAGTGGTGGTGGGTTTTGCGCATAGGGAACTAAACATAAAGTTTATGCCGTTCAAAATAATACTTTGTTTTAAATCTATTGTAACTTCAGTTACTGCTAATTGCACATTTCGGTTGCGAATATGTAAAACCTCCCACCGTTGCCACGGTCCCCCCTCCTTTAGGCAAGGAGGGCTTTTGGGTAAGTGCAAACTTTATCTTTCGTGCTACAAATAAACGATTATAATTAAACTCCACGCGAGGACAAAAGTTTTGGTTCCGTTTTTTTAAAAGCGGAAAAAGCTCCCGGAAGGGAGCTTTTGTCCGAGATAGTGGCTGAACCTTCAGCGGTATATCTCTTTAATATTCGTAAACCCGATTTAACTTATCGCTTACTTACCTGCGAGATCTCTCTCGTACTTCTCGATCATCTTCTTAACCATCTGACCGCCGATGCTACCAGCCTGGCGGGAAGTGAGGTCGCCGTTATAACCCTTGTTGAGGGTAACGCCAACTTCACTTGCAGATTCCATCTTAAACTGCTCGAGAGCTGCTTTTGCTTCAGGAACTACATTAGTGTTCTTAGCCATTTTGATTTTCTCCTTTATCCTGTCGGTTGCCCGACATACTATCTATATTACTCGAGCTCGACCGTTTGCCGGGCTCTGATATTATTATCTTCCGCAGATGATTTTTTATGATTGGCAATATATTGAACATATTTGCGCATTTTTTGGAAAATGAGGGTGCAAAAGTGTATATAATTGTGTTATAATATAATTGAATAGCAAGAAAGGAGCATCCTTATGACGAGAATTGAAGGTTGCCTTAGCGAATACAGAGAATGGTGTGCCAAATTAGGTATTGTCAGCATTTCCGATATGAATGATATTATAAGGCGAGGAGAAGTGAACCGCCTTATTAATATAAGCGAGATATGGCATGAGCAGAAAATATCTGAAATTGCGTGGCAGATAAAAAATGATATAAAAAATAAAAAACTGATTTTGATTTCCGGGCCCTCATCCTCGGGTAAAACCTCTTTTGCTACCCGTTTGTCTCTGCATCTTAAGGTCCTTGGTATCAGCTCCTGCGCTATCTCCCTTGATGATTATTATTACCCAAGAGAGCTTATACCCCTTGACGAAAACGGAAAGTATGATTTTGAAACGGTTGAGGCTATAAATTATCCCCTTTTCAATAAAAACGTTGAAGACCTTATAGCAGGCAGGGAAGCGCAATTGCCTATATTCGATTTCAAAACATCCTCGCCAAAACCGCAGGGAAGGACGCTCAGGCTTGCAAAGGACGAGGTAATGATAGTTGAGGGCATACACGCCCTTAACGACAAGTTAAGCTCTTCCATTGCCGAAGAAAATAAATATAAAATATACTGCACCGCCCTTACAGCCCTTTGCGATGACGAGGGTGAACGCATACGTTCCCGTACCACAAGGCTGATACGTCGCCTTATCCGTGATAAGGCGTTCCGTAATTCCTCGGCTGATGAGACCCTTGACCTATGGCCACGTGTAGAAACTGGTGCGGAAAAATATATTTATCCCTTTACCGATAGCGCCGATATTATATTTAATTCTTCATTATTATACGAACATTCTGTTTATAAAATTTATCTTAATGAGTTGATTTTTGATATGAACAAAAACAGCCCCTATCTTGAAATGATGGAGGAGTTAAGCGCTCTGCTCTCAAAATTCAAGCTTATTGACCGTGACGTTGTTCCAAGAACCTCTCTTGTGCGTGAATTTGTAGGCGGAAGCACCATAATTGAGCAATAAAAAAGGCTGCAAAGCAGCCTTTTTTACTTTTATTTATATTTCGCAGATGACCTCTGCCTCTCCCGTTAACAAGGGGAGAGTGTCGCCTGCAAGTGTTTCACCGTTAAGGGTGATTTTTTTATTGCCTGTGCGGATATATTTTATATGATAAACACAGCCGCGGAATTCCTTTGTTACCTCAGCTTCCTTCCAATCACAGGGCAAGCAGGGAGTAATTTTAAGGCCGTCCTTTGTGGGCATAATACCGAACACAAAGTTTACCATTGCCTTTAAAAACCACTGACCCGAAGCGGTACGCCAGCTCTGGCCGGGGGTGCCGTAGCGGTGAAGTGTCTCTTTACCCAAGTAGCTGTTGGGGAGCACGTAGGGCTCGCATCTGCCGTTTACCACGGGATTGCGGAAGGGCAGAATATGCTTTATATCCCACGCAACCTTATCCTCATAGCCAAGCAGGGCATCAGCCGCCAGCTTCCAGCACATAGAATGGAGATATACGCCGCCGTTTTCGTGTAGGCCCGGGTGTTTGATGCCTATACTTCCCACGCCTCTGTCGTAATGGGTATAGGCGGGGGTCATTACCGCAGTACCAAGCTCGTAGGTAAGCTCTCTTTCGGCAGATTCCATTGCTATTTTTTCTTTTCCGTTAACAGATATGCCCGAAAAAACAGCCCAGGTTTGGGGATTAAGGTGTATCTTGCCCTCTTCCTCGCTTGAAGCACCTAATTTTCTGTCATCATCGTTTCGGGCGTAGATATAATACTGACCCTCTTCGTCCCAGCCGTATTTATCTACAAGCTCTCTTATTTCTTCTCCGCGCAGGCGTGAAAGCTCTACGGCCTCCTTGTCCCCCATTATCTCGGCAATCTCTGCAAACTGTTTGTTTGCCCTGTACCAAGCTATACTAAGCCATATACTTACACCGCGGCCCTCTTTGCCTGCTCTGTCCATACAGTCGTTCCAGTCACCGCGCCATATCTTGATAAGTCCGTGCAGACCCTTAAAGTTATATAGCCAATCTATAGAACGTTTAAGATGCTCGTAAACGCTTCCAACGCTTTTATCATTGAAGGGGACTTGTTCGCAAAGCAGCTCTTTGTGGTTGCCAAGCTCGTTTAGTATATAGTATGCGGTAAAGGTGAGCCACACCATATTGTCTGAAAAACTGTTATCCCTTATTGCACCGTTCTCAACTGTGCGGGGAGCGTAACCGTTGGAATATTGATATTCCATTATCCGCTTAAGTCTTGTCCAAGCAAGCTCGGGCGCAAAGGTTGCAAGACATTCGGTATCGCTTGTCATATCACGAAAACCGTTATGCCTTACCCTTGCCCAACGGCTGCCAAGCTCTGTTTGATATTTAAGCCAGTTGTTGGTCAGCTTGTTAAGCTCGGGGTCGGGTGTGGTTATATGGAGCTTGCCGAAAACCTTTTTATACTTTTCTTTTACTGCCAAAAGCTCTGCCTTTATTTTTTCTTCAGTTGCAAAGCGGGCGGTAAGTTCATTTATACGCTCTACGTTTTCGGTTATGCCCATAACAAAGGAGCAATAACCCTCCTCGGCCGGTTCAAGTTCAATGGTAGTCTGAAGGGCATAAGCGTTTTTTTCTGCAACACAGGGGGTGTTTTGGCAACCGCCCTTGTGAATTGCGATAGGATCAAATACGCTGTTGTAGGGGCCAATAAAGGCGTTGCGTGTGCAGTCATAGCCGCTTAAAGCCTGAGCGCAGGTCATAAAGCCCTCAAAGTGCATATATGCGCCGTTCCACTCTCCTGCGTCCACTCCGTAGTGTAGTCCGTTTACATCCCCCTTGTAGTTAAGGGAGGAAACGTTGTAGCCCTGATAGTGATATCTGCCGTCAAAATCGTTATCGCAGTAGGATATAACCTTAACGGATTTTTTTACATCGGTAAGATTTTTAACCCTTATCCATGCAACTTCAAAGCCCGTGGTAACAGATTCTTCGTTGGGTACAAAAAGGGTATATTCTGTGCGGATACCGTTCTTTTCAAGCTCTATGGTGGTATATCCCAAGCCGTGGATGCAGCGATATTTTTTATCGTCGTCATATACGGGTAATCCTGTCAGATTCCAACCAAGGTCATCACATACTGCATAAACGCCCCTTGACTGTACGGGCATAATGCGGTTACCAAGATAGTCCTGAATAAAGCCCTGTCCTATTCCTGCCTGTGAGGTAAAGGTGATATAATTGTCGGTAAAGAAGTAGTTGTACCAGTTTCTTTCTATATCGGGGGTGTTAATTATAAATTCGTCACCCTTGGGGGAAAAATCCCCGTATTTGTTAAGCATAAAATACCTCATTTGTTATATTATACGCCTATAGGTTATAATTGAATTATACAACTTTTTATATAAAAGGTCAAATAAAAAATCCCCATACGGGGAATTTTTTATTTAACTTATAGGGAATTCTTAACATCAGGCATCTTCCGATACAGTTATCTGTAAAGATTATGCCCGATTTTGGGGGTACCCGTGCCGCTTTTATTTAAGCAAATTTTCTATATAAGCTATCTGTTCCTCTACAGAGGCAACGCAGGTACCGCCCTTGGAGATACGCTTTTCTACACATTCTTCAAGGGAGATTGCTTTGTAAACGTCCTCACCAAAAAGCTCGCTCATTTCGCGGTACTTTTCCAGGGGAAGCTCTTCAAGGGTGGTCTTTTCGTTTATACACATGGCAACGGTCTGACCTACTATCTTATACGCGGTGCGGAAGGGCATACCCTTTTTAACAAGGTAATCTGCTACGTCCGTTGCGTTTATAAATCCACCGGAGGCTGCCGCGCGCATCTTATCCTTATTTACCTTCATAGTGCGCAGCATAGGCTCCATAATTCCAAGGCAGGCGCAAAGGGTATCAACGCTGTCAAAAATTCCTTCCTTATCCTCCTGCATATCCTTGTTGTAGGCAAGGGGGAGTCCTTTAAGCACGGTAAGTATACCCATAAGGTTACCGTAAACACGGCCAGTTTTGCCACGGATAAGCTCTGCCATATCGGGGTTTTTCTTCTGGGGCATAATGCTTGAGCCTGTGGAGTAGGAATCGTCAAGGTCTATGAACTTGAATTCCCAAGAGGACCAGAGGATGATTTCCTCGCTTAAGCGGGAAAGGTGCATCATTACGATAGAAATGGCGGAGCAAAGCTCTACGCAAAAGTCACGGTCGGAAACACCGTCAAGGCTGTTAAGGCAGGGGCCTTCAAAGCCGAGGGCCTTTGCGGTCATATCTCTATCTGTATTATAGGTGGTGCCTGCAAGTGCGCAGGATCCAAGGGGAGATGCGCTCATCATAAGAGCCTGAGCGTTTGAAAGGCGCTTGATATCACGGGCAAACATCATAGCATACGCCATAAGGTGATGGCCGAAGGTTATGGGTTGCGCCCTTTGAAGGTGAGTGTAACCAGGCATTATGGTTGCCTTATGCTCCTTTGCCACACAGCAAAGTGCATCTATAACCTTACGGGTAAGCTCTATCATTTCATTTGTTCTGTTGTTAAGGTAAAGCCTTGTGTCTACTGCCACCTGGTCGTTACGGCTTCTTGCGGTGTGGAGCTGCTTGCCCACGTCACCTATACGGGCAGTAAGCTCTGCCTCAACGAACATATGCACGTCCTCTGCTTCCATATTAAAGGCAAGCTTGCCTTCTTCAATATCCGCAAGTATCTGACCTAAGGTTTCTATAATAAGCTCGGTGGAGCTTTGGGGAATAATACCCTTTGCTCCCAGCATTGCCGCGTGTGCCATAGAGCCCTGTATATCCTCGCGGTACATACGGCTGTCTATACGAATTGAAGAATTAAAATCATTTGCTGCACGGTCAAGCTCTTTTTCAAAGCGGCCTGCCCACATTTTTTCGGTTGCCATTATTTATTGTTCCTTACTTTTTTAAATTTTGTTTACGGTAATTCTATCACATATAATTAAAATAATCAAGGGACTCGTAGAGTCCCTTAAAATTATTTCTTATTCCACTTCTGTTCCATTTCGGCCCTAACCTTAACGGGAAGTCCGAAGAGGTTGATAAATCCGCCTGCATCTGCCTGGTTGTAAACGTCATCTTCATCGAAGGTAGCAATCTCTTCGCTGTAGAGAGTGTAGGGAGATGTAACGCCTGCGTTTATCATATTGCCCTTATAAAGCTTAAGGGTAACCTCACCTGTAACTGTTTCCTGTGTGCTGTCAACAAATGCGGAAAGAGCCTCACGCAGGGGTGTGAACCACTGACCGTAATATACAAGCTCTGCAAACTTTGCTGCAACAAGCTCCTTGTAGTGCTGAGTGTCGCGGTCAAGACAGAGGGTTTCAAGAACCTGATGAGCACGGTAAAGGATAGTTCCGCCGGGGGTTTCGTAAACACCGCGGGACTTCATACCAACAAGGCGGTTTTCAACAAGGTCTGCAAGGCCGATGCCGTTTGCGCCGCCAAGCTCGTTTAAGGTGTTAACTATTTCAACTGCATCCATCTTCTTGCCGTCAACTGCTACGGGGATACCCTTTTCAAAGGAGATCTTAACGTAGGTGGGCTTATCGGGAGCCATTTCGGGAGATACGCCCATTTCAAGGACGCCGGGCTTATTGTACATAGGCTCATTTGCGGGATCCTCAAGGTCAAGACCCTCGTGGGAAAGGTGCCACAGGTTCTTATCCTTGGAGTAGTTGGTTTCACGGGTTATCTTCAAGGGAATGTTATGTGCTTCCGCATAAGCAATCTCCTCGTCACGGGACTTGATATCCCATTCACGCCAAGGAGCAATGATAGCCATTTCGGGAGCAAGCGCCTTTATGGTAAGCTCAAAACGAACCTGGTCATTACCCTTACCTGTACAGCCGTGGCAGATAGCGTCTGCGCCCTCTGCCTTTGCAATCTCAACTATACGCTTTGCGATAGTGGGGCGTGCAAAGGAGGTACCAAGGAGGTAATCACCTTCGTAAACTGCGCCTGCCTTAAGGGTAGGCCAGATGTAATCTTCAACAAATTCCTTCTTTAAATCTTCTATGTAGAGCTTGGAGGCTCCTGTAGCGATAGCCTTTTCTTCAAGACCGTCAAGCTCTGTGCCCTGACCAACGTCACCGGAAACCGCAACTACCTCACAGTTGTTGTAGTTTTCTTTAAGCCACGGAATGATTATTGATGTATCAAGTCCTCCGGAATAAGCAAGGACAACCTTTTTAATATCTTTCTTTTCCATTTTATATAGCCTCCGTTGAGTGTTTATTCGTTATTACGTGCATAATTATACAACCCTGCAATTCATTTGTCAATAGTAAAAATCAAAAAAATCTTGTTTTTTCGATTTTTGTTTAATATCAACAGTGTAATGCTGTGTATACTTTGCAGTTATGATTTTTTTGTCCAAGACGTAGGGGTTAAAAAGATGAGTATAGGGAATATTTCAAGTCTGCCTAAAAGCATAGAGATAGTCAGAACTATTTTTGAAAAGACCGAATATTCTGCGTAGCTCAGGGCAGGGCCTGCTTTGCCAAAGGCGGGACCTATATTGTTAAAACAGGATACTGCTGCGGAAAAATTAGTTTCCATACTAAAGCCGTCAACGGATATAAAAAGGAAGGTGGCAAGCAAGCATATCATATATATTCCCAGATATACGAACACGCTGTTTACCGTTTGCTCCTCTACCTTTTTTCCTTCAAAGGTGATTACCTTTACAGAACGGGGGTGAAGCAGTCTTTTAAATTCGCTCTTTAATTTTTTGAATATTATAACAACACGGGATACCTTAAATCCACCTGCTGTAGAGCCGGCACATCCGCCTACAAACATAAGTATCAGCAGAACAGCCTTTGAAAGTGAGGGCCACAGGTCAAAGTTTTGCGTTGCATAGCCCGTTGTTGTAATTAAAGATGAAACCTGGAAGAAGGAGTGCAGCAGGGTATCTGCTACATTATTAAGTGTAGGATATATATTGAATGCTATAATAACGGTAGATACCAATATTATTCCAATATACGTCCAAAGCTCCATACTTTTTATTGCAGTACGGAATTTTTTTACAAGCACAAGGTAGTAAAGGTTGAAGTTTATGCCGAATATGAGCATAAATATTGCAATTACCCATTGCAGATAAGAACTGTAAGAGCCAATGCTGTCTGCCTTTATACCAAATCCGCCCGTACCTGCGGTACCAAAGGAATGCACTATACTGTCAAATATGGGCATACCTCCTGCAATGAGCAGTACTATCTCAACGCAGGTCATTACAAGATATATAAGGTAGAGAATTTTAGCAGTATCCTTTATTCTGGGAACAAGCTTGCCTACAACGGGACCGGGTACCTCTGCCCTTAAAATATGGATAGAGCGCTCGGAAATGTTGGGGATTATGGCCATAACGAAGACCAAGATTCCCATACCACCCATCCAATGGGTAAAGCTTCTCCAAAAGAGCATACCTTTGCCCATAGCTTCCACGTTTGTAAGTATGGAAGCACCTGTAGTGGTAAAGCCGCTTACCGTTTCAAAAACTGCGTCTACATAGGAGGGTATCTCTCCCGAAATGAAGAAGGGAAGCGCCCCTATAAGTGAAAGGGCTATCCAGGAAAGGGCTACGGTTATAAAGCCTTCCTTTGCATATATAACGCTGTCCCTTGGCTTGCTAAACAGCATCATTGCCCCGCCAAGCACGGCAGCTATCGCTATTGTGATAAGGAAGGCAAGCCAAGAACTTTCATTATATATCATTGCAACGGCAAGGGGGAGTATCATAAGCACCGCTTCAAGGGAAATAATTTTTCCAAGGGTGTTAAAGATCATTCTGCGATTCATACCACGCCTGCCTTATTTAAGAATATCCGAAAGATTGTTGATACGATGGCCTGCGGCAATAATAACTACCTTATCACCCGGTTGTATCATATCGTCACCTGAGGGGAGTATTATCTTTTTGCCACGTATTATACCCGCTATAAGGATGTTGGGCTTAAGCTGAATAGCCTTTAGGGGGATGTTTACTGCGGCGCAATCATTACCTGCGATAAATTCAAGAGCCTCTGCCTTTGAGTCCATTATCTTATAAAGTGTTTCCACGCTGCTGTCAAGGGAGTTTTCAAGAGCTCTTGCATATCTTACTATTATATCTGCTACGGTTTTTCTGGGGGAAATGGTTGAATCAAGCCCCAGGCTTTCTGCCATAGCCGAAAATTCATCTCTGTTTATCTTTGTGATTACCTTAGGAACCTTTTGTGTCATTGCAAAGTAGGAAATAAGCATATTTTCCTCGTCCATACCCGTAAGGGAAACAAAGGCGTCCATATGGCGGATTCCCTCTTCCAGCATAAGCTCCTGGCTTGCGCCGTCACCGCATACCATAGATACCTCAGGCAAACGCTCTGAAAAATCCCTGCAGCGCTCTTCTCTGCGCTCCACTATTTTTACAGAGTTGCCGTGGGCAGTAAGCATTTGGGCAAGGTAATAGGAGATACGGCCTGCGCCAAGTATCATAACGTTTCTTGCCTGCTTTTGGAGGATTCCGCTTGCACGAAGGAACTTGTGCACCTCGGTGGGAGAGGCGGTAAGGGCAATTTTATCTCCACCCTTTAAAACGAAGTTACCGTCGGGAATGTAGACCTTATCACCGCGGCGTACAACACAGATAAGAAGGGGAATGGGGTATTTTTTACGCAGCGCCGCAAGGCTCATACCGTCTAAGGCAGAGTCGGGCTTTAACTTAAGCTCCACCATCTCAAAGCGTTTATCAGAGAAGGTGTCTACCTTTACGGCAGAGGGCAAGCGTAGAATGTTAAACAGCTCTCTTGCTGCACGCTTTTCGGGGTTTATGACCATTGATATTCCCAAGTGATTTTTCATAAAGCCCAGATAGCGGTCGTTATATTCGGGGTTTCTTATTCTCGCAATAGTGTGTGCGGCCCCCATTTTTTTTGCCATAAAGCAGCTTAACATATTAAGCTCATCGGTGGAAGTAAAGGCGGCAAACATTTGGGCTGCTTCAACGCCTGCTTCCTCCAGCACGTCAGGGTCTGTGCAGTTTCCGCAAACACCTATAACGTCATAAATATTGGTTATTTCTTCAATTACTGCGGGGTCATTGTCTACTGCGGTTACGTTGTGACCTTCGGCCACAAGGCTTGCAAGCACCGAAGCGCCTATCTTTCCGCATCCTACAATAATAATATTCATAGTAATTTTCCTTATAAAATATCGTTATATATTTTGAACTAATTTTATGTTACCAAATATTGTACTACAAATGTTTTTAAATGTCTACATCAAGAGGTAATAAATTTCATCTTAATTATTGCAAAAAGCTCCCGCACAAGATAGGTGGGATATGCAAAAGTATCGGTCTTACTGTTTTCGGGGTATGCAGTTAAACCGTGGTGGGCGGCGTACCGTGCCGCGCGGTATTGGTGAAAGGAGTTCGTTATAGCAACAATATTACGGCTAAAGCCCTCTTCCTCAATAATTTTTGCAGTATATTCCATATTTTCGTTTGTGTTATGGGAATTTGCTTCTTTATATATTCTTTCGGGCGCAATACCCTTTTCTACAAGGTAGTCATACATAGCTTCGGCTTCCGCTACAGGCTCGTCGGGGCCTTTGCCGCCCGAAACTATGCAAACTGCATCCTTGTTTTCCAAAAGGTATTCATAGGCGCAGTCAAGGCGTTGGCGGAGTGTCTTTGAGGGGTTACCACTTGCCCTTACCTGACACCCAAGCACCACAACGGTGGCGTCCTCAGGCGCGTCATCTGCAAAAAAGGCGGCGGCAGTTATATTACCTATTAGAAATAAGGAATAAACCAATACGGCACAAACTAAAATGCAGAAAAGGAAAAGCAATACTTTAAAGTGCCCCTTTTTTATATTTTTTACAATAAAGCTTTTTATTTTATGCATAAAAAGCCCTGCAAAGAAGAGTAGGGCGCCTAAAGTCATACCCACTACAGATCCAAAATTGAAAAAGAAGGAAACCATAGGGGTAAAAAGTATGAATATAACAGCGCCCGCAGCCATAAAGGAAAGCTGCGGTGCTGTGAATTTAGATTTAAAGTTTAACATAATTATAAGCTATTTCAAGGTTTGAAAGGTGACTTGCATCCCTTTCCTGGCTTGAAAGTATTATTGCCTGTGAGCCGGGAACACATACCTTTGAAACTGCACGCAGCATATTATCAAGGCGGCTGTCATCAAGGCGGGCAAAGCTTTCGTCAAAGATAACGGGGGGTGCATCCTTTCTGAAAAGCAGTTCCACAAGAGCAAGACGAAGGCTGTAGTATGCAAGGTCACGGGTGCCTGCACTCATATATTCTATGTTGCGGTACTTACCCTCGCACTCATAGTTCATACCAAGGTCATCGGAAACACCAAGGGTTGGGTATTTGCCGTTGCTTGTAAGTGCCATAAGCTCGCCCGAACGCTGTGAAAGGCGGGGAGCCACCGAGGAGCGCAGATTGCGGGATGCCTCTGAAAGCATTTCGTATGCAAGCAGGTAGGCACTGTTTTTAACCGAAAGCTCATTTATCTTTTTGCCAAGGGAATTAACCTTATCACAAAGCTCGGTAGGGTCTTCTGCCGTTGCATAAAGCACGGCAAGCTCTTTTTCAAGATTTGCGGATTTTTCCTTTAAATGCTCAAGGGATTGTGTGTAAAAATCCTTTGTGCGCTGTGCTTCCTTTACCTGCTCTGTATCAAAAGCTTCTTCATTATAGGGTCTGCCTGCAAGAGTCTGCTTTAACTCTTCCACGTCAAGGCCTGTGATCTGTGCGGCAAATGCCTGTTTGGCAATGGCATATTTTTCGGCCTCCGCTGCGCTTTCGTTAATGCGGCGTAAAACCTCTTCTGCCTTTTTCTGTGCCTCTTTGGGATCTGTTTTTCCCCAACGCACCGCTTCTGCCATAGCGGCATTCTCACGCTCACGCTTTATTTCGTATATGCGGTCGTAGTTTTCTTCCAGCTCCTGCAGCTGTGAACGGTATATAGCCAGTTTGCTTTCATCCTCGTGGAAATGCTCCATGGCATATTCAAACTCCTCGCGGGAGTCAAGGTCAAATTCCGACATAAATTCGGATTCGTTTATGCGCTGGCGCGCTACCGAAATAACGAATATCATACCCAAAACTCCAAGAGCAAGGGCGGCGCCTATACATATGATAGGGAAGGTTGGGTTGGGTCTGATAAACGTTCCCGCAATACCGCAGCCTACGGCCACAATAAAGCTTATAACTGCCAAAAGGGTAAAGATGGTCTTTTTCTTTTTAATGGAGTTGAAACGCTCTGCAGTTTCTGTAATACCGCCGTTTTCGTTTACACGGTTTACAAAGGCGGTGCGCTCCTGTATACTGCGGTCACGGTATTTTTTCTGTTCGGTTTCACGGCTTAGATCAGAAAGGGCGCTTTCGTATCTTTCTAAATCCTCGTTTATCTCTTTCAGCTTTGCTATATATTCTTCGTCGGGCAGAAAACCGTTTACGCTATAGTTCTTTTTTAAAGCGTCAAGCAGGGCTTCAAGCTCTGCGGTCTGCTTTGCAAGGGCCTTGTATTTTTTGTAGGTGCGGTATCCCTTTGCCGCCTCGTAATACTCAAGCAGCTCCTTATGCTCTTCAAGCTTTTTTTGTGCTGCTTCACAGGCTTGCGCTGTTTCCCTTGCTGTGCCCTCCTTTTCTATAATGCCTGCATTGGAAGCTTTTGCGGCTTCAAGGCGTTCTATAAGGGCATCGCGCTCGGTTGTAAGGTCGTTTATCATACCGCCGTTGCCCTTTTTGTGGGAGAGCATAACTCTTGCGTTATCAAGGCGTTTTAAAGCCTTTTCGGTATCCTGCTTTTCATCAGCGGAAAAAAGGATGTTTTCGATAGATTTTGAAACCTTAGTTCCGTCTATATATCCGCCGGAGCTTTGACCTATGTATGCAGTATGGCAGAAAACGTCCGAGCTTACTCCAAAGAACACCTTTGAAGGCTCCATATCATCAAAGCATACTTCCATTGTGTCTGCATCATATATAACTGCCTTGTCGTGAGAGCCTTCGATATACTCACGCTCCACGCGGTAACGTTTACCCTCGCTTACAATGGTAAGGGAGCCGGAAGCAGTCTTTGAACCCCAGGAATAGTAACGGGTACGCTCGTTTTTGGTATCAAAACCGTAGAAAACGAATTTTAT
>JAZOTL010000143.1:0-5074 GCA_045657645.1 Eubacteriales bacterium
GAAAACAAGACCACAAGGGTACTTGTAGAGGGTCGCAGTAAGACCGATAAAACTAAACTGACAGGAAGAAATGAAAAGAACCGCCTGGTGCATTTTGAAGGGGATGATTCCCTTATCGGGCAGTTTGTAGACGTTATGATAACAGAAGCTGAAACCTATTCGCTTTTCGGCAAGCTTCTTTAATAGGAGGAAGAACGGATGACACCGATGATGCAGCAGTATCTTGCTGTTAAGGAAAATTACAGCGATGCACTGCTTTTCTATCGCTTGGGGGACTTTTATGAAATGTTCTTCGAGGATGCAAAAACCGCCTCCCGCGTTTTGGGGCTAACCCTTACGGGCAGGGATTGCGGTGAAGCGGAGCGCGCTCCTATGTGCGGTGTTCCTTACCACGCCGCAGAAACCTATATAGGCAAGCTTGTTAAAAACGGCTATAAGGTAGTAGTGTGTGAGCAGACCGAGGATCCCTCGCAGGCAAAGGGTCTTGTGCGCCGTGAGGTTACCCGCGTGGTTACTCCCGGTACCGTTATAGGCCAGAACATACCAAGCGAAACGAAGAACAACTATCTTTGCGCTATCTGCTTTATGCGTGGCGAGATAGGCGTTGCCTTTGCAGATATTTCAACAGGTGATATGTTTGCCACCTCTTTTAGCCAAAAGGGGTGTGTGACCGCACTTATAAACGAGCTTGCAACCTATTCTCCCTCTGAGGTTATAATGAATATACGCCGCTATGACAACGCGGAGCTTAGTATATTCCTTGATAATCGCCTTGACGCCTTTGTAACAGACAGCCTTGGCGATTGGTTTGAAATTTCAAAAATGCCTGCGGGTATATTTGATATTTTTGAGGGGGATGTGCTCGCAAAGCTGCGTTCAAACAACCTTATTGCGGCAAGCGTTGGCGCTTTGGTTGGATATATAAAGGACACGCAGAAGACCGATATATCCTATATCAAGGGGCTTAATATATACGAAAGCGGACAGTATCTTGAGCTTGATGCAAACACAAGGCGCAATCTTGAGCTTACCGAAACTATGCGCACCAAGGATAAAAAGGGAAGTCTTCTTCACGTGCTTGATAAGACCCTTACCTCGGCAGGCGCAAGAACACTTCGCCGCTGGCTTGAAATGCCTCTTGTTAATTCTCACAGGATATCCTTAAGGCAAAGTGCGGTAGAGGAGCTTTACGGCAATATGATGCTCCGTCAGGACCTTGCGGAAAATCTGCGTGGAATTCTTGATATAGAACGCCTTATGAGTAAGATAGTTTACGGCTCTGCAGGCGGTAAGGACTTGGTTGCAATAGCTACCACCATCTCCTGTGTGCCGAAAATAAGAGAACTGCTTTCCACGGCTGTAAGCGAGGAGCTTAATTCTATTTACGAAAATCTTGACGAGCTTACCGATATATACGGGCTTATAACACGGGCGATAGTTGATGATCCCCCCTTCTCGGTTCGTGAGGGTGGCTTTATACGCCCGGGATATAATGCAGAGGTAGACAGGCTCAGCGAGATAAAGAAGGGCGGAAACTCCTACCTTGACCAGATTGCCGAGCGTGAAAGGGAAGAAACGGGTATACCAAAGCTTAAGGTTAGCTTTAACCGAGTGTTTGGCTACTATATAGAGGTCAGCAAGTCTTATATAGACCGTGTGCCCGAAACCTACATAAGAAAGCAGACACTTACCAACTGCGAAAGATATATAACCGAAGAACTAAAGGAACTGGAAAGCACTATTTTAGGTGCCTCCGATAAGCTCTGCGCCCTTGAATATCAACTGTTTGTTGAGGTGTGTGACGTTATCTCTAAAAACGAAAACGTTGCCCGTATTCAGGCAACTGCCGCCGCCCTTGCACGGCTTGATGCTTATCTTAGCCTTGCAAACGTTGCGGTGGAAAACGGCTACGTGCGCCCTGAGGTTGATTACGGTGACGTTATTACCATAAAAGAGGGCAGACACCCCGTTGTTGAAAAGTTTGTTAGTGACGGATACTTTGTTCCAAACGATACCCTGCTTGATACTGCACACAACCGTTTAATGCTTATTACAGGCCCCAATATGGCAGGTAAATCCACCTTTATGCGTCAGGTTGCAATTATAACAATTATGGCGCAGATGGGTTCATTTGTTCCCGCACAGGATGCAAGAATAAGTATTTGCGATAAAATTTTCACCCGTGTAGGAGCAAGTGACGACCTTGCTTCAGGCCAGTCCACCTTTATGCTGGAAATGAACGAGGTGGCGTATATACTGAAAAATGCAACCAAGCGCAGTCTTATTATATATGACGAGATAGGCCGCGGTACAAGTACTTTTGACGGTATGAGTATAGCGAGAGCGGTAGCCGAATATACCGCAGGCAAAAAGCTTGGTGCAAAGACCCTTTTTGCAACCCACTATCACGAGCTTTGCGAGCTTGAGGATGAGGTTGAAGGCGTGCGTAACTATAATATTGCCGCAAAGAAAAAGGGTGATGATATTACCTTCCTGCGTAAGATAGTGCGTGGCGGCGCTGATGAAAGCTACGGTATAGAGGTTGCAAAGCTTGCAGGCGTACCCACCGATGTTATTAAACGTGCAAAGAGCGTGCTTGCAACCATAGAGGCGGAAAATGCTTCTCCCCACAGAGCAAAGGAAGAAAAGGCAGAGGGAGAAAACCTTACCCTTGAGGATTTTGCAAGGGATGAGGTAATAGAAAAGCTTAAAAACCTTGATACCGATATATTAACGCCCCTTGAAGCGTTGAACCTTATTTACGATTTTAAGAAACTGTTAGGATAAATTTATGGGAAAGATAAATCTGCTGGATTTTCAGGTAGCAAACCTTATTGCGGCAGGCGAGGTGGTAGATAGACCTGCCTCTGCCCTAAAGGAACTTTTGGAAAACAGCATAGATGCAGGCGCAAAGCATATAACCGTTGAGCTTAAACGTGGTGGAGTTTCCTTTATCCGTGTAAGCGATGACGGTGTGGGTATGACCGAGGAGGACGTGCCCGTGTGCGTTAAGCGCCACGCTACAAGCAAAATTAAATATGCTTCAGATCTTGACGGTATCTGTACTCTGGGATTCAGAGGAGAGGCGCTTGCGGCTATCGCCTCTGTTTCCAAGCTTCGCATTATGACCCGTACACGGGATGATGATATGGGAACCATAATGGAGTGCGTTTCGGGTGAGCCTGTTTCGGTGACCCGCGGCGGAGCACAGGTGGGTACAACCGTGATAATAGAGGAGCTTTTTGCCAACGTTCCTGCCCGCCGCAAGTTCCTTAAAAGGGACGTAAGCGAGGGTATGGCTTGTAACGCCGTTGTGGAAAAGGTTGCTCTTTCCCACCCTGAAATTTCCTTTAAGCTTATAACCGACGGAACAATGAAGTACGTTACCCAGGGTAACGGCAATCTTATTGAAACCATATACGCCGTTTTGGGAAGGGATTTTGCCGGCAAGCTTTTACAGGTAGATTCCCTTATGGAGGGTATATCCGTCTACGGTTATATAGGCAGTCCCGAAAACGTAAGGGCAAACCGTAACTTCCAGAACTTCTTTATCAATCAAAGATACGTAAAGTCTAAAACAGCAATGTCTGCTCTTGAACAGGCATATGATTCTTTTATTCCAAAAGAAAAATTCCCCTGTTGCGTACTGAACGTAAAAATACACCCTGCATTTGTGGACGTAAACGTACACCCTACAAAGCTTGAGGTGAAGTTCTCGGACGAAAAGAAGGTCTTTGATGCGGTATACTGTGCTGTACGCAACGTGCTTGAACAAAAGCTTACAAGACCGCAGATGAAGATAGAGCCCTCCTCTGTAAGCTATGACGATATAAAGTTAAAGAACGCTTTTGCGCCTATATATGACCGCGCAGAAACGATACTTTCAAATAAACCCGAACAAAGGGTGATGTTTGATATACCCGATATGCCCGTAAGCGTACAGGAGAAAAGGGCAGAGCCTGTAAGGGAAAGCTTTATTCCACAGCGTACCCAGCCCCTTGTGCGTGATGATATTCCACCGAAAGAAGAAATAAAGGCGGATGTGACCGAAGCGCCTGTAAGGGTGCTTGAAGAGAGAACACCCCTCTCCCGTGAAACGGGCAGAAAGGAAATTCCCTATTATAAGATAATAGGCGAGGCTTTCAATTCATATGTTATGGTAGAGCTTGAGGATAAAATGCTTATGATAGATAAGCACGCCGCCCACGAGCGTATCATATTTGAAACAATGAAGGAAAATATGCAAAAGGGCGATACGGCAATGCAGATGCTTATGCTGCCGATAGAGGTGCCCTTGGCTGAAGTTGAGGCGGCTACCTATGCCGATTATAGCGAGGAAATACTTGCTATGGGCTTTGAAGCGCAGCTCAAGGGTAAAACCCTTTACGTTACGGGCATACCCACACAGCTTGAAGAAAATGCGGCAAGAGAAATGCTTGAGGTACTTATCGACCGCCTGTCTTACGGCACGGGTACGGCAGAACTTACCCGTAAGCTGTTTATGGAAAAGGCTTTGTATCAAGCCTCCTGTAAGGCCGCAATAAAGGCAGGGCGCATAGAGGAAAGGGAACACGTGCGCTGGATATGCGATAATCTTTTAGCCCTTGATGATATAAAATACTGCCCTCACGGGCGACCCGTGGCTATAGAAATGAGCCGAAACGAAATGGAAAGGCAATTTAAGAGGACTTAATAATGGGAAAATTTAAACTTTTAAAAACAGAAGGAAGAGCCCGCAGAGCCGAGTTTGAAACCGTACACGGCACTATACAGACCCCTGTGTTTATGAATGTTGGTACAAGTGCCGCTATAAAGGGCGGTGTTTCAACCATGGACCTGCGTGATATTAAATGTCAGGTAGAGCTTTCTAACACCTACCACTTGCATATACGTCCGGGTGATGGGCTTATAAAGGAGCTTGGCGGTATACACAAGTTCTTTAACTGGGATAAGCCTGTTCTTACCGATAGCGGCGGATTTCAGGTATACTCCCTTGCAAAGCTCCGCCGTATAAAGGAGGAGGGTGTATACTTTGCCTCACATATGGACGGTAAAAAGATATTTATGGGTCCTG
>JAZOTL010000144.1:0-10681 GCA_045657645.1 Eubacteriales bacterium
TGTACCGTTCATATAGCCCTTTCTTGCTACGTATGAAACACTACTGTAGTACCAAGCGTCTTCCTTTACGTCAACAAAGGGATTTACCCAGCCCGTCACGGGAAGTATCTCTTTTTTAACTATCTCGCCCCATACGGTACACTTGATAACCTTAAGACCGTCCGTTTCTTCGGGAGGTTCGGTTACTGTTTCCCATTCGCCTTCGGTATGACCAAGTGCGGGAATTTCCTTTGCGGAAATAACCTCACCACATACTGTACACTTAACGGTTTCGGAACCTGCCGCTGTACAAGTTGCAGCAACTATTTCCTTTTCGCCGGGTGTGTGATCAAGCTTTTCAATTGCTTCGCTGTAGGAGTAACCGCAGTTACACTTATAGGTTATAATACCCTCTTCCTTACAGGTGGTGTTCTTTGTAACCTCTGCGGTGTAGTAGTGGGTATGGGCTGAACCGGAGGAATTATCACCAAGGTTTTCGGCAATAAAGTCAAACATACCGGAGCCATCACAAGTTACGTAGTCAAATACCATCATACCGCGAATACCTGTTTGGAGTATGGTATCGCACTTATATTTTACAGATTCCTCATCGTCATAGGAGATAAACTTCTTTGTTGAGGGGTTGTAAAGATAGGGAGCCTTTGCGGTGTCATCCCAGTATCTTGTATATCCGTTTTTGTTAACGTAGCCTGTAATAAGGTCGCTGTAATGGAGATTTTCATCGGTAAGTGTACCGGGCTGGAAAAGACCGTTGTTTACGTTGGGAACGTTTAACCAGCTTCTTGAATACATACCTATACCGCAAACTATCTTTGATGCGGGAATACCGTTGGAAAGATAGAGCTGAATATCACTTGCCATACTTCCGCCGGGGTAGATAGAGTTATCGAAGGGGGGAGTGTGGTGGTGGGTAAGGGGGAAGTTTGAACCGCAGTAGAGGTCGTAGTCCATTATATTGAAATAGTCAATATAGGGCTCTATACCTACTATATCATAAAGGCTGTACGCCCAGCTTGCGGCAGGTACTGCTATAGTAAGGTAATATTCCTTACCTGTGCTCTTTGAAAGGTTGTCAAGCTGATATCTGAGCTCTCTCATAAGAGCCACAAAGCAGGACTTATCTACAGCCCCTGTGGGGAACTCATAGTCAAGGTCAAGTCCGTCAAAGCCGTAATTTTTTACATAGCTTACAAGATATGTAGCAAACTGCTTGCGGTAGGTATCGTTTACAAGCCAGGATTCAAATACCTGGAGGTTGTTGTTTGCTACTGTAAATAAGAACTTAATATTGGGGTTCTGCGCCTTTGCGCCGTTTCTGATTCTATCAAGGTTAGGAAGGATAATACCTGCGGAAACAGGGTCCTTGCCTTGTCCTGCGGCATAGTCGATACGGGCAGGGTGGAAGTTAACAACGTCTATATTTTCAAACTCATATACAAAGGAAAGTCCTGCGTTAAGGTAAACTATTACCTGAGGGTCTCCTGTTATTGCCATTGCTCTTTGCTCCGTTTCTTTACAGATAAGACAGCTTCTTGTTTTTAAGCCTGCGGCCTGTGCAGTAGGCTCTTTTATTACGGTCCAGCTGCTCCAGGTATGTCCTTGCGCTTCAAGAACCTTTTCTTCAACCTCATTACAGCCTGCATCAAGGCATTTGCGCTGCTGTGTTCCGTTTTCGGTACAGCTTGCGGGTTTAACTACGTACCAATCACCAAAGTTGTGGCAATTTGCGGTGCTTATGTTAAGCGTAAGACCAAAGGACTTGGGAACAAGACCGGAGGTGTGGGTACCGCTGAGCTTATCATAGGTTGTGGTACATACTGTGATAAAACGTCCCCAAGTGTCGCGTTTTGCACCGTTCTGATATCTGTCCATATACATAACAGATGCACGGCTTACACCGTTTACAATGTTGGTATAGTTAACCGAGGATGCCGCGGAATTTGTACTTTGTGCGTCCGGTATAAGAATCGACCAGGGGATAAGAACCTCAAACTTCCAGCCTGTGCTGTTGGGTTTGATTCTTCCTGCGCCCATTATCTGGTTGGTAATATCACCCTCATTTATCTTTGAACGGTACACGTGTACACTTTCATCTGCAAAAAGGGTTATGTTATACCAAGCTGTACTGGAAATACCTGTTTTTTCAAACTTGCCCAGGGGGTCAAACATAAATGTGAAAACGTCGCCGTTAAAGCCGTAGGGCTTGGTGTTGCCTTCGGGGTTTATATCGTCATAGCCTGTTGAGGGAAGGTAGCCGTTGCCCATAGCCGTGTCCTCTGTAATATCTGCGGCTACGTAAAGACCTAAATCGGACGCTCTGAAATACATCTTTGCTTCTGTGGTCAAGGTGTTTGCAGCCCAGAAATAACCTACGGTAGATTCATTTAAGTAGGCGGGATCGGAGTATTTATCCGGGTCTATTTCACCGTCGAAATTGTAGTTGCCGTAGGGCACAACAATCTCGGGGTTCTCTATGGTGCCGTTAGGGCCTGCAAGGGAGCTTATGCTAAAGCAGCCCAAAAGCATTATGATTGAAAGTATAAAAGAAAGTATACGCTTCATCTGGATATCCTCTTAATTCTTATTTGTCTGTTCGGCGAAGTATTCGTCGAAGGTTGTTTGCTTATCGTAGAAGTGACCGGGTGTTACGTCTATTATGCGGTTAGCAATAGTCTGTACAAACTGGTGGTCGTGGGAGCAGAAAAGTATTGCCTCGGTAAAGTCACAAAGGCCTTCGTTAAGTGCCTGTATTGATTCAAGGTCAAGGTGGTTAGTAGGCTCGTCAAGTATAAGAACGTTTGAAGCCTCAAGCATCATCTTACAGAGCATACATCTTACACGCTCACCACCGGAAAGCACCTTTGCGCTCTTTGTTGCCTCGTCACCCGAGAAAAGCAGTCTGCCAAGCCAGCCGCGCACGTCGGTTTCATACACCAGGTCGCTGTAGCTTCTTACCCAGTCTATAAGGCTGTCATCCTTGCCGTCAAAGTATGCAGAGTTGTCGGTGGGGAAGTAGGAAACAGAGGTGGTAACGCCCCACTTTACTTCACCCTCGTCGGGCTCCATCTCACCTGCAAGGATAGAGAAAAGTGTGGTTCTTGCCACGGGGTCGCTTCCTACAAATGCAACCTTGTCGTCGGGACGGATTATAAAGCTTACATTGTCAAGCACCTTAACGCCGCCTACAGACTTGGAAAGGTTCTTTACTGTAAGGCACTCGTTACCTATCTCGCGGTTAGGCTTGAATGCAATGTAGGGGAAACGGCGGGAGGAAACCTCTTCCGCTTCAAGGGAAATGTTGTCAAGGAGCTTCTTACGGCTGGTAGCCTGCTTGTGCTTTGATGCGTTTGCGCTAAAGCGGGCGATAAACTCCTGCAATTCCTTTATCTTCTGCTCTGCCTTCTTATTTGCTTCCTTTATCTGGCGCTGGCGGATCTGGGTGTATTCAAACCAGAAGTCATAGTTACCTACAACGGTGGTTATCTTACCAAAGTCAACGTCCACGGTGTGGGTGCATATCTTGTTAAGAAAATGTCTGTCATGGGATACAACGATAACCGTGTTGGGGAAGTCTATAAGGAAGTTTTCAAGCCAGTCTATTGTTTCAAGGTCAAGGTGGTTAGTAGGCTCGTCCATAAGCAGTATATCGGGGTTGCCGAAAAGTGCCTGTGCCAAGAGTACCTTTACCTTCATATCGGCAGGTACGTCCTTCATATCCATATAGTGATATTCGGTGGTAATGCCAAGGCTGTTGAGAAGTATTTCTGCATCGGATTCAGCACTCCAGCCGTCCATTTCCGCAAAACGCTCCTCTAATTCGCAAAGCAGCATTCCTTCTTCTTCGCTCATCTCTTCCTTTGCGTAAAGCACCTCTTTCTGGTCCATTATATCGCAAAGCTCTTTGTTACCCAAAAGAACGGTCTTTAAAACAGTGTACTCGTCGTAAGCAAAGTGGTCCTGCTTCAGTACCGACATACGCTCACGGGGGTCGCGGTTTACCTCGCCGGAGGTCTGCTCTATCTCACCCGAAAGTATCTTTAAAAGGGTGGACTTACCTGCGCCGTTGGCTCCGATAATGCCGTAGCAGTTACCGGGAGTAAAGCTCAAATTGGCGTTCTTAAACAGCGTTCTCCCTCCGTAAGAGAGAGAAAGATCATTTGTTGAAATCATTTATACAATCCTTTCTCCCGCTTTTTTGAAAAAAAGCGGGGCAAAAAACTTTAATGATGGGTTTGTGCTGATGTTAAGTTTCGTGCCACAGACTTAAATTTTAAACTAAACTCTACGCGAGGATAGCCCCACCGCAAGGTGGTTTGAAAAAAAGCGGGGCAAAAAACTTTAAGAATCGTTTATTGTTTTATTTTAATTGTTTCTTTAGGTGCTCGGAAATGTTATTGGTGCAACCATAAGAAGCAGTTTGCACTTACCCAAGAGCCTCCCTTGCCTAAAGGGAGGGGGACCACGGAGTGGTGGTGGGTTTTACATATAGAACACCTAAACATAAAGTTTATACCGAACAAAATAACACTTTGGTTTAATTCTTTCGTGAAAATAGTTACTGCTAACTGCTTGTTTTATCTGCGAACGTGCAAAACCTCCCACCGTTGCCACGGTCCCCCCTCCTTTAGGTAAGGAGGGCTTGGGTTTGTACAATCTTTAAGTTTCGTGCCACAGATTTTAAGTTTAATTTATACTCCACGCGAGGATAAAAGTTTTGGTCTCGCTTTTTCAAAAGCGAGGGCGAGGATAAAAGTTTTGGTTCCGCTTTTTCAAAAGCGGAGGGTTATTTGAATATTTTCATATCCTTTGTGTACACTTGGGTTCTTACTATCCTGTGGTCAAGGGAGCCACAGAGATTAAGCAGGGCTTCGGGGTTAAGGAAATTTTCGGAGGCGGCGGAGAGTATCATTTTTATCTTCAAGCCGTTCTTTTCAATGCTTTTGATTCTATCCTTAACGTCAAGCTCAATTTCACCCTTTTTGGAGTGCTTTTTAATAACAATGCTTTCGGCAAAAAGGGGCGCCAGGTCTATATCCTCTGTAAGAGTGATATCATATTCGGCAAAGCCTATCTCCTGGAACTTCATTTTTGGGGTGTATACATCAAGCACCTTCATATCGTCGGTGAGGGCGGCGCAAAGGCGCTGTTTTATTTCCTCAAAGGGCATTTCCTCGGTTATTTTAATATCCATATATTCGCACTGGCTTTCGGTGCCGATGGAAAGGGGGAGGGAGGATACCATTTTGGGGTGGGGATTAAAGCCCTCGGTATACCATACGGGTATGCCTGCGCGGAGCATTGCGGGCTTCATTGTACGGCAAAGATCAAGATGAGAGATGAATTTAAGCACGTTCATCTTGCGGAATTTAATTCTTACGCTTTGGGGCAGCATGAATTTTCACCTCCCAGCTTATTTGCGCCGCAACCAAGGCACTGCTGTGTGCAGTTTGGTGTGGGGCGGTTTTCGTGGGCTGCCTTCTTTTCACGGAGAAGGAAGCTCTTTGAAACTCCTATATCTATTATATCCCAAGGGAGAATTTCATCATCTGCAAAGCTGCGGTTTGCGTAGAAGGAGGGGTCTATACCAACACTTGAGAACACGTCCATCCAGCCTTCGTAATTAAAGTATTCATCCCAGCTGTCAAACATCATTCCCCTCTTGTGGGCTTCAAGGATGGCCTTGCCCAGTCTGCGGTCACCACGGGCAAATACCGCTTCAAGGCGGGAAACCTTTGCCTCGTGCCAGTTGTACCTTACCTTGCGGTCGGTTATCTGGGTACCAAGGAACCTTTGGCGTTCAAGAATTTCATCAAGGGGTATCTGACCTTCCCATTGGAAGGGGGTAAAGGGCTTGGGGATAAAGGTGGAAACGCTTACCGTTACCTGAGGGGGACGCTGACCCTTCTTTCTGTCGGGGTTGGTGTAGAAGGTGTCTACCACATGGTGGGCAAGCTCTGCTATACCTGTAAGGTCTTCGTTTGTTTCGGTAGGCAGACCAAGCATAAAGTATAGCTTAACGGTGCTCTTGCCGCCGTTAAAGGCGATGCGTGCCGCACGCATAAGGTCTTCTTCGCACACGTTTTTATTTATTACGTCACGCAGACGCTGTGTTCCGGCTTCCGGAGCAAAGGTAAGGCCCGAGGAGCGAACCGAGGATATGCGCTCCATAAGCTCCTTTGAGAAGGAGTCTATACGCAGGGAGGGTAAGGACATACTTACCTTCTTTTCCTCTGTCCAGCAAAGCAGGGTATCGCAAAGCTCTTCAAGGTGGGGATAGTCACTTATACTAAGTGAGGTAAGGGACATTTCGTCATAGCCGCAGCTTTCGAACAGGGTCTTTGCCTGCTCATTAAGCTTTTCTACGCTCTTGCGGCGCACGGGGCGGAAGAGCATACCTGCCTGGCAGAAACGGCATCCGCGGTAACAGCCGCGGCAAACCTCAAGCATAATACGGTCGTGAACTGTTTCAATATAGGGCATTACAAGCTTGTCGGGGAAGAAGGCCTCGTCCATATTCTGAATAATGCGCTTCTTTATTTTTACGGGAATATCGTCGTATTTAGGCTTGTATTCCTTAATTGTGCCGTCCTCGTTGTAGCTTACCTCATAAAGGGAGGGCACGTAAAAGCCTTCCAGCTTTGCCGCTTCGTGCAAAAATGCCTCGCGGGTGTAGGTGCCCTTTTCCTTCATATCTATATAGAGGCGGGTAAATTCAGGCAGGGCCTCTTCGCCCTCGCCTATTGAAAATACGTCAAAAAACTCTGCTACAGGCTCTGCATTGTAAGCGCAGGGGCCGCCGCCGATAATAATGGGGTCCTCTTCTCCACGCTGGCTGGCAAGCAGGGGTATGCCTGCAAGGTCAAGCATTAAAAGTACGTTTGAATAGCAAAGCTCGTACTGCAGGGTAAAGCCTACAATGTCAAATTCATTTAGAGGGTCGCCGCTCTCCAGCGCCCACAGGGGAATGTTATTCTCCCTCATCTGCTGCTGCATATCCTCCCAAGGAGTGTAGCAACGCTCGCACCAGATATCGGGATGTGCGTTAAGCGCACCGTAAAGTATGCGCACGCCAAGATTGCTCATTCCTATCTCGTAGGTATCGGGAAAGCAGAATGCCCATCTTGCCTTTATGTCTTTTTTGTCTTTCAGTATCTGCCCGTATTCACCGCCGATATAACGGCCGGGCTTTGTTACCTTTTTTAAAATGCTGTCTTTAATCATTTAATCACCTTCCGACTTTTTTTGAAAAAAAGTGGGTCAAAAAACTTTAATAATGGGTTTGTGCTAATTTTAAGGTTCGTGCCACGAACTTTATATTTTAATTTTGTTGTTTCTTTAGATGCTCGGAAATATTATTTGTGCAAACAAAAGAAAAAGTTTGTGCGAACCAATTCATAAAAGTTTTGGTTCCGCTTTTTCAAAAGCGGAGGCGGTAGCCTAACTTTTCCTTTTGGTGGCAGTCGCCTGAAAGGAGCACTTTTCCACCGTGGGAGATAATATAGTCGGAAATTTCGGGCTTGGGATAGGGGACGCTTCTGTGTCCGCGGGCAAGGGCGCCGGTGTTTATTTCAAAAACCGCATTTTGAGCTAACAGGCTGTCAGCCGCCTTTTGCCACGCCGCAATATAACGGGGGTGGTTTTCATCAAAATCACCGAACTTTTCGTTATACTTTGCAATAAGGTCAAAATGACCTATTATATCCGCCTTTGTGCGGTCTATTATCCCTGTTGCGGTTTCGTAATACGCCTCGCAAAGGGAGTAGAAATCTCCGCCGAAATACTTGTTTGCTATATCTACAAATTTATCGTGGGATTCGTCTATGGAGAGGTATTCTTGCCCCACCTTTATATAATGCACCGAGCCTATAACGTAATCGCAGCCATCGGTTGGGTGGGTGGAGTAGCTATCCTGCTCCACGCCCAAAAGTACCTCTATCTTATCCTTATACTTTTCCTTTAAGCCCTTCACTTCTGCGTGGAATTCGGGAATGCGCTCCTTTTTTATGCAGTAGCTTTCGTCAAAAAAAGTGTAGGAATGACAGAGTATGCCTATTTTGTCCATACCTATGCTATAGGCCTGCTCCACCATTTCCTCGGGGGAGTTTTTGCCATCGCAAAAGTTGGTGTGAACGTGTAGGTCAAAGAAGCTCATTTTGTCATCTTCTCCTGCTTTACCTTGTGGTCTATTACGTGGCGGGAAGCAAGCTCGCGGTGAATATCCTCAAGGGAGATGCCCATTTCTATCATAAGAACCATAACGTGGTAGCAAAGGTCGGATATCTCGTAGATAGTTTCCTTTTTATCGTCTGCCTTTGCCGCAATAATTACTTCGGTGCACTCCTCGCCAACCTTTTTAAGTATCTTATCAAGACCCTTTTCAAAAAGGTATGTGGTATAGGGGCCTTCCTTCTTATCGGTTTTTCTGCCTTCGATAAGCTTCATAAGACCTTCATAGGAAAATTCGGTCTTTTCCTCGCTATTCCAGAGGGGATTTTCGAAGCAGGAGTGTGTGCCAAGGTGGCAGGCAGGGCCGTCGGGCTCTACCACAACGGTGAGGGCGTCCTTATCACAGTCTGCAGTGATGGAAACTATATGCTGATAGTTTCCGCTTGTTTCACCCTTAAGCCAAAGCTCCTGTCTTGAACGGCTCCAGAAGCAGGTGGGCCCCTTTTCCATAGATATCTCAAGGCTCTGTCTGTTCATATAAGCAAGGGTAAGTACACGCTTTGAAACAGCGTCTACAACTATTGCGGGGATAAGACCCTTTTCGTCAAATTTAAGTTCGTCAATGTTTATCATAGTATTTATTCCTTATTTACGATGTAATCTGTATGCTGTTGCCTTGCCCTCGCCCTTTATTTCAAGGTTAAGACCGAATTCTACTTGGGGTGTCTTTAAGGGAAGGTATACTTCACCTTCACCGAAGAAGAATTCCGCCATTTTAACGTCAAAAACGGCTCTTATCTTTACGGTATCGCCCATCATTACAAAGGGGATATCGAAATCTGCTTTGTCGGGGGGAGAAATAAAGAGGCGGTTTGCTTCCTTATCGTACCTTATCTTAAAGCCGCGTACACAAAGCTCTGCTTTGGGGTCAAGCTCTATTTCGCAGTCAAAGGCCTTTTCGCCCTCGTAGGAAATACTGCTTCCCTCTTTTTTGTCGCTTCTGTAGGCCAGTATCTCGTCTACAGGCATATAGCAAAGGCGCACACCAAAGCCGCAGTTTTTAAGCTTAAGCTCTGTGGGGGTGGTCATTGCCTGTGTAAAGGGCATACCTAAGTTCTCATAGCCTACCGCATACCAGGCTATGCGTATCTTTCTGCCGTCGGGAGCAGAGTCAAAGTTCTGGTGGGCGTAGATAGAAAAGCGGTCCCACATATCTATGTACTTATCGTTTACGTATATTCCGTTGTACTTGTTGGTGTAGTCCTTTGTGGCCTCCATTACGTGAACGTACTTGTCAAGTCTGTTCTCGTCGATGGGGTCGGGAATGAAACGGTGACCGTCAAACTGTCCTATCTGATAAGCGCCGTCGCCGCCGTTAAGCACCCATTTATATTCATCGGTACCCTCAATGCGGTATTTTACCATTTCGGGGCACTCGCGGAAGCACTCAATATCGCTTTCGTGGGTCCAGTTTACAAGGTCGGGAGAGGAGGATATGGTGTAGGAGGTTATATCACGCAGGGTTATGGAGTAATATTTGCCATACTCTTCCATATACAGGATCTTTGGGTCGCCGCAGCCTGCGGTGTTAACGCTCTTGAATTTGTAGTGATATCCGCCGTCATCACTTTCATAGATAAGATTGCTTGTGGTAATACACGCCTTGCCCGTTTCGCGGTCAACAAAGCCTGTGCCGCTTGCCGCGTGGGGGTAGCGGAGAACCGGTTCTGCTTCTACCCAGTTGAAAAGGTCGGTAGAATATGCGTGTCCCCAATGGTTGTTATCCCACATGGGAACCGTTGCTCCCGGGCAGTGCTGATAATAAAGGTGGTATACACCGTCATAATATATACAGCCGTTAGGGTCGTTTATCCAGCCGCGCTTTGTGGTAAAGTGCATCTCGGGGCGGTATTTTTTAATTTCTTCGCTGTCCTCTACTGCTTCTTCATCCTCGCAGCGTATGTACTTTGCTCTCTGCGCTATATCCTCTTTTGTGGGGTAGGGCCCTTCGGGCTCCCTTCTCCACTCGGAATTGCAGGGCAGTACCTCTATGCGCAGATCCTTGCCTACGTACTCTGCCATATCAACAAAATACTTGTGGCCGCCCTCGCCCAAATGGGTGAACACCTGCTCTACTAAAGCATCGCCGTCCCATATGTTAACCGTGGCGCAGTTGTTTTTTGTGTTTGTTTCAAATGTTAAATATCTTTTATTTATAATCATTTTTATCCCTTTCCCACTTTTTTGAAAAAAGTGGGCCAAAAAACTTTAATAATCGTTTTATGTTTTAATTTAATTGTTTCTTTAGGTGCCCGATAATATTATTAGTGTAACCAAAAGAAACGGTTTGCACTTACCCAAGAGCCTCCCTTGCCTAAAGGGAGGTGGCATTGCCAAAGGCAATGACGGTGGGTTTTGCACATAGAAAACTAAACATAAAGTTTATACCTAACAAAATAATACTTTATTTAAATCTATTGTAAATTTAGTTACTGCTAATTTCACATTTTGGTTG
>JAZOTL010000145.1:0-17395 GCA_045657645.1 Eubacteriales bacterium
TTATTGTCTTCCTAAGACCGCTTGGCCTCCGACTTGTTTGAAGCGGCAATGACTTTGGAGGAGCCTACAGAAGATGCTCTCAACGCTATAGCACAAGAGAAAAAGGCTCAGCGCGAAAAGGAAAATCTTCTCCGCCGTGAGGAGGAAGAAGAACTGCGCCGTAAGCAGGAAGAAGAGAAAAAGAAACAGGATTCCGAACCCGTTCCCGAAATCAACTTCGGTATGTTCGGCCAAAACAACGGTAATAAATAATAAAAAAGCCCTCGCTTTTAGCGAGGGTAATTTTTTATAATAGCGTGGGGTTTAAATTTTACCGTTAACTTGTAGCACGAAAGGTAAAGTTAGCTCAAACCGCTTCTATTGTTTGCGCCAATAACATTTCCGCGCGCCTAAAGAAAAAATTAAACTAAAACATAAAACGATTATGGCTCCACCGTCAGGCGTTTTTTCAAAAAGCGAGGTTTTTTCTTATTATACGGGCAAGTGTGCCGTTTTTACCGTTTGGAAGAAGTGTTTTCATATAGTGTACACCGTCTATCTCGGTATGCAGAACGTTGAATGTTTCTCCGTATTTTGCCTCGTTTTCAAAGTTAAGGGTCATTTCGGTAACGGTATGCTCATCGCACCGTGGCATAAAGTCTACAAACATATCGGGGTAATAGGTGTTGTTCATATGAATATTTTCATCTATTTCGCTGTAGCGCACGGTTCTTGTACCCATATCACTAAGCACTGCATCCTTTGGTATGCCTACCCTTATGGGAGAAGTTATTTCCAAGGGCTGGTCTGCAGTAAATCCGTATTCCATACTTTCTGCCCGCAGAGCTCTTTTTGTAGTTGTATCCACAAGGGCCCACACCGTTACAAGCTCGGCAATAAGCTCCCCGTTACGCCATACTCTGCCGCAACGGTTAAAGATAAATCCCTTTGAGGGGCAATGCCAGGTTTCGGCTTCTATTTTATCATTAACACAAAGGTGACCGTATATACGCAGTTGTGCGCGGGCAAGTATGTAGCCCTTGTTTTCGCGGCGCAGCTGGTCAAAGGTAGGGCCGTATTCGTTATGCTGGTTAAAGGCCGCCTCCTGCATATAGCGCAGCATTATAGAGGGACGCACGCATTTGTTTTTATCCACGTCGTGAGATGAAACGGTGAATTTTTGTATGTATTTCATTTTGTTTCCTTTAATTAATAAGGGAAGCCTTATGGCTTCCCTTTGATTGCTTTTTTACGTATATGAAATATCTCCACATCGGGCATCTGCAGATACGGTTATTTGTATGTGTGATTCCCGATTTTAGGAGCGGCAACTTACCGCTTTCTTAGAGGGTATTCTCGGAGCCGAGAACGTTCTTTATCTTGTGTGCAACCATCTTCTTTACCTCTGCACGTGCAACGGTGAGGTAGGTTCTGGGGTCGAACACGCCGGGATCGTCGGTAAGTACGCGTCTGATACCTGCGGTCATAGCAAGACGGATATCAGAGTCGATATTTATCTTACAAACTGCAAGAGAAGCTGCCTTACGAAGCTCCTCTTCGGGAATACCTACTGCATCGGGAAGCTTGCCGCCGATGGAGTTGATCTCCTGTACGTATTCCTGGGGAACAGAGGATGCGCCGTGAAGAACGATGGGGAATCCGGGGATCTTCTGCATAATTTCTTCAAGAATATCGAAACGAAGCGGAGGGGGAACAAGGATACCCTTTTCGTTTCTTGTGCACTGATCGGGTGTAAACTTGTATGCACCGTGGGATGTACCGATAGCGATAGCAAGGGAGTCAACGCCTGTCTTTTCAACAAACTCTTCAACCTCTTCAGGGCGGGTGTAAGCAGAATCCTCAGCGGAAACGTTTACGTCATCCTCGATACCTGCAAGTCTGCCAAGCTCACCTTCAACGGTAACACCGCGCTCGTGTGCGTACTCAACTACCTTCTTTGTAACTGCAATGTTGTCCTCAAAGGAATGGTGAGAACCGTCGATCATAACGGAGGTAAAGCCACCGTCGATACAAGCCTTACAGATTTCAAAATCAGCACCGTGGTCAAGGTGGAGAGCAAGGTCAATACCTGCATCCTTGATAGCTGCCTGTGCGAGAGCAAGGAGGTACTCCTGCTTTGCATACTTTCTTGCACCTGCAGAAACCTGAAGAACTACAGGGGACTTAAGCTCGCCTGCTGCCTCGGTAATAGCCTGTACGATTTCCATATTGTTGATGTTGAAAGCACCGATAGCGTAGCCGCCTTCATATGCCTTTTTGAACATCTCTTTTGTAGATACCAATGCCATATTTTTATTCACTCCTGTAAAATTTTTTCATAGTTTATCTATTATATTTCTTATTGTACTATTTTTTCTTCCATAAATCAAGAGTTTTTAAAAAAATAAAAGTTTTTGAAAAAAACATCTCAACCGATTGAAAAATATGTAGAAATATTGTATAATGAGCCAAAGGAATAATTTTTCAGAAAGGGTACGTACCATGAAAAAGTTTTTTAAAGAATTCAAAGAATTTGCAATGAAGGGCAACATTATTGATATGGCAGTTGGTCTTGTTATAGGCAGTGCTTTTACAGCCATTGTAAAATCACTTGTTGAAGACATTATCACCCCCCTTATCAGCATGCTCACAGGCGACGTTCTTCTTACAGACCTTAAGTGGGTGCTTGTAGAAGCGGTTGGCGAAAAGGCAGAGGTTGCAATTACATACGGTAACTTTATACAGGCAGTTATAGACTTCCTGCTTATTGCTCTTACCATATTTATCGTTCTTCGCGTTGCTATGACTACCTCAAAGAAGCTTGAAGCTCTTAAAAAGAAGGAAGCCGAAGAAGAAGCAGCCGTAGAGGAAGAAGCAAAGGAAACCGAGCTTGACGTTCTCTGCCAGATCCGCGATATGATGAAGAAGGACTAATTTAATAATTTTAGCTAACAGTAAAATCCCCGAAAGAATCTCTTTCGGGGATTTATTTTTAAGTCTGTACAAACTAACCCTTCCCCTTTTAATAAAGGGGCTTGGTCTGCCCCTCATTCATTTCTTATCATATCATCAAGGGCACAAAGGGCATTGTGAAGACCGCCTATTTCGTCGATAAGTCCTATTTCTACGGCACGCGTGCCGTCGATTATACTGCCCATATCGGTGGCAATCTCATCGGTCTTCATCATAAGGGCGCTTATTTTTTCCTTCGGGCACTTGGAATTTTCGGAAACAAAATCGGTAATGCGCTCCTGCATTTTTTCAAAATAATGATAGGTTTGGGGCGCCCCCACCACAAGACCGTTAATACGCACGGGGTGCAGGGTCATAGTGGCGCTTTTAACTATAAAGGAGCGCTTACAGCACACCGCAAGGGGTACTCCTATTGAGTGGCCGCCCCCCAAAACAAGGGAAACGGTAGGCTTTTTCATAGAGGCAATCATTTCTGCTATAGCAAGACCTGCCTCCACGTCCCCGCCAACGGTGTTGAGTATAAGGAGCATACCGTCAATAGCTTCGTCCTGCTCTATTTGGGCAAGCAGGGGTATCATATGCTCATATTTGGTAGTTTTTTGGTTGTCGGGAAGTATAAAATGCCCCTCTATCTGCCCGATAATACTGACACATTCTATACGTTTTTCGCCGTTTTCGCATATAACGGCCCCCTGCTCCTTTATTCTTTGGTCCACTTTCTCTGTATCGTTAATATCCTTCTTTTCTTCTGTACTCATTTTTATCCCCATTTTTTAAGTTTCACTTTACAATTTCCATATTTCATAGTATAATATAAAAAAAGATTTTTATTCAAAGGAGTATATACAATGGACAACAAGTTTTTAGTTGAGACCTCTGCTCGCCACGTACATCTTACACAGGAGCAGATCGAGATTCTCTTCGGCAAGTCCGAGCTTACCCATAAGAAGGATCTTAGCCAGCCCGGCCAGTACGCTTGCGAAGAAAGAGTTACCGTAGTTGGCCCCAAGAAGGAGATAGCTAACGTTATCGTTCTTGGTCCCGCAAGACCTGCAGGTCAGGTTGAGGTATCCCTTACAGATGCAAGAACCCTTGGTATTTCCGCACCCGTTCGTGAAAGCGGAGACGTTGAAGGCGCTCCCGGCTGCAAGCTTGTAGGCCCCTGCGGTGAGGTTGAGCTTCCCTGTGGCGTTATCGCTGCAAAGCGCCACATACATATGACACCTGCAGACGCTGAAAAGCTGGGTGTTACCGATAAGGAAATTGTAAGCGTTAAGCTTGATACAGACCGTCCCCTTATCTTCGGTGACGTTGTAGTAAGAGTAAATGCAAACTTCGCTCTTGCAATGCACATCGATACCGATGAGTCCAACGCAGCTTGTGCTTTTGGACAGGTTATGGGCGAGATAGTAAAGTAATTAAACCATTGCAAACGACGGTAGCTTAAAGCTATCGTCGTTTTTGCTTATTATTATTATTTTCTACTTGAAATAATTTAAAGTGTAGTGTACAATAAATACGAGGTGATAGAAGTGATAAATAACGAAAAAGAAAAAACCATAACCTTTTCTCTCAAGCAGACAAAGGAGCTTGAAACAAAAAATATTCTTCTTGCCGTATATCAGGCATTAAGCGAAAAGGGCTACAATCCCCTTAATCAGATAGTGGGCTATATTCTCTCCGAGGACCCCACCTATATTACAAACTACAAAAACGCCCGTGCTCTTATCTGCAAGATAGACAGAGACGAGCTGATGAATTCTCTTATCAAGAATTATCTCGGACTTAAATAATGAAGCTTTACAGCTTAGAGACCCTTTCTCAAACAGAGCTTGGGGATAAGCCAACGGTGGTGGTGCTTGGCACCTTTGACGGAGTGCACCTGGGCCACCGCAAGCTTATAGAAAGAGCAAAGGCGCAGGATGCCCATATATGCATTTTCACCTTTGCCCAAAATCCCTTCGGCACCCCTGCTCTTGTAAGCCTTGAAGAAAAGCTTAAGCTTTTTTATGAAGCGGGGGCAGAATATGCCTACGTTGCCGAATTTGACGAGGTTCGTGAGCTTGATTGGCAGGATTTTGCAAAAGAACTGCTTATCAAAAAGCTTAACTGCAGGTGTTGTGTTTGCGGTTTTAACTTCAGATTTGGCAAAAAGGCAGAAGGAACTGCCGCTGCTCTGAAAGAGTTTATGGAGCAAAGGGGTCTTTGTTGCTTTGTTGAGGATGCCTTTTGTATTGATGGGGAGCCTGTAAGCTCCTCCCGTATTCGCGCCCTTCTTCAAAAGGGAGATGCAGAGGGAGCCGCAAGACTGCTTGGCAGGAACTACACCCTTGAATACCACGTTACCCACGGTAACGGTATAGGTAAAAGCCTTGGCTTTCCCACCCTTAATCAGCCCTTAAAGCCCGGTATGATTGCTTGTGCCGGAGGAGTGTATATAAGCCGTTGCCTTGGTATGCCCGCGGTTACCAACATTGGCGTGCGCCCAACCGTTACAGATGAATCCCAAATCGTACACGAAACCTTTATTATAGACTATGAAGGGGATCTTTACGGCAGGGATATTAAGGTTGAGCTTATATCAAAGATAAGGGACGAAATTAAGTTTCCGTCATTTGAGGCTCTTTCAAAGCAGATAGAGGCCGATGTGGAAAAAACAAAAAAATATTTTAAAATTAACGTTGAGTAGAAAAATGAAGCGAACTTTAAGCTTGTTTTTTGCCGTTTTGCTTGCCTGTGCTTCCGTTTTTGCCCTGCCCTTGGCGGCAAAGGAACCACTACCTGCCTACAGTAAGCATTACGGTGTTTATAATATAGAGAACAATACCGTGTGTCTTGAAAAAAATATAGACGAAAAGGTATATCCCGCATCTACCGCAAAAATAATGGCGGCCGTTGTTGCCTGCGAGTATTATAAGGAAAACTATAACACCAAAATAACGGTAAAGGCAGAGTGGCTTGCGGACGTTGTGGGCCATACGGTAGGCATTGCCCCGGGGGAAAAGCTTTCCGCCCGTGACCTTATAGGTATGCTTGTGGTGAGCAATGCAAATGATGCGGCTTACGTGCTTGCAGGGGCTATATGCGGCAATGTTGATGACTTTGTTGCCCTTATGAACAACAAGGCCACCACCCTTGGAATGGATAATACCAAATATATCAACCCAACAGGTGTTGACGGCGAAGGGGCCTGCACCACGGTGCGTGATGTTATGACCCTAAGCTCTTACGCTATATCCCTTTCCCTTATATTAGACGTGGCAGGCGCCCGTAATATAGGTGTGGAGGCCACAAATACAAGTAATATAAGAACCCTTTATAACCGTAACTACTTTTGCTCAAACTATTACAACCCCAACTACGTAAATACAAGCGTTATAGGCTTAAACTCCGGCAAGACCTCCGGCTCCAGCCTTGTTGTTGTGGGTAGAAACAGCGCAGGCCTTACCTACGTTGTAGTGGTAATGGACGCAAGGGACGCAACCGAGGAGGAGCAAGGCGAGGACAATTTCTATGTAGGAGCTTATGAGGATGCAGAGCTTTTGCTTGATTGGGCGTACGATGCCTACGGCTATACAACGGTGCTTCATGCCTCGGATATGGTGTGCGAGGTGCCTGTAAAGCTTTCAGGCAAGGTGGACCACGTTATCCTGTTGCCGGAATATGAGGTTGTTGAATTCCTTTCCGTTGACGTGGACGTAAAACAGGACGTAACCAAGGAGTTTGTGCTTTACGAAGAGGTGCTTGAAGCCCCCTTGAGCAAGGGACAGGCTGTTGGCGAAATGACAGTCTTTGTAAACGGCAAGGAGCTTGAAACCGTAAAGCTTGTTTGTAAAAACAACGTAGAGCGCAGTAACTGGTTGCTGTTTACCGATAAGATAGTAAGATTTTTCACCCATCCCCTTGCTATTGTAATAGAGGTACTGTTAGCTGCCTTTGTTGTGTGGGTGCTTATAGTTCAGGCACGCCGCTATAAGAATAAAAACAGAACCGTAAGGTATAGAAACTATAAATAAAAATCGGCTCAATGAGCCGATTTTTTAATTTATAGAAAATTTCTCCACATCGGGCATCCGCAGATATAATTATCTTTTAAGATAATTCCCGAACACGTGGGCGGCAGCTTGCCGCTTTACTTAGTCCCTTTAACTTTATCCCAATATGCCTTTGCCGCCTGCTCGGTCTTGTTTTCTCCGTATTCGTAGAAGCAAGAGCCCTGCAGGTCCCTTGGCAGGTACTGCTGCTTAACGTAGTGGTTGGGATAGTCGTGGGGGTATTTGTAGTTATCGTATCTGTTTGAGGGGCGCATATAGTCGGGGATGTTTTGCCCCTTTCCTGCATCTATCATTTCCTTTGCCTTTGCATATGCCATATATGCAGAGTTGGATTTTGGAGCTGTAGCAAGCAGTAAAGCCGCATTTGCAAGAGGAATACGTGCCTCCGGCATGCCAAGGTCAAAGGCAGACTGAACACAGGCACGCACTATTGCCGCCGCCTGGGGATAGGCAAGTCCTATATCCTCGCTTGCAATAACCTGTAATCGGCGGCACACGCCTATAAGGTCGCCCCCTTCAAGAGCTTTTGCAACGTAGAATATAGTAGCATCGGGATCGGAACCGCGAATTGATTTTTGTATGCCCGAAAGTATATCGTAGTGTACCGTGCCCGATTTATCAAAGTTTCCTATGTTTTTGGGGGCAATATCCTTTATTTTATCTACGGTTATTTCCTCACCGCATATGTGGTAGGCGTTTTCAAGGTAGTTAAGACTACGCCTTACGTCCCCTGCTCCTATCTCTGCAATGTATTGCAGAGCTTCGGGTGAACAGACGGTGGCACCACCGTTGTCCCGGTTTAAAATAGCAAGGGCGCGCTCAAGGGCCTTGGCTATATCATCAGAATTTACCGCCTTGAACTCAAAGGTGGCGCTTCTTGAAATTATTGCGTTATATACGTAAAGGTAGGGATTTTCCGTGGTGGATGCGATAAGAGTTATCTTTCCGTTTTCCAGATATTCAAGCAGGGATTGCTGCTGTTTTTTATTGAAATACTGTATCTCGTCAAGATAAAGCAGAATTCCGCCTGAACCAAAGACCGAATCGGTTTCGGCAATTACCTCTTTTACGTCTGCAAGGGAGGCTGAGGTTGCGTTAAGACAGCGAAGGGTCATACCCGATTTTGCCGCAATTATTCTTGCCGCGGTGGTCTTTCCCGTGCCGGGAGGGCCCCAAAATATCATATTTGGCAGGTAGTTGCTCTCTATTATCTTGCGTATAGCTCCCCTTTCTCCAAAAAGGTGCTTCTGCCCTACCATTTCTTCAAATTCTGCAGGTCTTATCCTGTCAGCTAAAGGTCTGTTGGTCATCTCATCCCTCCTATCCTTCATATTATATCAAAAGCAGGCGATTTTTTCAAGCAAATTATTTTTACTGCAGATTTTTAAAAAAACTCTTGACAAAGCAGCTTACATATGGTATCATATTCAGGCTATCCAAAGACAGCAGGTTTTAGTGTAAAATGTCCTGCCGAGGAAAGAGCCTTTAATTTATTGAACGGTTCATTAAGACATAGATTTGTTTTAACTTTCTTTCGGTTATTTTTTACTTCTAAAACCGAAGAAAGTTTTTTTATTTTTTTCGGGAGGTGAAAAGTAAAATGCCAAGCGCAAAAGTTTTAGCTCAGAAGCAGCATGATGTTGAAGTTCTGACCGAGAAGATCAAGGCAGCTACCGCAGGTGTTCTGGTATGCTATCAGGGTATTACCGTTGACGAAGACACCAAGCTCCGTAAGGAGATGCGTGAAGCAGGCGTTGACTACAAGGTTTACAAGAATTCCATCACCGGACGTGCATGTGACAACTGTGGATACAGCGATATGAAGCAGTATCTTGAAGGTATGACCGCTTTCGCAGTTAGCGAAAACGATCCCGTTGCAGCAGCAAAGATCCTTAAGAAGTACGCTGATAAGATCGAAACATTCGAAATTAAGGCAGGCTTCATTGACGGTGGAGTTATCGATGCAGCAGCAGTAAACGCACTTGCTGAAATTCCTTCCAAGGAAGGTCTTATCTGCAAGGTACTGGGAAGCATCCAGTCTCCTCTTTACAAGCTCGCATATGCTTTACAGGCTATCATCGACAAGAGCGGAGAAGAAGTTCCCGCAGACGAGCCTGCTGAAGAAGCAGCAGAGCCCGCAGCAGAAGCAGAAGCTCCTGCAGCAGAAGAAGCTCCCGCAGCTGAGTAATAAGCTGCAACAAAAGTCCGCGTGACTATAAACAAATTTTAAAAAAATTCTATTTTCGGAGGTAAATTAAAATGGCAAGCGAAAAGACCACAAACATTCTTGAAGAAATAAAGACTTTAACCATTCTCGAGCTCAACGATCTCGTTAAGGCTCTCGAAGAGGAGTTCGGCGTATCCGCAGCTCCCGTAGCAGTAGCAGGTGCAGCTCCCGCAGCTGCAGCAGCAGAGGAGAAGACCGAATTCGACGTTATCCTTAAGTCCGCTGGCGCTTCCAAGCTCGGCGTTATCAAGGTAGTTCGTGAGATCACCGGTCTTGGCCTTAAGGACGCTAAGGACCTCGTTGAGAGCGCTCCTAAGACCCTTAAGGAAGGCGTTTCCAAGGACGAAGCAGAGGCTCTTAAGGCTCAGCTCGCTGAGGCAGGCGCAGAAGTTGAGGTTAAGTAATTTAACTTTACTTAAAGATAGCAAAATAACCGTTGCGTAATGCAACGGTTATTTTTTTGTGCTTTTTCGAAAAACCACTCAAACTCGACGATAACATCAAGTTATCGCCGTTTTTTTACTTCCTTTTTCGAAGCCTGTTTTCTTCTTCCCCTTGCAAAAACCGAGAGAGTAATATATAATTGAATTGCAATATTTTCATTAAAGGAGAATAAGTATGTCATTCCCAAAAGACTTTTTATGGGGAGCAGCAAGCTCCTCCTATCAGATAGAGGGTGCTTGGAACGAGGACGGCAAGCTGCCCGGAATATGGGATGCCCTTAGCTTTGGCCACGTTAAGCACAACGAGGACGGAGCCGAGGCCTGCGACCATTACCACAGATACAAAGAGGACGTAGCCATTATGAAGGAGCTGGGGCTTAAAAGCTACCGCTTTTCTATCTCCTGGCCCAGAGTAATGAACGAAAAGAAGGAGCCGATCCCCGGCGGTATAAAATTCTATTCCGATCTTATTGACGAGCTTCTGGCTGCAGGCATCACCCCTATGATAACCGTATACCATTGGGATCTGCCCATGTGGGTACACGAGCTTGGCGGCTGGAAGTGGGAAGGTATATCCGACCTTTTTGCTGAGTATACAAAGCTTGTTGTAGACAGCTACAGCGACCGTGTTAAGTATTGGATGACCATAAACGAGCCCCAGGTATTTATAGGCTTGGGCTACCAGCTTGGCATACACGCGCCCTTTGAAAAGGTAGATAACGACACCCTTGCCGATATTACAAAGAACGTACTGCTTGCTCACGGCAAATCTGCCCGCACCATAAAGAAGTACGCAAAGCAGGATGTGCTTGTGGGAACCGCCTTTACAGGCGTGTGGAAGACCCCTTGGGATGAAACCGAGGAAGGTATTGAGGAAGCAAGAAAGTACAACTACTGCTGTGAGTCCTTTATATTCTCCACCCCCTATTGGGCAGACCCCGTGCTTTTGGGCGAATTCCACCCCGAAGCCCTTGCAAAGCTTGGCAAGACCGAGCCCTTTATAACCCCCGAGGAAATGGATATAATCCACGCCCCCATAGACTTTTTCGGCTACAACATATACCGTTCCTGCAACTATGACGACGTATGGAACGGCAGAAATCCCCGCCAGTACAGAGGTATGCCCCGTAACGCCCTTGAATGGAACATTACTCCCGAGGTTATGTATTGGTCGGTGCGTATGATGTACGAGCGCTACAAGCTGCCCATTATGATAACCGAAAACGGCACCTGTGACCTTGATATGGTATATCCCGACGGCAAGATTCACGATAATCTGCGTCAGTACTATATCCAGTCCTACCTTGGCAGTCTTAAGCGCGCGGTAGATGAAGGCTATCCCGTGCTTGGCTACCAGTATTGGTCCCTTATGGATAACTTTGAATGGGCAGAAGGCTACGACAAGCGCCTTGGTCTTGTTTATATCGACTACCGCGATTATAAGAGAATTCTTAAGGATTCTGCCTTTATATACAAGGATATAGTAGCCACAAACGGCGAAAATCTTAAATACAACCTTTATGAGTGATATTCTTAAAATAGAGCCTGTCGCCTATATTGAAAATGATTTTGAGGGCAAGTTTGCCGTTCCCAGACAAAGCGGACTTGCCCCCTCTGCCCTGTCAAGGATAGTTTTTGCAAAGGAATATGCAGACCCAAACTGCATACGTGGCATTGAAGGCTTTTCCCACCTGTGGCTTATATGGGGCTTTTCCGAAAATCCACAGGGCAAATGGTCGCCAACGGTGCGTCCGCCCCGCCTTGGGGGCAACACCCGTATGGGGGTGTTTGCCACCCGTTCACCCTTCCGCCCAAACTCTCTCGGCCTTACCCTTGTAAAGCTGGAAGGAGTTGAATCGGGCGTACTTACAGTTTCGGGTGCAGACCTTGTGTGCGGCACGCCTATCTACGATATAAAGCCCTACCTGCCCGATTTTGAAAGCATACCCTGCGCCACGGGCGGATTTGCTGACAGCTTTACAGGCTATAAGCTGGAGGTAGAGTTCCCAAAGGAGCTTTATGAAATCATACCAAGTCAAAAAGCAGAGGCGCTTATTGAAATACTAAAGGGCGACCCCCGTCCCTCATACCAAAATGACCCAAAAAGGATCTACGGCTTTGCCTATGCAGGCTATGAGGTAAAATTCCGCGTAGACGGCACCACGCTCATCGTTTCCGATGTAAAGGAGAAATAATGTACGAAAAAAACTTTAAATTAGGCTTTGGATGTATGCGCCCGCCTATGAAGGACGGCGAACCCGATGCCGCAGAATTTTCCCGTATGGTAGACGCTTATATTGAGGCAGGCTTTAACTATTTTGATACAGCCCACGGTTACGTTTCGGGCAAGAACGAGGCTATGCTCAAAACCTGCCTTACAAGCCGCTATCCGAGAGAGGCCTATATTCTTACCGATAAGCTTTCTACCAACTTTTTTAAAACCGAGGAGGAGATACTTCCCCTTTTTGAAAAGCAGCTTGAGGAATGTGGGGTAGAATATTTTGATTACTACCTTATGCACGCCCAGGACCGTATTTTATACGAAAAGTATAAGAGCTGTAACGCCTATGAAATTGCACTTGGCTTAAAGGAACAGGGCAAAATAAAGCACTTCGGAATATCCTTCCACGATACTGCAGAGGTTTTGGAGCAAATACTTTGCGACTATCCCCAGATAGAGGTAGTACAGATACAGTTTAACTATGCCGACTACTACGACCCCGCCGTTCAAAGCCGCAAGGTGTACGAAACATGCCGAAAATACGGCAAGCCTGTTATAATAATGGAGCCCGTTAAGGGCGGCTGTCTTGTGAATCTGCCCGATGAGGCAAAGGCTGTGTTTGACGAGCTTGGCACAAGAAGCTATGCAAGCTATGCCATCCGCTTTGCCGCAGGCTTTGAAGGAGTAATGAGTGTACTTTCGGGTATGGGAAGTATGGAAATGGTAGAGGACAACGTTAACAGTATAAAAAACTTTGTTCCCCTTAACGAAAAAGAGCTTGAAGCCATAGACAAGGTTCGTGCTATTTTTGCCGCAAAGGATACTATCCCCTGCACCGCCTGCAAATACTGTGTTGATTCCTGCCCCAAAAATATCCCCATCCCCGAGCTATTTGGGTGTCTTAACAGCAAAAGAATGTATAATAACTGGAGCGCAAGCTATTATTACAATGTTCACACCCGTAACGGCGGATCGGCCGGCACCTGCATAAAATGCGGAAAATGCGAAACCTTTTGCCCCCAGCACCTTAAAATAAGGGATCTGCTTGAAACGGTTGCAGAGGAATTTGAAAAGAAATAAAAAAATTTCAACAAGAATAAAAGACGGTTAGGACTTTTGTCCTAACCGTCTTTTTACATTTTAGATTTATTCTTCTTCTATTTGGGGCACTTCTCTTTCCACTTCCTCTTCGGGTACCACGGTTATCTCGCGATAACGGGCATAGCAGAGCAGACGTGCAAGTATATACAGGGCAAATATGATCTGATATACGCTGATAAGGCTACCTGCACCAAAAGCAAGCTTGCCTGCAAGGGTGTTTACAAAAACAGAAACACCGGAGCAACCGCTTAAGATAAAAGCAATGAGAGAATAGGTGATATAGCCTGCGGGCTTTGCTTCTACAAAGAAGCGCACCTCATACATAAGGTAAAGTCCCAAAGCCACAAGGGCAAATTCGTTCATTATCTTCACAGGGTCATTCAAAGGTCCTGTCATATCAAAATACACGAAAAGAAGATAGAACACCTGGAAGAACATTGCGCAGATACCAAATATAACGCTTATCTTTCTTTCAATGCGGCGAGCAAAGGCGGTATATACAAAATATGCGCCACCGGGCAGAGCAAATATAAGGGCAAGTATGGAAAACAGTCTTTCTCTGCCTGCTACCTGATTAAGAACAGCGGGATCGTAAATTGTAAACGCAAGCTCCTTATATGTAACCGCGTTAAAATGGATAAGGGCAAAAAGGGCACTGCATATCATAAGCACGCCCACCGCTGCCTGCATAACCTTATAGGGTGTGGTAAGCTGGGGTGTTGTTTGGGGATAATTTGCCTTTTTGGTTACAAGGAAGTAGGCAAATATTATAAGTATAACAGCCCCCAAAAGTATATTAAAAAATACGGGGTAAGCGCTGTTTTTGTAAAGAAATATATCGGGCTGGTATAAAAAGTTCACCATCACAGTCTGCATTATCCAGAAAAGCAATGCCAGAACCACCGATACGTATATTATGGTTTTTGCAGTATTAGATACCTTATTTACAGATTTCATCTTATTCCACCTCCGCTTTTTGTGCGTCTAACTGGTCCTTTATTATATCAGAAAGGTTCATCTTTTCAATTTCAATATCCAGAACCTCATCGTTGCTTTTATCAACACCCTCAACGTATACGGTATAGGATGTCTGGCTGTTACGCACCACGGCGTGCAAAGCCTGCTCCACGTCAGGTGCGGCACCGTTTGCCGCCTCGTATCTTGCCGCCCAATCGGTGGCAAGCATATGGATGAAGATATTGTTCAGATCCGTTCCGTAGACCGTATAATTGGCAAGCCCAAGATCAATATCCGCAAAATCGTCATAATAGTAGCCGTAATAGGATGTTGTTTGGGTTTGAGCCTTCAGGTCGGTCTTTACCTCTTTAACTATTATTGCGTGGGTGCGGTCCTCTGAGCTGTGAAGCTTGTAGCTTACCTCTACAGAGCTGCTGCCGCGAAGCAAGGGTTCGTATTTTTCGGTAAATTCTTTAACTATTTTTTCATTAAGCGCCGCCGCCCCTTTAAGTTCAAAATCAAATCGGGGAACGTCTATCACCGAGCCGTTTACGCCTTTTATTGTTTTGCCACCCTCAAATTTATTTGAAGAACAGCCCCAAAGGCAGAATATGGCTGATATAACAAGTAAAAAACAAATAATCTTTTTCATAATACCAACATTATAACACCTAAAAATCCCTGTGTCTACCACCTAAAGTAAATTTTTAGTTCATAGCGTTTCTGTTAAAGAAAAAATACTCCTCTACACGCCTTGCCGCACCTTGGTTTTCTGCTTTATCAAGGCGTGGGTCGGCACAAAGCACTTCGGTAGCAAAGGCAAAGGCCTTTTCAAGTTCCTCCATATTGTCACAAACAGAGGCAACGGTAAAGGAAAATCCACCGTGCTGACGGGCGCTGCCCTGCTTATTGGGCAGAAAATCTCCGGGGCCTCGCAGTTCAAGGTCCTTTTTGGCAATAACAAAGCCGTCGTTAGTCTTTGTCATTGTTTCAAGGCGGGCAAGGGCGGTTTCTCCCTTTGCATCGGATACAAGTATGCACCAGGATTTATAGCTTCCTCTGCCCACGCGTCCCCTTAGCTGATGTAGCTGTGAAAGGCCGAAGCGTTCTGCGTTTTCCACTACCATAAGGGTGGCGTTAGGCACGTTCACTCCTACCTCAATTACCGTGGTGGAAACAAGCACGCCTATCTCATTTGCGGCAAAGCCTGCCATTATTTCATCCTTTTCGGCGGGCTTCATTCTGCCGTTCATAGTGGCAACTCTTATATCGGGAAAGGCCTTTTGCAGTTCCTCGGCATATTCGGTTGCGTTTTTGAGCTGTATTACAGGCTTTTGGTCGTCCGGGCGCCAGTCCATACCAACAAGTCCCTCTTCTCCCTCGGCGGCCTCTATTGCAGGGCACACAATATAAACCTGCCTGCCCTCCTTAACCTGCTTTTCAATAAATCCCCAAAGGCGGGCGCGGTAGCTTTCATCCACAAGGAAGGTGGATATCTTCTGCCTGCCGGGGGGCATTTCATCAACGCAGGAAAGGCTTAGGTCGCCGTACATCATAAGGGCAAGTGTACGGGGAATGGGGGTTGCGCTCATTATAAGCATATGGCAGTCCTTGCCCTTGTCCCCCAAAGCCTTGCGCTGCATAACACCAAAGCGGTGCTGTTCGTCGGTTATAAAAAGACCGGGGCGCATAAAGCCTACGTCCTCTGTAAGCAGGGCGTGGGTGCCTATAACGCAGTCTATCTCTCCTGCCAAAAGGGCGGATTTTATAGCATCCTTGCGTTTTTTGGGGGTAGAGCCGGTAAGCAGGGCGCAGTTTATCCCCGCTTTATATAAAACTTCCTTTAAGTCGTTGTAATGCTGTGTTGCAAGTATTTCGGTAGGCACCATAAAGGCAGACTGATAGCCGCCCTTGCAGGCAATATAGACCGCACCTGCAGCACATAGGGTTTTACCGCTGCCCACGTCCCCTTGCACAAGGCGGGACATTGCTTCTCCCCCTGCCATATCAGAGGCTATCTCCGATACTACCCTTCGTTGTGCACCTGTAGGCTCAAAGCCAAAAAGGGAATAAAATTCTTCAAGATCGGGGGTAGATATACGGGGAGCAGAAAGCTTTTTGCTGCGTTTTTTTGAAAGGGATACAGCAAGTGCAAATATATAAAGCTCCTCATATATAAAACGCTTGCGGGCACGCTCCATAGCCTCGTAATTCATGGGGTTATGTATAGCACGCAAAGCCCAATCAAGCATAGGCAGGTGGTACTGCCTGCGCATATCCTCGGGCAGGATATCCTCTATGGTGTTTTTATCAAGTAGATTAAGGGCGTTTGATATAATTTTGCCCATATATTTTTGTGTAAGACCCCCTGTAAGGGAGTAAACGGGGAAAAATTCCGCAAGGGCAAAGCCTTCCTCATAAACCTCAAAGGAAGGGGATGTCATCTCGTAAATATTTCCCTTCTTTTTCTGCAGCTTGCCCCAAAAACGGAAGGTGCGCCCTACGGTAAATTCCTTTGAAAGGTAGCCTTGATTGAAAAATGTAATATTGCATTTTCCGCTTTCATCAAAGGCGTGGAGCTTTGTAAGGGTCATTCTTCCCTTTACCATAGCGTTTCGCGCCGCAGAAGATACGGTAAGTATAAAGGCGCAGGTCTCGCCGTCCACAGCCTCACTTAAAAGCTTAACGTTTCCCCTGTGCTGATAGGCCCTGGGGAAATGATACAGCAAGTCCCTTACCGTGACTATGCCTATTCTTGAAAGCTCCGCGGCTCTCTTTTCACCCACACCCGTAAGATATCTTACCGACGTATCAAAAGTAATGTTACCCAAAGATTGCTCCCTCCTTTCGTGTATACTCCTGTATTTAATGTTAAAAATAATACAGAGGTGATAATTATGTGTATTAAAGACGCTGTAACAGAGGCAAGAACCAAGCTTGCCGAAACAAAAAATTTAGTGGTAGAACGCTCCTACGATATAAGAATGTCCCTTGCTAACAAGGATAACAAAGACGAGCCTATCAAAAGCGTGTGCCTGCATAAAAGCTGCTCCACACCCCTTTTAAAGGTCTTCCTTGTGGCCCTTTGGATCGTATTGAGCGTTATGTTTGTTTCAATGGTAATAAAATATATGACAACCAAATAACCACCCGACTTTTTTGTAAAAAAGTCGGCCAAAACCACCTTGCGGTGGGGCTATCCTCGCGTGGAGTTTAGTTGAGCCGTTCACTTGTATCACGAAAAATAAAGTCCGCTCTAACCCAAGCCCTCCTTGCCTAAAGGCCACCTGCGGTGGGACTATCATCGCGTGAAGCTTAGTTTAAACTTTGAGTCTGTAGCACGAATATTCAAGTTAGTGCAAACTCATTTATAAAAGTTTTTGCGCCGCTTTTTTCAAAAAGCGGATGGGAGGTTTTGTACGTTCGCAACCAAAATGTG
>JAZOTL010000146.1:0-8981 GCA_045657645.1 Eubacteriales bacterium
CGTTTTTCCTGTAAGAAAAGTCGTAAAAGTACAAATCAGCCCTTGTGAAAGGGTAAGAAACGCTTAAAGTATACCAAAGATCAGCCGTATTTCTTAATTCTCTTTTTGTAGTATTTTTCAATCAAGGCAGTTGTTTTTTTGTTTTTAGGTATGCACGCCATTTCCCACAAGGCCATCGTGTTTTTGAAATAACCGATATGATATTCTCTCATCCAAAGAAAAGCTCTGCAATAATGATTCTCTACTGTGCGCAGTTCATTCCATTTAGCGGTGGTTTTTATGCCGAATCCATAGTATACAGTAATTCCATTTTCATCAATCCTATAGCTGTTCGGAAAAAGAAAAATATAACCAAGCAAAAGAAGACTACCAACAACTACGATCACTATTGAAACAGCGGTTTGATTGGCTAAATTCCAAACACCCAACAAAACAAGAATAATAAAAATTCCAATCCAAAAAGCCCACCGCTTATTAAAAAACAGATTACTTTCTTTCATTTTATATTCTCCTTGGCTGTTCTGCAAGAAGCGATTAGCATTGCTCTTAAAGATGTACATTTAGAAGAAAGCATTTTAAAAGTTTGCTCATCGATATATTTGGTTCTGTATAAGAGTTCAAGCCAATATCCCGTTTCACTTGCTTCCTTTAAGGCGATTTCAAGTTTAGAAATGAAATCTTTCTTGCCTTGCGCATATTGCGCTTCGTGGATGTTAGCACCGATAGACGTGCCGCTTCTGCCAATCTGATTGGAGATGATAGATTCTTTGATAGATTTCAAATATTTTACCAACTCAATAATATCAACGGAGAATTCCATCGAGAGCTCTCTAAGTTTAGATTCAGACATAATACGCACCTCACTTTTTTATATTATATCACAAGTCAAATATATTTGCAAACAAGTGATAAGTGATGCAGCTGCGCTGTGATAAGTGGTGCGATGCGTTCCGCACGCACCGAAGGTGTGTATCACAGACAAAGTCTGCATCACGCACAAAGTGCGCATCACGTTCCGTAAGGAACGCATCACTCAAAAAAACTCCCTTTTGTCTGGTAGACAAAAGGGAGTTTTTTGTTGGCCCGCCGAACAGGATTCGAACCTGCGACCAACGGAATCGGAATCCGGTACTCTATCCAGCTGAGCTACCGGCGGTTATTGTCACTTATTATACCACATATTATATGCTATGTAAACTCCTTGTAGACAAAAAATAGAATTAATGATATAATTATTTTGTATCATAAGATAGGAGAATAAAAGTGAAAATTGCAGTAATAACAGGTGCTTCCTCCGGGATAGGCCGTGAGTTTGCGCTACAGATAGACCGTGAAGAAAAGCTAGACCAGATGTGGCTTATAGCCCGCAGAAAAGATAAGCTTGAGGAGCTCTCACATAAGCTTAGGTGCAACACAAGAATAATCCCACTTGACCTTTTACAAAATGAAAGCTTTGAGAGTTATAAAAAACTGTTAGAAGAAGAAAAGCCCCAAGTAAAGTGGCTTGTTAACTGTTCAGGCTTTGGTGCAATGGGTGATTGGGAGGAGATACCTCTGCAAACACAGCTTGATATGATAGATTTAAACGTTAAAGCTCTTGTAGCTATGACAAATCTGACTATTCCTTATATGCCAAAGGGCGCAAATCTTCTTGAAATGGGTTCAGCTTCGGTTTTCAATCCCCTGCCCTATTTCAACATATACGCTTCCACAAAAAGCTTTGTGCGCCACTATTCCAGAGCTTTGCAGATAGAGCTTAAGCCCTTGGGCATTAACGTTTCGGTAGTTTGCCCCGGCTGGGTACGCACCGAATTTTTTGACCACACAAATGACACAAGTGTAAAACGCGCGCCTAAAAAATACTCCCCAATGACAGAAGCCTCCGACGTTGTAAAGCGCGCCCTTTATGACGTTAAACGCGGAAAATGCCTGAGTATATACGGAGCATTTACTAAATTCCAGCATATAGCTGCAAAGCTTTTGCCCCACTCTCTTATTATGAAAATGTGGCTGTCTATGCTTACTAACAATAAAAATGAACCCAAAGGAGAATAAAGAAATGGAAATTAAAGAAATATTAAATACAGTAGACCATACTTTATTAAAGCAGGATGCAACATTAAACGAAATTTTAGCCATATGCGATGACGGTATAAAATATGGATGCGCAAGTGTGTGCATACCTTCAAGCTACGTGGCAGAAGCTAAAAAGTATGTAAAAGATAAGCTTGCTATCTGTACCGTTATAGGCTTCCCCAATGGTTACAGCACCACCGCCGCAAAGGTTTTTGAAGCAACAGACGCAGTTGAAAACGGAGCCGACGAAGTTGATATGGTTATCAATATAGGTTGGCTTAAAGATAAAAGATACGACGATATTTTAAACGAAATAAAAGAAATAAAGAAGGCTTGCGGCGATAAGATATTAAAGGTAATAATAGAAACCTGCCTTTTAACAACCGAGGAAAAGATAAAAATGTGTGAGATAGTTTCAGCCTCAGGTGCTGATTATATAAAAACCTCCACAGGCTTTTCCACAAACGGCGCCACAAAAGAGGACATTGAAATTTTTGCAAAGCACTGCGCGCCCCACCTCAAAATAAAGGCGGCAGGCGGCATTTCAAGCATTGAGGATGCAAAAGATTTTATCGCCCTTGGTGCGCACCGCCTTGGCACAAGCAGAATAGTAAAGATAGTAAAAGAGCAGTAAAGGAGAAGATATTATGCTTTACCCTACCCCGCATATTAATGCAACACCCGATGATTTTGCAAAAACCGTGCTTATGCCCGGTGACCCTTTGCGTGCAAAATTTATTGCAGAAAACTTCCTTTCAGAGGCAAGACTTGTAAACAACGTACGGGGAATTCAAGGTTACACAGGCTTATATAAGCAAGTTCCCGTATCTGTTATGGCAAGCGGTATGGGTATGCCCTCAATAGGTATTTATTCCTACGAGCTTTACAACTTTTTTGGTGTTGAAAACATTATGCGCGTGGGCTCGGCAGGAGCAATGCAGAAGAATATTCACGTACGTGATATAGTTATGGGTATGGGTGCGTGCACAAACTCAAATTACGCCCATCAATTCCGCCTACCCGGGGATTTTGCCGCCACCTGCAGCTATAAAATGCTTAAGGTATGTGCAGAAACTGCAGACGAAATGAAGCTTTGCTATCACGTTGGAAATATCCTTTCCTCCGATACCTTCTACAACGACGAGGCAATCCTTCCTGAAGAACAGCGCAGTGCGGCTCTTTGGGGTAAAATGGGGGTTATGGCGGTAGAAATGGAAGCGGCTGCACTTTATATGAACGCGGCGCGTGCAGGAAAGAACGCCCTTGCCATATGTACCGTATCCGACCATCTTTTAACGGGCGAAGCTACCTCTGCAGAAGAAAGACAGAACTCCTTTACCGAAATGATGGAGCTTGCCCTTAACACCGCAATAAAGCTATGAAAAGAGTATTTTTAATTGTCCTTGATTCTTTAGGGATAGGAGCAATGCCGGATGCCGAATGCTTTGGCGATACCGAACCCAATACCCTTAAAAGAATTTCTGCCTCCCAAAACTTTAACGTCCCAAACCTTATAAAAATGGGCTTGGGAAATATAGACGGTGTAGACTGTATTCCTGCCGTTGCTGAACCTATTGCGGCGCACGCAAGAATGACGGAAGCCTCTGCAGGTAAGGATACCACAATAGGTCATTGGGAGATAGCAGGTGTAGTTTCACACACTCCCCTACCCACTTATCCAAATGGCTTTCCGGATGAGATAATCTCAGAGTTTTCCCGTCTTACAGGCAGAGGCATACTCTGCAACAAGCCCTATTCGGGCACACAGGTAATATACGACTACGGTAAAGAACATATAGAAACGGGAAAGCTTATCGTTTACACCTCTGCCGACAGCGTATTTCAGATTGCAGCTCACGAAGAGGTAGTGCCCGTTGAAGAGTTGTATAAATATTCCAAGATTGCAAGAGAACTGTTACGGGGAAAACACGGAGTAGGAAGGGTAATTGCCCGACCCTTTATAGGAAGCTTCCCTAACTTTAAAAGAACCGCAAACAGACACGATTTTTCTCTTGTTCCACCAAGTCACACCCTGCTTGATACTCTTTGTGATGCAGGCAAGGATGTTATAGGAATAGGTAAGATATCCGATATATTTGCAGGCAGGGGAATAACGAAAAACATACACACCGTATCAAATGCCGACGGTATGCAAAAGACACTTGATACCGTAAAGGAAGATTTTTGTGGGCTTTGCTTTGTAAATCTTGTAGAATTTGATTCCCACTACGGCCATAGGCAGGATATAGATGGTTACGCTAAAGCACTTTCGGAATTTGATGCTTGGTTGCCCAAAATGCTTGAAGCTATGGGTGAGGATGATGCCCTTATCCTTACCGCCGACCACGGATGTGACCCGGGAGACGACCATACAGACCACACAAGGGAATACACACCTGTGCTTATATACAATAAAAACATCAAAGCTACCAACCTTGGCACCAAAAGCACCTTTGCAGATATTGCCGCAACGGTTGCGCATATGCTTTACTGCAAAAAGAATTTTAAGGGAGAAAGTATGCTATGAATAATAATGAGCTATGCCGCGCGGCAATAGAAGCATCAAATAATGCCCACGCCCCTTACTCACATTTCAAGGTAGGCGCCGCCATACTTACATCAAAAGGAAAAATATACACCGGCTGTAATATAGAAAACGCTTCATACTCCGCAACAATTTGTGCCGAGCGCACCGCGCTTTTTAATGCTGTAAGCTGTGGCGAAAAGGAATTTTGCGCCCTTGCTCTTTACGCTTCGGCAAATGAAAACACAAGCAACCTTTGTGTTCCCTGCGGTGTATGCCTGCAGGCGTTAAGCGAATTCTGCGCACCTACCCTTCCCATCCTTCTTGTAAAAAACGAAAACGAATATGAAAGCCGCACGCTGGGTGACTTTTTACCCCGTGCCTTTGAATTAAAATGAGAATGTACGATATTATCCGCGCAAAACGCGACGGCGGAGAATTAAGCGAAGAAGAGATAAGATATACCATACAAGAATACACAAAGGGCAATATTCCCGACTACCAGATATCTGCCCTGCTTATGGCAATATTCTATCAGGGGATGACACCTGCCGAAACTGCTATACTTACCCACAGTATGGCTCATTCCGGTGACACAATAGACCTTTCACGATTTGGCAACCTTTCGGTTGACAAGCACAGCACAGGTGGCGTTGGTGATAAAACCTCTCTCATACTCTCCCCTATTGTTGCCTGCCTTGGTGCAAAAGTGGCAAAAATGTCGGGCAGAGGACTGGGACACACAGGTGGAACCGTTGATAAGCTGGAATCAATACCCGGTTACAGAACAGAAATGACAAGCGATGAATTTCTTGACTGTGCCGAGAAAACAGGTATTGCCGTAGTTGGTCAAAGCGGCGAGCTTGCGCCTGCTGATAAAAAGCTTTACGCCCTTCGGGACGTTACCGCAACGATTGACAGCATTCCTCTTATAGCCTCAAGTATTATGAGCAAAAAACTTGCCGCAGGCGCCCATTCTATCGTCCTTGACGTTAAGTGCGGCAGCGGCGCCTTTATGAAAACGCCCGAGGATGCAACAAAGCTTGCAGAGTGTATGGTTTCTATAGCAAAGGACTGCAACAGAAACTGCATTGCCCTTATAACCGATATGGACCGTCCTTTAGGCAATGCGGTGGGCAATTGGCTTGAGGTTGAGGAAGCTATCGAAGTTCTCAAAGGCGAAGTTAAGGGAGAATTGCGTGAGCTTTGTATATCCCTTGCCGCCCATATGGCATCCCTTGCCCTTGATATACCCTTTGAGGAAGCATATACCAAGGCAGAAGAAAGTGTTAACAGCGGCGCAGCCTTTGAAAAAATGAAGGAGTGGATATCAGCTCAAGGCGGAGATACAGCTTATCTTGATAACACAGAGCTTTCGCCCAAGGCTGAATATATCCTTGAAGTAAAATCGGATACCGAAGGTTATATATCCAAAATGAACGCCGAAGCCATAGGTACGGTATGCGTAAAGCTTGGCGGCGGCAGAGAAAAAAAGACGGATACGGTTGACCACAGCGCAGGAATTATACTTGCAGTAAAAACAGGGGATAAAATATCAAAGGGAGATACCCTTTGCACCCTTTATACAAATAAAAAAGAGGTACTTGCAGAGTGTGAAAAAGCATATAAAGCAAGCATCACCATATCCGATACCTGCCCACATAAAATACCCTTGATATACAATGTAATAAAATAAAGGAGCCTTTGGCTCCTTTATTTTATTTGATTTTTCTTGCTTCCATATAATATCGCTTACTTTCCGCCTCGCCCATTGAGAAGGTCTTTCTGGGCAGGGATCCCTTAGTAGAAACAAAGGGAAACAATTCGGATTTATCCATACCGTCAAAGATAAGGCCAACACGGTTTTTTTCGCGGCAGAGGTTTTTGGTGCTTTCCACACCATGTATATAATCGCAAACCACGTGGGGGTTTTGCTCTATATACTCATCTATAAAGGGCTGTAATGATCCAACAGTCAAGCCGCTTGTATGCACTTTGCCGCAGGCAGTATCGGTAAACCATTCAATAGTTTTATTGCCCTCGGTAAATCTATCGGTAAGCTTATTTATAAAATCCTCTGTATCAACGTTGAAAAGCACTCTGTATATAGGCTCAAATTCAAGAGCCTTATCGTGAACGTTTACCACCTCAACAAGGGCGTATCTGTTGTATTGGGTAGCAGAATTGTTATAACAGGTTTTAGCGGTAGCAAGGGAGTGATTGCCGTCACCTACTGCAAACAATAAGGGCTCTTCCCCCTGCTCTGCCTTGATTTTTTCAAGAGCTGATATAATATTTGCCTGTATATGCTTTGGGATAAGACTTCCCTTCAAGCGTCCACCGCCCTGCATAAGCTCAAAATCATAAAGCACTTCAAGCTTTTCATTTTTCAAGGGCTCTATAACGGTTTCCTTTATATCATCAATAAGGAGCATAATATGAGGAAGCTCCAGGGGAGCATCCCGTCTTATTTCAACCCTCGGTGGAATACGCTCAAGAACGGTACCCTCGGTTGCACGGATAAGGGACTTTGAGTTTTTTGAAAAATCATAAGCCTCAAGGTCTATTGCTCCTACTATACCGTATCTTACCACACCCTTAGGCAAGGTGCGTTCAACAAATATCATGGCGTTCTTATATTCTTCAAAAACACCTTCTTCAAGGTATTCATACATATTTTTGTTAATATCGGCTATACGTACCGAATTATCCTTTGAAAGAAAAGCCTCAGGTAATATAAGCTTGTACGCCGTTTGGCTATCCTCGGTAATTTCAGCACACTTTTCCCAATATTCAGGCTCCGAGGTAAATTGGTCACAAGCTACAACAGACCATTTTTCCTGTCCTTTTTTAGGTAAAAGTATATCCGCGCAATAAAATGCCGTTGTGTTTTCCATAATTTCAGTTCCTTTCAACAGATAGTTTTATTTTATCATACACCGCTTTATATTTCAACAAGGAAAAACAAGTTTATTGACTTTTGAGCTCAAATAATGTAGAATATAAAAGATGTGATTAAAATTTTGAGGAGGAGTAGGATGAAAAGAAGCATATCCCTTGTTTTAGTTATTATATTATCTTTATCTCTTTTCGGTATGTCGTTTTCCGCATCTGCTACAGAAGAAAAACCACTTACCCACCCCCTGCTTGAACTAATAAATAACAAAAGGTTTGAACTGGGCCTTGCCCCCCTTACCCAGCTGCCCTTACTTGATAATGCAGCGCAAACAAGATCGGCAGAGCTTTCGGATTCCCTTTCACACTACAGACCCGATGGCACCCCTTGGTATACCGCTATAGAAGCTACCGGTCTTATATATGACACCAATTCTGAAGAATGTATAGGTGCTAATTACTCTACGCCAAAAGCCTTTTTTGATGCTCTTATGGCATCAAGCGAAAACAAAGAAAAACTGCTTTCGGATAAAGTAAGCCATATCGGTATAGGTTATACAAAAGGTTTATCGGTAAACAAAAACTGTTATTCCCTTATAACCCTATCCTGCAACTATGTAACAGAAGCACAGGTAGTAAAAGGTTGCGGTGATATACACGTTCCCGCAGGCACTAACCCTTCAAGCTGGGGCCTCACGGTGAAAACCACCTGCCCCCACGGTAGTGCATATCTCCCCTTACATAACAATATGGTTAAGGGATATGTAAAAGGAACAATAGGCAGTACCACCCTTACCCTTCTCTATTCCAACAGAGAAATGTGTACCTTTAACGTAGCACTCGATTATACAGACGTTGAATACCCATCTTGGTATTATGATGCAGTGCTTTACTGTACCGACCGCGGATATATGTCAGGTATAGGCAGCTACAAATTCGGTACAGATATGTCTATGACCCGCGCAATGTTTGTAACGGTGATAGGGAAACACGCAGGTATAGATACAAGTAAATATACCAAATCCGATTTTACAGATGTATCGGCAGATATATGGTACGCCCCATATGTTGCTTGGGCAGCAGAAAACGGCATAGTTGCAGGCATAGGCGGCAACACATTTGCCCCCAACAACCATATAACCCGCCAAGGAATATGCACCCTTATCAAGAATTATCTTGAATACAAAGGTGTGGAGCCCGAGGAAATATACGCTAAAAAAGAATTTAAGGACGAATCTGATATTGGCGATTGGGCAAAGGATGCTGTATTCTACTGTCAAACAAGAGGCATAATTTCGGGAACGGATTTAGGAAAGATAGAACCTAAACGCACCGCTACCCGTACAAGTGCTGCAGTATTGATAAAGAATATGGATACAGTTTATCTGAACAGTATTTCGTAAATACGCTATTACTTAAATTAATAAAAAAATCCGTCAAAAATATTTGACGGATTTTTTATTGCTTACTTATTAAGTACGTTCTC
>JAZOTL010000147.1:0-2088 GCA_045657645.1 Eubacteriales bacterium
CCTCAACGGCGTTGAAGGCATACTTAAGGGAACTGTTTGTAACCTTAATGAAAAAATCAAATCTGATGCAGATCTTGAACTTCTTTGCCATACCCCCGCTGCAGCTCTCGGCTCTTGCCGTCTTAAGCTGCCTAAGATGGAGGATAAGCCTGAAGTTTACGAACAGCTTATCGACTTCTTCCGTGCTAACGATATAAGATATTTCTTCTATATCGGCGGTAACGATTCTATGGATACCGTTGCAAAGCTTTCAGCTTATTGCAATACCATAGATTATGAAATGAGAGTTATGGGTGTTCCCAAGACTATAGATAATGACCTTTGCGGTACAGACCATACACCAGGTTTTGGCTCTGCTGCAAAATATATTGCAGCTTCCATGCAGGAAATTATCCGCGATACAGCTGTATATAAGGTTAAGGCTGTTACAATAGTTGAAATTATGGGTCGTGATGCCGGTTGGCTTACCGCCGCTGCAGCCCTCCCCAGACTTTATACTGACGTTGCTCCTGATCTTGTGTATCTGCCCGAAGTTAACTTTGATATGGATGAATTTATTTCTTCTATCAACGCTGCTTTTGAAAAACACCCCAACGTTGTAGTTGCAGTTTCTGAGGGCGCACGTTTTGCTGATGGCACATACGTTGGTGAATCCGCACAGAGCGGTGCTACCGACGCATTTGGTCATAAGTACCTTTCCGGAACAGGTAAGGCACTTGAGCTTGCTGTTAAGGATAGAATAGGCTGTAAGGTTCGTTCCGTTGAACTTAACATCCTTCAGAGATGCGCTTCCCACTGTGCAAGCAAGACAGACCTTGATGAATCTGTTGCAGTTGGTTGTGCTGCGGTTGAAAATGCTGCAAAGGGAACTACAGGTGCTATGATGAATTATGTTCGCAAGTCCACAGAGCCCTACGTTATTGAGATTGCAAGCGAGGAAATTTCCAAAATTGCAAATCAGGTTCGCAGCGTACCCCGTGAGTTTATTAACGATATTGGTAACAACGTTACTGATGAGTGCTTAAAATACATCGCACCGCTCACCTTTGGTGAACCTGAAATTAAATACGAAAACGGTATTCCCGTTCACTTTGTTATCTGATGTTAGCCGAGCTTATCCGCAATACACGCAGTATACGCTCTTTTGACAATACAAAGAGGATAGATGCGGCTTTACTTAACAACTTTATTGAAGATGTTAGGTTTACAGCTTCAAGTATGAATCTTCAGCCCTTGAAGTATCATATTGTTTCCTCGTTTGAAGATTGTGATGCCGTGCTTCCTATGACCCGTTGGGCCGCAAGGTTAAAAGATTATGACGGTCCCAAGGGTAAGGATGCTCCTGCGGCATACATAACCGTGTGCCTTGACACTGATATATCCGATAATATGCAACTTTTCTTGCGTGACGTAGGGATAGTTGCGTGGACTATATGTATGCTTGCATGTGAAAAAGGGATCGGTGCATGTATGATTGGCAGTTTTGATAAGGAAGGATACAGCGACTATTTTTCCTTACCTGCAAATATAAAGCCCAACCTTGTGATTGCTCTTGGCTATCCAACAGAACAACCCGTTCTTGAAGACGTTACCGATCAGGTATACTATTACAGGGACGAAAAGAATATTCATCACGTTCCAAAGCGTAAGGCTGAGGATATGATAATTAAATAGAATTTATTTTGAGGAGAATATAAAATGAAAAGAGTTTATAACTTTTCTGCAGGACCCTCCATGCTTCCTATGGAAGTTCTTGAGTCCGCACAGAACGATTTAATTTGCTATAAGGACAGCGGTATGTCTGTTATGGAGATGAGCCATCGTTCCAAGGAGTACGGCGCTATCATTGAGTCGGCGGAAAGTTTGCTCCGTAAGGTACTTTCCATTCCCGACAATTATAAAGTTCTTTTCCTGCAGGGTGGTGCTTCTAGCCAGTTTGCCATGATTCCCCTCAACTTGATGACCAAAAACGGTAAGGCTGACTACGTTATCACCGGCCAGTGGGCCAAGAAGGCATACAAAGAAGGTGCCCGTTACGGCGAATGCCGCGCAGTAGCTTCCAGCGAGGATAAGACCTTCTCTTATATC
>JAZOTL010000148.1:0-4425 GCA_045657645.1 Eubacteriales bacterium
CTTTTCAGCAGGGGAGAGGTTTTCGTCAAGCTCGATACCTGCTGCAGGAGCAAGCTTTATAACCGCATCCTGGGAGAAGTACTTAACGCCGCAACCGTAATCACCGGACCATTCATCAACCATAGCGTCCTTATTGTAATCACAGGGAACGAAAGCAAGCTCGTTGAGCCAGCCTGTAATATTGCCTGCGCCGTCTACGTATCCGCCTGCTTCACTTGTACCCATTGCAATACCAAGAACGTTATTATCGTTAAGATCCATAGCGCCTGCAAGGGCAGTAACGTCACCGTCGTTTGCAACTTCCAGCGGAACATCACCAAATTCCTTTGCTACGTCTATATACATATTCTTACACTTAGCATCAAACTGATCCTTAGGAACCTTAAGGAAAAGGGATGCAACCATTATTCTGTTATCAACGTATACACCTGCAGAAGAAACACCGATAGCATCAACTCTGGGCATATGGGATGCTGCGGTCTTCATTGCGTTAAGAATACCTTCGTAGTGATAGTTGGGATCGGAATTTGTTTTAGGGAACCAAACAACCTCTTCGCTGTAAACGCTTTCGCCGTTTATAACTGCAGAAACCTTTCTGTCGCTTCCTCCCGCATCAAAACCGATACGGCAACCGTCAAGGTGACGGCCAACAGGTGTAGCGCTTTCAGAGTTAACAGGCGCATTTTCAATGCTTCTTGCCTCAACTGTAACTGTGGTTTCGTATACGCCACCCATAAAGTCCCAGTCAAAAGCGCGAGCACCGTCTGCGCTATAGTCTTTTGCAATTCTCTCGGCAATCACGTCGGAGCCTGCAATGATTATTTTATGACCACCGCGGATCCAAAGAAGGGACTTAACGAGTCTTTCTACAAACTGGTAGTTTTCTTCATCATGACCGGTACCATCGGGATAAACAACAGTTTCGAATGCAGAAACGTATCCTTTGTTACGTTCAATACCAATAACAAGCTTTTTGCCACCTGCAGCTTTTGCAGCTTCGGTAAACTCCTTATATACTAATGCCATAGGCATAAAGCCTTTATCAAGTGTAGCTTCTATTTTAAGCTTCATATCTAACATCTCCTTTGATTATTGTTTTCTTTATATCAAAATTGCTATCAGCAATAATCATATCAGCATCCTTGCCAATCTCTATAGAGCCCTTAGTTTCGCCCATTCCGATAGAATTTGCAGGGTTAAGAGAAGCGGCGTTTACAATTTCATATATGGGAAGGGAAGTATTGTTGATGAAATTCTTAACTGCATCGTTTAAACGCAAAACGCTTCCTGCAATAGTACCGTCTTCCAGTAAGCATTGAATGCCCTTAACAAAGGTCTTTTGACCACCAAGGGAATATTCACCGTCAGGCATACCGCCTGCCCTTGTACAGTCGGTTATAAGAACCAGCTTATCGCCCTTAAGCTTAGCAAGCATTTCAAAAATACCTTGGTGTACGTGGAAGGTATCTGCAATAAGCTCAACGTATACGTCTTTTGCCATACCTGCGCCAACAACACCGGGCTTGCGATGATGAAGAGGTGTTTGTGCATTGAAGAGGTGGGTAACGTGATCAGCTCCGCACTCAAATGCCTGTACAGCCTGTTCGTAGGTGGCATCTGTGTGACCGACAGAAACTCTTACGTCGGAATTCTCGCGAATCTTTTTAATAGCATCATAGCCGCCTTCCATTTCGGGGGCTATTGTACACAACTTGATTATGTCCTTGTTATTTATAATAAAATCAGCATCGGGGGCAAGAATATGCTCTTCTGCCTGTGCACCTTTTTTAGAAGGATTGATGAAAGGTCCTTCTGTGTTTACACCGGCAATATAAGCGCCATTCCATTCCTTGCTTTCTTCCTTTAAAGAGCGCGCTATATCAAGTGCGGTGTTTATTTCATCCATAGAAACGGTCATTGTGGTGGGAAGGAAAGTGGTAACACCGTTTTCAACAACACCCATCGCCATCTTACGAAGGCCCTCTTCTATACCGTCCGAAGCATCCTCGTTAAGATAACCGTGTATATGCACGTCCACAAGTCCGGGGGCAACATACATTCCGTCAGCGTTGATTATTTCTACGTCTGAAGGAATTTTTGATTCGTCGATTATATCGACTATCTTTTCGTCGTAAAGTACAGCCTTGCCCTCTAATACGGCACAAGGTGTTATAACTTTACCGCCTTTGATACATTTCATTGTTTTTCCTCACAATCAGATAAAAAAATACAAGAAAATTATACCACTTTAATTATGATAATACAAGATGTTTATCATAAAAATGTTTACATTTTTAAACTTATATGGTATACTTTATTTGTACATTTGATTATGGAGGATACATTATGTATTACATAGGTGTTGACCTTGGCGGTACCAATATCGCTATAGGCATCGTTGATGAAAATTTTAATATCGTAGTAAAGGGTAAGGTGCCTACAAATGCAGGCAGACCCAGCGATGAAATAATTGCTGATATGGCTAAGCTTGCTGCAGAACTTGTGGAAAAAGCAGGCATTTCCTTTGATGATATCGCATATGCAGGTATTGCTGCACCCGGTTCGGTTGATCCTGTGAACGGCGTTGTTAAGTATTGCAATAATATAAAGATGTTCCACTATCCTATTGCCGAGAAGCTTATGTCCCTTATACCTGTAAAGAAGGTTTATCTTGAAAATGACGCTAACGCTGCTGCGCTTGCTGAAGCTAAAGCAGGTGCAGGCAAGGGATGCGATGACGTTGTAATGATAACCCTTGGTACCGGTCTTGGTGGCGGTATAGTAATAGGCGGTAAGCTTTATTCAGGCTTTAATTACTGCGGTGCCGAAATAGGTCATATGGTAATAGAGCACAACGGTAAGCCTTGTACATGCGGCAGAAAGGGCTGTTGGGAGGCATATAGCTCCGCTACAGGACTTATCAATATGACAAAGGATAAGCTTGCCGTAACAAAGGACACAATGATGCACAAGCTTGTTGAGGAAAATAACGGTAAGGTTAGCGGAAGAACTGCATTCCAGGCCGCAAGGGCAGGGGATAAAGCAGGTCTTGAGGTTGTAGAAGAATACATCAGCTACCTTGCTTGCGGTATGGTTAATATAGTTAATGTATTCCAGCCTCAGGTGTTCTGTATCGGCGGTGGTGTTTGTGGCGAGGGTGATTATCTCCTCACCCCCCTCAAGGAGATAATTGACCGTGATCAGTATGGTTCATCCTCTCACGATGATAAGACCGTTGTTAAGATTGCAGAGCTTGGTAACGATGCAGGAATCATTGGTGCAGCTCTTCTCGGTATATAATTATGAGCAAATTTGACGTTGTAACCGTTGGCGAAGTTCTTTGTGATATGACCCCTTACGGTAAAAGCGAAAAAGGTATGTCGCTTTTTGAGTGTAATCCCGGCGGTGCACCTGCAAACGTACTTGCTGCAGTAAATAAATTCGGCGGCAGTACAGCTTTTATTGGAAAGGTTGGCAAGGATTCATTTGGTGATTTCTTAAAGAATACTCTTAAAGACCTTGATATAGATATTACAAATCTTTGCACCGATAATGATATTCCCACAACCCTTGCTTTTGTTACTTTAGATGATAAAGGCGACCGTTCCTTCAGCTTTTACAGAAAGCCGGGAGCGGATGTGATGCTGACTTACGAAGAGGTTGATAAGGACAAGCTTGCTAACACAAAAATATTCCATTTTGGTTCAGTTTCATTAACAAGCGACCCTGCAAGGACTGCTACACTTGAAGCTGCAAAATATGCAAAAAGCTGTGGTGCGCTGATTTCCTACGACCCTAACTATAGACCTCTTTTGTGGAATGACGTTGATACAGCAGTACAGGTTATGCGCGATGCCGCTTATCTTGCAGACGTAATTAAGGTTTCGGAAGAAGAGCTTGAACTTATTACCGGAGAAACCGATCTTTCATCTGGTGCTGAAAAATTACTCTCTATGGGAGCTTCTCTTGTGTTTATATCTCTTGGGGCAAAAGGTTCCTACTATCGTAATTCTAAAGGTGAAAACCGCCTTTATACCTACGATGTAAAAACGATTGATACAACAGGGGCAGGCGATGCTTTTCTCGGCGCAATTCTGTACAGAATTAAGGATATGAACACTTCTGAGCTTGCAGAGCTTATACCTGCAGAGCTTGACGATATACTTGATTTTGCAAATGCTTCCGGTTCTCTTACCACAACTAAAACCGGTGCCGCACCTGCAATTCCTACACTTGAAGAGATAGAAATATGCCGTAAAAATGTAAATACATTAAAATAAAAGACCGCTTTTGCGGTCTTTTATTTATCTTTTGTTATTGACAAATCCTTAAAATTGTGATATTATATCATAGTCGCTACGGAGAGGTATCGAAGTGGTCATAACGAGGCGGTCTTGAAAACCGTTTGGGGGCAACCCCACAAGG
>JAZOTL010000149.1:0-3052 GCA_045657645.1 Eubacteriales bacterium
AACACCTTTGGCTTCTATTTTTTCTGTGTTAAGAGGAATATACTTGATTTTTGTCTTATCGTCATATGCCCTCCAATCGCCAAACCAAGCACGGAAAAAAGGTGACTTCACACCCAGCTTATCGGTTTTATAGAACTTATAAGCCCACTTCTGAGCCTTCTGAATGTCCTCGCTTGTAAACTCGTTGATGCTCTTTCTGCCTATACTGCGAAGTATTTCCACGTCAGATATCGTAATGGGCTTATCATATTCCGCATATCTGTCGTTCTTCTTCGCCTGCCTCATTACCTCCGAACCGCTTTCAGCTTCACCGACTTCAGTTCCTTGATAATTCTTCGCCGCCTCTACTATAGCTTCCTCAAACAGCCTGTGGAAGTCCTGCAGCACGTCCTCCATCTTAAGCAGAGCTCGTCCTTCCGGGCTATACGGCTTATATCCCTTTTCCTTATACTCACCTCGTACCTTATTTATAAGGTCCCGAAGGTGATTTTTTATTTTATTGAAAAGACCCTTATCCTTGTTTTTCAGCATAGCCAGCTTTTCTATCGACTGACTGTCAAGAAACAGACTCTCCATTGCATCCGCCACAAGCTCTCGCATTGCGTAATCCCTGTCCTTTGTTTCAAGGGCGGCCATCTTACTGTACAGTATTTCCAATTAAAACAAAAGACAAGAGTGTCGTGTTTAAATTCATATAGTTAAGGTAACAATAAACAAAAAGGAGTGTGTGGTATGTTTAAACACGAAAAACAATTATTTCACCCTGTAGCCATTGAAAGGGCAAATCCTCAATACGCCGTTCTTTTGCAGGAACAGCTTGGGGGCGGTAACGGAGAATTAAAAGCGGCAATGCAATATATGTCCCAGAGTTTTCGTATCAAAAATCAAAAGATAAAGGATCTGTTTCTTGATATTGCGGCAGAGGAATTGGGGCATATGGAAATGGTAGCCCAAACTATAAACCTGCTCAACGGCCATGACGTTGATTATGACAGGGTTGGCGTGGGTGAAATACAAACACAGGTACAGATGGGCCTAAGTCCCGCGCTTATGAATTCCTCAGGTTATTCCTGGACGGCCGATTATGTTACCGTTACAGGGGACCTTTGTGCCGACCTTCTCAGTAACATTGCCTCGGAGCAAAGAGCAAAGGTGGTATATGAATATCTGCACAGGCAGATAAACGATAAAAAGGTGAGGGAAACCATAGACTTTCTTTTGGAAAGGGAAGAGGCACATAATCAGCTTTTCCGTGACGCCTTTAATGAGGTTCAAAATTCAGGCTCTAACGAAGATTACGGAACAACTAAAGCCGCAAGATTGTACTTTTCTATGTCTGAACCAAGCGGTACAGCTTTTCAGACTCCCAAAACAGAGCCTGTTGCTTTTAAATAGAATTTAAAAGGCAAGCGGATGCTTGTCTTTTTTTCTGTTTTGTGATATAATCTGCGTATAAACGTATTTGGAGGAGCTATGATAAACTCAAAACAGGAATTACAGGAATATCTGTATCGCGACAGTCTTGCAAACCGCAGAAAGACCGTTAAAACAAAGCTTTTCGGTGACGAGATATGGAAGTTCATCGTTGCAATGAGAAAGCTTGATTTTTACGATTCTATGCGTAAAAAAAGTAAGCTTTATCTTCCCTTGTTTATTTTTTATAAATTCAGATATCACTCTCTTTCGGTAAAGCTTGGCTTTTCCATACCCTATAACGTTTTCGGCAAGGGTCTTTCTATCGCCCATTACGGCGCTTTGTGCGTAAATTCAGCAGCGGTGGTAGGAGAGAACTGCAGAATACACGAAAGTGTTACTATAGGCGCTACCGGCGGCAGTGATAAGGCTCCACGTATCGGCAACAACGTACTTATAGGTTCCGGCACTAGAATAATCGGTGATATAACTATTGCAGATAACGTTGCTATCGGCGCAGGCAGTGTTGTGGTAAAGAGTATAGAAGAGCAGGGTACCACCTGGGCGGGTGTGCCTGCACGCAAAATAAGCGATAATGACTCAAAGCCGCATCTTTCACCTATGCTGTTTGGTTGAATTGAAGATTTTTAAAAATTGTGGTTGACACAGCCCCTAAATTGTTGTATAATACTTAAGCTGGTCTATCGGCTTAAGTAAATATGCGGATGTGGCGGAATCGGCAGACGCGCTAGATTCAGGTTCTAGTGGTAGCAATACCGTGTGGGTTCAAGTCCCTTCATCCGCACCAAAAAGAAACGACAATCTTTTGATAAGATTGTCGTTTTTTATTACGTATAATTTTTTATTTGTTTGCCATTTTAGACATTTGTCGTTGAGCCATCACCAGATCGAAATAAAGGCCCTTTTTAGCCATAAGTTCTTTATGGGTACCTACTTCTGCTACAGTACCGCAATCGAGCACCACGAGCCTTGTGGCGTTTCTCAGGGTGGATAGGCGGTGTGCTATAGCGATTGTTGTGCGCCCCTGTGAAAGGCGAAGCAATGCTTCCTGTATTTCCTTTTCGGTTTCGGTATCAAGAGATGAGGTTGCTTCGTCAAGAATAAGAATCTTTGGGTCGTGCAAAAGGGCACGGGCGATAGCTACACGCTGTCTTTCACCGCCCGAAAGGGTATAGCCCTTTTCACCAACGATTGTGTTATATCCGTCAGGCAGCTTTACGGCAAACTGATGTACACCTGCCAGCTTTGCTGCGTTGACTATCTCTTCGTTTGTTGCACCCGGTTTTCCGTATGCTATATTCTGATAAAGGCTTCCCGAAAAGAGCATTGTTTCCTGCAGTACAACACCCATTTGACGACGCAGGGTTTCCTGGGATATTTCCCGTATGTTTACCCCGTCAAAGAGTATTTCGCCTTCATCTGCATCATACAGGCGCATAATAAGGTTGATAAGCGTTGATTTTCCAACACCTGAACGGCCTACTATACCAATCATTTCACCCTGCTTGATTGAAAGGCTTACCTTTTTTAAAACGTTACGGCTGTCCTCATATCCAAAGGAGATATTATTTATCTCTATATTACCCGAAAGCTCTATATCCTTTGGCTCGTCAATATC
>JAZOTL010000150.1:0-7305 GCA_045657645.1 Eubacteriales bacterium
GCTCTTCACAGGAGCGCTTGTCCATAAGGCGTTCACCGTATGGCGGGTTACATACAAGTGTACCGCGCAGATCCCCTCTTGTTATATTGCAGGCATCGCGGCAGAAGGTCTTTATATATTTATCCATACCGCTGCGTTTGATATTCCCCTTTGCCACTTCAAGCACCTTTGGGTCTATATCGCTTCCATAGGCACGAAAATCGGTATCCTTTACGTTATCCCGCGCTTCCTGTCTTGCCTTTTCCCATATATCATAGGGCAGGGTGTAAAAATCCTCTGCGGCAAAGCTGCGATTTATACCGGGTGCGGTGTTAGTCATAAGCATTGCCGCCTCAATAGGTATGGTTCCCGAACCGCAGAAGGGGTCCCAGGTAACGACGTTTTCTCTGGGTCTTGAAAGCTTTACAAGAGCGCAGGCAAGGGTCTCGCGCAGGGGTGCTGCCCCTGCCTCGGTACGGTAGCCGCGCTTGAAAAGGGGCTCACCGCTTGTATCTATCATAAGGGTGGCAACGTTATTAAGGATAAAAAACTCCACCCTTACCTTTGCTCCCTCTTCGGAAAATTGAGAAATACCGTAAACCTTTCCCAAGGAGTCCACAATAGCCTTTTTAACTATCCTTTGGCAATCGGGAATACTTGTAAGGTTGCTTTTTACACTATGGCCGGTAACGGGGAACATATCATCCTCAAGTATCCATTCGTCCCAACAAAGTGCCTTTGTACCCTCAAAAAGAGCATCAAAGGTAGGGGCATCAAAGCTGCCAACCTTAATATACACCCTCTCTGCCACACGGAGATTGATATTACAACGGGCAACGGCGGAAATATCACCCTCAAAGGTAACACGGCCGTCTATTGTTTCTATTCGCTTGTAGCCAAGGGCGTCTATTTCCTCGCCCAACAGTTTTTCCAGCCCGAAAAGACAGGTTGCTATAAATTGATAAGTTTTCATTTTAATCCTCTTATACCCAGAGTATCCAACACTCTTCGGGTATTGACTTTTATATTTTTATATGCTAAAATTTTTGTATTGATTTAATTTTTTTGGAGATAAAAATGTTCGTTCGTGGTTTTGATAATGACGCTTATATCAAGCGCCAATCGGAAGAAATAGGCAAAAGAATAGGAAAGTTTGGAGGAAAGCTTTACCTTGAATTTGGTGGCAAGCTTTTTGACGATTTCCACGCCTCAAGAGTTCTTCCCGGCTTTGAGCCTGACAGCAAGCTTCAGATGCTGCTTAATATGAAGGATAAGGCCGAAATAGTTATAGTTATCAACTCTGACCATATTGAAAACAATAAGGTAAGAGGAGATATAGGCATAACCTATGACGTTGACGTACTCCGCCTTATAGACGCCTTCCGTGCCTGCGGACTTTTTGTAGGCAGCGTATGCATTGCCCAGTACAAGGGTCAGGCAGGAGCAACAAACTTCAAAAAGAAGCTTGAATCCTTTGGCGTTAAGGTGTTTATACACTATCCTATTGAGGGCTACCCCTATGACGTTCGCCATATTGTCAGCGAGGATGGCTTTGGTAAAAACGAATTTATCGAAACCGAAAGACCCCTTGTGGTAGTTACCGCCCCCGGACCCGGCAGCGGCAAGATGGCAACCTGCCTTTCACAGCTTTACCACGAGCATAAAAGAGGGGTAAACGCAGGCTATGCAAAGTTTGAGACCTTCCCTGTTTGGAACCTGCCCTTGAACCATCCCGTTAACCTTGCATACGAGGCGGCAACCGCTGACCTTGATGATATGAATATGATAGACCCCTATCACCTTGATGCTTACGGTGTAACCACCGTAAACTACAACCGTGACGTTGAGGTTTTCCCCGTTCTTAATGCTATTTTTGAAAAGATTGCAGGTGAAAGCCCCTACAAATCACCCACGGATATGGGTGTTAATATGGCGGGCTTCTGCATTATAGATGACGAGGCAACAAGAAAGGCCTCTAACACCGAAATAATCAGAAGATACTTCAAAACCCTGTGCCAGCGCAAAAAGGGACTTTGCACCGATACTGCGGTACAAAAGGTTGAAAGCCTTATGCGACAGGCCCATATAACCGAGGAGAACAGACCTGTTGTTTCCGCTTCGGTAGAACGCTCAGAGACAACAGATGGTCAGCCTGCGGTTGCAATAGAGCTTCCCGACGGAAGAATAGTAACAGGCAAGACCACAAATCTTTTGGGTGCTGCTTCCGCTGCTCTGCTTAACGCGATTAAAGTGTACAGCGGCATTGATAAAGAGGTAAATCTTATAGACCCTGCTATTATCGAGCCCGTTCAAGAGCTTAAGATAAAGACCCTTGGCAATCATAACCCAAGGCTCCATTCGGACGAAACCCTTATAGCACTTTCAATTTCCGCTACTATGAACGAATATGCCCGCATAGCCTACGATAACTTAAAGTACCTTAGCGGTTGCGAGGCACATTCAACGGTTATACTTGCCCAGGTAGATGAAGATATATACCGCAAGCTTGGCATCAACCTTACCAGCGAGCCTGTATACACTACCAAAAAGCTATTCCACAAATAATCCAAAGGGACTTTCTCAAAGGGAAAGTCCTTTATTTATTGCCTCACTAAGGCTATCATAAACCAAAAGACCTGAGCTCTCAAGGGTCTTTTTTGTTTGGTGCCCTGTTGCCACAAGCACGCAATCACATCCTATAACCTGCGCCACGCTTGCATCGTGGAGGGTATCTCCTATAAAAAGTGGTACTTCATTGGGGTGGCGGTTTTTCCAATCAAGGGCAATGCCTGCCTTGCTTTCCGCCTTTATATTATCAAGGCCCATTATCTCATCAAAATACGAGGTAATGCCCAGATCCTCTATATGCCCGCAAAGAAGAGTACGCTCTGTTGCGGAAAGAATACTTTGGGGGATATTTTTATTTTTAAAGAATTCAAGAGCATACAAAGCATCCTTATACAGGGGTGCTTTTTTTATATTCTCTTGATTTATGGCTATCCACTCTACTGCAATATCATCAAAGGATTCCTGCGTCAGGTCAAAGCCTACGTTTTCGTAATAACTTGTTATGGGAAAGGTAAAGGCGTTCCTGTAGCTTTCAACCCCGTCTACCAAGGGTTTACCCCGCCTTGCAAGCAGGGTATTAACGTTTTTAATACCTGTTTCAACGTCATTAAGCAAGGTTCCGTTAAAATCCCATATTATATACGTGTACTTCATAACCCTTCAAGCTCCATCAGCTTTTTGGCAACCCCGTCTTCATCGTTTGAAGGGATAATAGCCGTAGCGTAAGCCTTAATTTCGTCATGGGCGTTTGAGGGAACGTATATCTCATCGCTTTCACTAAACATAGGCAGGTCGTTTGTATTATCACCAAAGCACACCACACGGTCAAAGCCGAACTGCTTTTTTAGATACCTTATGCCCCCTGCCTTTGAAGCAAGCTTTGAGCAGCATTCAAGATAGTAGGTCCCATTGGAATATGTATCACGGTAGAAGGCTATATAGAGATTCTTATCCTCTGATAACGTTTTGTAATGCCCTTCAAGCCGGTGGAGTTCATCAAATACGGTAAAGTACACCGCGTGCTCCTTATCAATGCCCTGCCAATCGGGAAGACCAAAGAAGCGCTTATTATACTTTTCCCTGCGCTCCTCCATAAAGGAACGGCCGAAACGGGAATTAAGATTATTATGATATGCACTAAGTTGATTATCCTTTATGGTGAAAATAAAGGGAGAAACGGCACCGTCACGGCCAACGGTGGAAACAAATCTATCCACCGATTCGCCGCCGATATACCTACAGCTTGTATACTCCTTTTTATCAAAATCAAAGGTGCATACCCCGTTCATAAGCACTGCCGGCACGTTTAATTCAAGCCCATCAAGTATAAAACGGGCGGTAGCGTAGGTGCGGGCGGTGGCAACGGTAAAACAAACACCCTTACGGGTAAGGGCGTTTATTATGTTTTTAGAATTTTCACTAAGCTCTGCCTTACTGTTAAGCAGAGTTCCGTCAAGATCGGAAATATAAAGTGTTTTCATTTTGTAAAATCAGCACTTTCAAGCGCCTTTGCCTCTTTTATTTCAAGGGTAGCCGCTTCTTTCTCTCTTATCTCATTAAAGCATCTTGCAAGATAGCACTCTCGCAGATCCTCGTAATGCTTTTCTATATACTCTTGGGAAAGGGGCAGCCTGTATATGATATGGTAGCCTACCTCGCTTTCGGCAACCACAGCGCCAAGGGCATCCACCGGGGTGTTCTTCACAAGCTCTTCAAAGGAAGGCAACAGCTGACCGTGGGTAAAGTAGTAACCCTCCTTACTGTTAACGCTATCCTCAGAAAACTCGTCCATAAGAGTGTCAAATTCCTCTCCCGCATTCAGCCTTGCAAGGATATTTTGTGCAAGCTCTGCGTTTTTCTCCTTTGAATCGCCCTTATCGTTTCTTATAAGTATCTGCTTTGCGGCATAAAAGTTCTTTTCAAGGTCTGCCTCAAAGGTAGCATCATCGGATTTTATTATCCCTGCAGACTCTGCCGTCATATAGGCTCTTAACTCCTGTTCAAGGAGCTGAACGCGGTACACGTGCCTGAACACGTCCCCCGTAAGGTTGTTTTCGGAAAGGAATTTTTCATAACCTTCCCTTCCGCCCTGCTCGTCTATAATACTTTGGAAATACTCGTTAAACTTTTCCTCCTGCTGGGCGGTAAACTTAACGTCGTATTTTTCACACAGGATCTCAATGGCACGGTTGCTCTTCAGGGTTTCGAGCACCCTTTCCTTAAGCTCTGTATCACTTGCCGAAGGCAGCTCTGCCTTATAGTTCTTATAGAAATAAGCGTACTCGTCATAAGTGACTTTATAGGAACCTACCGTTATAAGTGTCTCGGTATTTTCAGAGCCTGCGCCCACCTCTTTTTTACAAGAGGTAAGGGTAGCACAAAGCATTACAAGGGCAAGGATAAAAGCCGTATATTTAGCTAACTTCATTTGTGATAACTCCTCCGCTCATAAGCAGCTTTGCGTCCTCAACTATCTTTTCCGCACGGTCACGCAGAACGTAGAACTCTCCCTCACCGTTTATGGTAAAGTAGCATCTTCTGGTGGAATATGCGTAAAAATCGTATTTATACTCTATACCGTTACGGGTAAGTGCTGTAAAACTCATTATCCATTCTCCACCCTCGGTGGTTTCGGCATAATCCTCAAGTGAAAGGGAAAGAAGCTTAATATAAAGCTGTTTAAAGCTTTCAAGCTCGGTTGCATCAAAGGGTATACCGCTGATGCCCGGAACTACGCCAAGCTCTTTATCCGCCCCTGCTATGGTGTAGCTTTCTCTAAAATCGGGAGCTTCTATTGTTATGGTTTTCATATCGTTGATATTCTTCTGGAACATAGGCTTGTCAATAAAGTCTATAAAACGCCAGGAAAGAAAATCAAACTTTTCGGCAGACACCTTTGATATGATATTAAACATAGGTGAATATGCGTAATAACTGCCGTCCTCGTTTTGCTCGCTTACGTAAATGTAATTATCAAGCCCCGAATAGCGGTAGTAAATTTCATATTTAGGTTTATCAAGTCCGTACTCTGCAAGTATCGCCTTATCCATAGTATCCTTTGCCACGTTACCAAAGGCTACGGTTTCAATACCGTTTGGTTCGGTAAATGCTTGGAGAATATGGTCATAGTTAGATGAAGAAGGAACGTAGTTTGCAGGCACAAGCATCTCATAATAGGTGGTAGATGCGGTGGCACTGCGCTTTTGTTCATCCATAAAGCCAACGCTTATATAAGGCTCACCCTCTACGCTTAAAGTAAACTTTTCTGCGTAGAAATAGTCCTTTTCATTCATAGGGAAGGAAAAGATAGGTGTTACGTAGCTTTCAATAGAGCGCTTGGTATATTCAAGAGAGGTATCAAGCATATATACTGTGGGCTTGGTTTCAAGCATAGCATAATAACCATCCCCTGTAGGCGCACGGTCCCCTACGTATACCTTATAGCTGTTTCCGCTTATATCGGTTATTTCAAAATAATCCGGATCAGCTAATTTATCAAGTCCGTACTGGGCAAGATTTTCGGGATTGTCTGTTACAACACTACGATACCTTGTGTCCCTTACCGCAGACACAAGCATGGTAAAATAAGAGGACTCATAGGGAGTTCCCTCGTAGCCTGTAATATAAAACTCGCCCTTTTCCTGGTAAAAGCCGTAATCCCCCGTTTCGTTGTGTATCTTTATCTCCTTGATATTCTGCTTTAATATCATGGGGAAGATAGTATTGGAGGATTGATCACCTGCAGGCTCTTTTGCGGGGCTGGGGGCAAGCCAAATTGCATATACAACCCCTAAAGCTATACACACTGCAAGGCATATTGCAATTATCGTTATCTGCTTTTTAATCATTTGTGGCGTCTCCTTGCCCATACCGAAAGTCCTATTGCCAGAATAACTGCAGGCATAAGGAGGGTATTTACAACTGTCCAGGCATTGGCCTGAGATAAGGTAACGTCAAGGCTCTGATCGTCAAACACCTTAAAATCAAGGTCAACGGGCACTACCTCTTTACCAAAGGCGCGCATAACCTCAAACATAACGTCGGTATTACCGTAGGTGTTGCCGTTAAGGTAGGTATCATCAAGGAAGCTTGAGGTACCGCAGGCAAGCACGTAGTTATAATATTTTTCGTTGTTCTCGGCTACCGTAGTTTTCATAGATACGGTCATTACAGGCATAGCACCTGTAGCAACAGCCGCGGAATTTTCAACGGAGTAGGCAGTTGCATTCTCCGAGGTTGTAAGTACAGAGCTTACCCCAACGCCGTTGTGTGCCTCCCAAAGAATATTTATAGGCATTGCGTTTGAAGCAATGGTCTTGGGGGGATTTTCAAGTCCACGCAGGGCGGAGGTAAGGGATGCGGCAGAGCCGTCATCTGTGTAATCACATACAACGCTTAAACCGTCAACCGAAACGGAATTTTCGTAGTCCTTTATCTGGGCATCGGCAAACTCTATACCCCATTCGGTAAGGTATTCGTTAAGATTGGTAAGTCTTGAAGCGCGGGAGGGCTGTGAGAACACCATAAGATTGCCCATAGAATCCATAAACTTATCTATCTTGGCTATCTCGTTTACCTCATCGTTTACTCCCATAAAGTCATATATGGGGTCGTTTACTATAAGCACACGGGCCTCTTGGGGGATATCCTCTTTTGAAAGGACTATCTCCATTACCTCAAAGCCTGCATCCTCAAAAAGGGTGCGTATGTTACCGGAAAATGCGGTTTCGGAATGGCCTACGGTAAAGCAAGCAAGCA
>JAZOTL010000151.1:0-11651 GCA_045657645.1 Eubacteriales bacterium
CATTTCAACGTTCCTCTGCTCTTTGCTAAAAAGTCCAAGAGTATAAACATTGACGGTGAAATGTACGTGGCAGAGGTTGAATCCTTTACTCATAAGTGCAAGAACCAGGTTATCGTTTCAAAGAAGTTTTTAAACGAGGACGATCAGGTTCTTATAGTTGATGATTTTCTTGCAAACGGCTATGCCCTGCAGGGTCTTATCTCTATTACCGAGCAGGCAGGCGCAAAGGTTGCAGGTATTGGTATAGCTATCGAAAAGGGCTTCCAGTTTGGCGGCAGAGTTATCCGCAATCTGGGATACCAGCTTGAGTCCCTTGCCATAGTTGATGAAATGGACGCCGAAAAGGGTACTATTGTATTCAGAGAGCAGTAATTTTAAAATCTTTTAACCCAATTTTCGCTTTTTGCTTTTGTCCAAGTGATATGGATATGCTTGACATAAGCGGCTTAAAATGTTAAAATTAAGCGAATTCAAATTATATGAGGACACCCAAATGAGATACGCACTTGTGGGATGCGGACGCATCTCCGAATTACATATAAAGGCGGCCCAAAAGGCAGGACTGCAGGTGGTTGCCCTTTGTGACCTTATAATAGAAAAGGCCGCAGGCAGAGCCACCCTTGTAACCGAGGGGGATAAGCCCGCCCTTTACACAGATTACATAGAACTGCTGGATGAGGTTAAGCCCGAGGTTGTTGCCGTAACCACCGAAAGCGGTTGCCATGCCCAAATAGCGATTGAATGTATAAAGCGTGGAGTTAACGTGCTTATAGAAAAGCCTATCGCTCTTTCTATGAAGGACGCCCGTGAGATAGTAAAGCTTTCCCGTGAAAAGGGCGTTAAGGTTGCCGCTTGCCACCAGAACCGCTTTAACAAGAGCGTTCAGGTAATGTATGGAGCCGTGTGCGACGGTATGTTCGGAAAGCTTTTCAGCGGTTGCGCAAACATAAGATGGAACCGCGATAAGGATTATTATGACCTTGATACCTGGCGCGGCACCTGGGCACATGATGGCGGAGCCCTTATGAACCAGTGTATACACGATATAGACCTGTTGCGTTGGCTTATGGGTAATGATATTGACGAGGTTGTGGGTTACACCGCCCGTTTGAACCACCCCTATATGGAAGCCGAGGACTTTGGCACAGCCCTTGTTAAGTTCTCAAACGGAAGTTTTGGCACCATTGAGGGTACCACAAACGTTTACCCCGATGATTTTGAGGAAACCCTTACCCTGTTTGGTGAATACGGCAGGGCAAGAGCAGGTGGTAACTCTGTTAACACAATCGAGGAATGGTGCTTTGCTGATGAAAGCATACGCCCCGATGACGTAAAGAAGAACACCTATGAAGCGCCCCCCAACGTTTACGGCTTTGGCCATGAGGCACTTTACAACGATATGGTGGATGCCATAAACGAAGACCGTGACCCCTTTATTACTGCAGAGGACGGTATGAGGGCGGTTGAGCTGGTGCTTGCTATATATAAATCTGCGGCAGAGGGCAGACCCGTTAAGCTCCCCTTAGAGGATTGCGCCACCACAGATTTTATCGGAAGATTTGATTAGCGGCAAGTTGCCGCTCCCGTAATCGGGAATCACATTTGCAAACAACCGTATCTGCAGATGCCCGATGTGAAGACATTCATATATCCAAAAAAACAATCCGTTAAAACGGATTGTTTTTCTTTTATTATTCTGCTGTAACTATAGTATAATCGGCAGGGGCGCTTGATATATCCCCGCTTTCCCATACGAATATAAATCTTAAACCTTCAAGGGTTGCAGTATATACGGGGTAAGGGATAGTTTCATAAGAATCAAGCTGCTGCCCTGCAGGGAGCTTTGTCATAAGGCTTTCAAGTGTTTCAACAGTTGAAACCTCGTGGGTTATCTCTGCCTCCTGTTCGGAAGAAACACACAGGCCCTTAACTACAGCCGAATCATCAACAACGTCATATCTGAGGGTGTAATCATTTTCATCCTCAAATATATCATCGTCAATACCAAACAGGCAATCTATGATAAGGGCACAACCGAGCCTTGGAGAGTTGTACTCAAGATAAACCTCCTCGCTTTCGGGATCCATCATAAGGTTATGAGATGCGCCCCAGATTTCCTCAACGTTTTCTATAGTCATACCGATATATTCAGCAAAATGCTTGGGCGCCTTTGAGGGATCGCTTATTTGGGTATAACCGGGGGTATAGCCTTTATTGGCATCGGTGTTTTCTTTTTTTCCATTACAGGAACACATCACCGTAGCTGCAATAATAAGCACAAGCAACAGTGCGATTGTTCTTTTTATACTTCTCATTTTTTCTTTCCGTTTCTAAAAAATAACCGTCGAAATGCGACGGTTATTTTTTATTATATTAGTTTAAATTAAATATCAAAGTCGCCCTTGTTCATAATCCACTTGTAGGGGGGCTTTTCAGCAGAGAAAGCACGTTCAGAGCTTTCTGCCCATCTTACGCTACCGATGGAGTTGTTAAAGTTGGTGTTATCCAGCTTATACTGTGCACGGGAAGCCGCGTTGCCGTAAACGTAATCTCTCTCATATCTTGCGCACTGGTACATAAATGTCAAGGAGAGTCTTTCAATCTTTACACGGTCAAGCTCGGTCTTGCTTTCACATGCAGCCTCTGCCGCATCAAACCAACCGTTCATGGTATCGTTCCATGCAAGCATATCTTCATCAGAAATTATCACGTTGGGAATTGCATAGTAACCGTAGTGTCCCTTATCGGAAAGCTCCTCGGTCTTATCTATAAACTTACGTAAGTAAGTCCAACCTGCACCGTAGTAGTGCTCAAGGTAACCGTCTATAAGCTGGTTGTATTCTTCATCACTCATAAGAGGATTCCACAAAAGCTTTGCAAGGAGGTATCCACGCATTGTACCAAAGGCACCAACGTTGCTTCCGGAAACCGCATTATTAAACTGACCGCGAACATTGTTGTTATAGAACCACTCGTTATTTACTCTCATAGTAGTAAATGTGGGGAATATAGACAGACAATACTCGAAGTTTGTGGAATAGTCCCAAGTGTAAACCTTGGTGGTCATAGCACCCCAGTCGCTGAGGTTCTGCTCAATAGAAATATTAAGAGAACAGTTGGGGTCGTTATATGTGTGGCTCGCGCAGTTGTCAAGAGTACAGTAGTAAATAACTACGTTCTTGTGGGGAGCTGACTTTGTAGGAATAGTAGTTGCGTGGTAAGCGTAGGTTCTTATGAAAACATCGGGATAATCTGCTTCTATTGCCTCAGCAATAGCATTACAGAAACGAATTACAGTACCTGCTCTTGAACCTTCTTCAAGAACAACCTTCTGGCACTCGTTACAGCTACAGAATGTTTCGCTATCGTTCTGGGAAACCCAAACTGCGGTAGCCGCAGGAGTCTTCTTAAGAAGAGCTCTTACGTTCTTAACAGCTGTATCTATATTCTTCTGGCTTGTAAGACAGGGGTTATCAGAGCTTGCTTCACCTGTTTCGGTAAGCTCACCGATATTGTGGTAGAAGCCTGTGTATCTTCTTTCGCCGCAACGAAGAGTATCACTAATGCCGGACCAGTATGCGATACGCTCCTCAAGAAGGGGCTCATCCTTAAATACGTATCCGTCTTCAATTGCAACGTCACCGTAAACGGTGAACTCGTCAGCGTTCTTGGTGTAGAAGCTGTAACCGAGAATTTCTTCACAGAAGCCAACCATACCAAAGTATGTAGGCTCAACGTCATCGTTATCGGTATGACCTGCGATGGTAACGTAGTTACCCTGAACGGTGATTTCAAAGGACTCTATGTTTTCGCTTGAACGATCAACAGTTACAAGACCCTTTGCCTCACGATTGGTCTTACCCAAAAGTATTTCGTAATCGGTAACGTCTGCAGTATCTGCCACAACGGTAAGTCTCTTACCGTATGCACGGAAGATGTAGGTACGAAGCTGGCCTGCAGCATCCTTTGCAACGCTGTTACCGTTTTCATAAACGATAACGTAGTTATCAATGGGATTTCCGTTAAAGGTTACGGATGTAAGAGGATACTTTGTTTGGTTTGTATAGTCAACAAAGCCCTTGAATATCTGAGCTGCCGCTGCTCTTGTAGCGGTCTTGCGGGGAGAAACAAGAGGAAATGCTCCTTCGTTACCTGTACCGCTTACTATACCGTTACTCATTGCCCACTTGAGCGCCTCTTCTGCCCAAGAGCCTATTTCGTCTGCATCTGCAAGACGGTCATATTTAAATGTAGTTGCAACAGTGGTGTCGTAGCCGTTTGCCTTAGCAACACGGTGGAAAATAACTACCATATCCTGACGGGTTATAGGATTCTTTACACCGAAAAGCCCTTCACCAACACCGGAAACTATTTCACTCTGGTAAGCCCATTCAACAGCATCTGCATACCAAGAACCGGGTTCAACGTCGGTAAATGAATATGTTTCGTATTCAGGAACCTCAACACCAAGGGCACCTGTAAGAGCCTTAACAAACTGTGCACGGCTCAAAGCCATTGTAGGTGAAAATGTGGTTGCGGTAGTACCGTTAAATATACCGTTCTGGTTTGAGAACGCAACGGCATCATAGTACCAAGCGCCTTCTGCTACGTCGGTAAAGGGATTTTCCCACTCGGTAGCGTCAGCACTTACAGCAACCGTACAAAAGATAGCTGTAAGAACAGCCAAAGCTGCAGCTAAAATTGCTAATTTCTTCATGTTTTTCATAGCCTGCTCACTTTCATAAAAGTAGATGTGGTTTAGATATAGTAATTATAACAGATTTACAGCCCTATGTCAAGAAACAAATAGTACACTTTATTCCTCAAACTGAAGCTCGCCAATGGTATAAAGCATTACGCTTGTGTAGGCGCGTACGTACTCCTCGCCCACCTTTTCCCTCTGTTCCTCGGGCAAGCTTATTTCAAGTGTAAGGGTATACGTGCCCTTGCGCATTATAAAGGCCTCGTAGCTTGCACTTTCGTTTGTAAGGGTGGAAAGGGTTTTCCCCTCTTCATCCTTTATTTCAAGCTGCCATTCAAGGGTGGTATCAGAATATACGCTGCACATTGGCATACATTGCGTATTGCGGTCAATCGTTATTGTTTTAGTGCTTGTTTCGGTATCATAAATCTTAAATTCCTCGGTGTTATTATACACAAGCTCACCTTCGGCATAGGCAACGAGGGCGGCAGAGCCACCTGCCGCAAAAAGCAGCGCCAGGGTAACTATAACGCTTACAAAACGGCGCACCTTTTTTTGTTCCATATTTTTTATACCGTAGTATACAAATATAGAAGCAAAAAAGATAACTGCAAAACCCGCAAACAGATATCCCTTGCGTGATATGACCATAACAGGACCGTCATATTCGGTGTTAAGTGAACTGTAATAGGAAATTACCGAAAGGGAATTATTTATAAAATGGAATATAAGAGAAAGGAGTACAGAGCCTGTTTTATACGCCACGTAGCCCATACCAAGTCCCATTACAAAAGCGGGAACAAGCTTCACAGCATCAAAATGCACTGCCGCAAAGAGAAGGGAGCTTACAACTACCGCAAGGGCGGCCTTTCCCTTTTTTGTGATAAAGGAGTTAAGTATATATCCCCTGAAGAATATTTCCTCGCACACCGCAGGCACCACGGCTATTATGATAAGAGCCGCACGGGGGCTTATACTGCCAAGCACCGTATCAAAAAGGGCGCTATCCGTTTCATTTACGGCACCCGTTAAGGCATAAATAATGCTCATAAATCCACTTTGTGCCAGATATACTCCAAAAAACAAGGGTATTGCCCTGAAAAAGCTGCCTATGGTAGGAAGGTTAAGTGAAAGCCTTTCGGATATCGGCGCCTTTTCCCATTTTGCAAACAGTATAGCCACAACAATCAAAAGGGCCTCTGCCACCACCATTCCCCACATACCTAAAAGGGAAACAGCCACGCCCGCCACAAGCGTAACAACAACACAGGCGCACAAAAATGCAAGCACACCGCCGATTATTTTTTTATTTAGTTTATTTTTCATAATTACCTCTGTTATTCGGGGCTGTCGCATTGAGATGCAGAAGTGCCGAAGGCGAAGTCGTCGGCGTACTATGTACGACAGTACGAGCCTTCGGTGCTAAAAAAGTACAGATAATTTAAATCGGATAAGAATTTCAACGAAATTCTTATCCGATTTTTTCATTACACTTCTTTATTGTCATATCGCTTTGTCAATCAAAGTATATACTATATTGACAATAGCAAATCAAATCGTCTAAAAGTGTACTTTTTGTTCTGCACTCAATGAGGCAGTCCTGTTTTTAGCCGATCTTAGAGGAGTTAACCTTTATACCGGGGCCCATTGTAGAAGCTATAACGCAGCTCTTGATGTACTGACCCTTTGCTGCAGCAGGCTTAGCCTTAATAACTGCGGAAAGGAGAGTGTCAAGGTTTGCATAAAGCTTTTCTGCACCGAAGGATGCCTTACCGATGGGGCAGTGAATAATGTTGGTCTTGTCAAGACGGTACTCGATCTTACCTGCCTTAGCCTCAGTTACAGCCTTAGCAACATCGGGAGTTACTGTACCAGCCTTGGGGTTAGGCATAAGTCCCTTAGGACCGAGGATCTTACCGAGACGACCGATAACACCCATCATATCAGGAGTAGCGATGATTACGTCGAACTCGAACCAGTTTTCCTTCTGGATCTTTTCTACGTATTCGTCAGAACCTGCATAATCTGCGCCTGCATCAAGAGCCTGCTGAACCTTATCACCCTTACAGAAAACGAGGGTGCGAACGGTCTTACCTGTACCGTTGGGAAGTACAACAGCGCCTCTTACCTGCTGGTCAGCGTGACGAGAGTCAACGCCGAGACGGATGTGCATTTCTATTGTTTCGTCAAACTTTGCCTTTGCTGTCTGGCATACGAGCTCAAGAGCTTCCTTGGGATCGTAAACCTTGTTCTTGTCAACGAGCTCCTGGCTCGCAATATACTTCTTACCTTTGTTCATCTTCGCATCCTCCCTTATTAGTCTTCAACAGTGATGCCCATGCTGCGAGCTGTACCCGCGATCATGCTCATTGCTGTTTCAAGTGTTGCTGCATTGAGGTCAGGCATCTTCTTTTCAGCGATTTCCTGTACCTGTGCCTTTGTAAGCTTTGCAACCTTAGTCTTGTTGGGAGTTCCGGATGCTGTTTCGATACCGCAAGCCTTCTTTATAAGAACTGCTGCGGGGGGAGTCTTTGTGATGAAAGAGAATGTACGGTCAGCGTAAACTGTAATAACTACAGGGATTACGTAACCCATCTGATTCTTGGTTCTTTCGTTAAACTCCTTGGTGAAGTTGGGGATACTTACACCGTACTGACCGAGCGCGGGACCGATGGGGGGCTGGGGTGTAGCTTTGCCGGCTTCGATCTGTAATTTGATATAGCCCATTATTTTCTTTGCCATTTTTAATTACCTCCTAAAGTGGTTCTAAATGAGAGAATTAAGTAAAAATTTTTCTCTCTCCCACATTGAGCTTACTTTATAAGCTCTACGCTGTCGGAGTCAAGCTCCACAGGTGTTTCGCGTCCAAACATAGACGCAACAACTTTGATTTTCTTTTTGTCTTGTGAAATTTCTTCCACGATTCCGACAAATCCTGTAAGGGGACCGCCGGTGATCTTGACACTGTCGCCGATGTTGTAGGGAAGCTCTGCCACTCTGGTTTCAATACCGATTGCGGCAACCTCCTCGTCGGTCAGGGGAACGGGCTTACTTCCGGGGCCTACAAAGCCTGTAACGCCGCGGATGTTTCTAACAACGTGCCAACTTTCGTCGGTCATTATCATCTTAACAAGAACGTAACTGGGGAAAACCTTGTTTTCGATTTCCTTTTCGTTCTCTGTGCCTTCGTTCTCAACCGCTATTTCAACAGGAATACGCACGTCCTTTATAAGGTGGTGCAGTCCTCTGTTGTCAACGATCTTTTCAAGATTGGTTTTTACTTTGTTTTCATAGCCCGAGTAGGTATGCGCTACATACCAGCGCACCTCGGTGCTGGCTTCGTTGAAATCGCTCATTGCAAATTTCTCCCGAAATTATAATACTTTGCCAAGCCAATGCAGAAGCTCGGAGAAACCGAGGTCAAGAGCACCTACGATAGCAGCAACAACTACCATAACAACAACAACCAAAGCTGTGTTTGTAAAGGTATTTCTCTTACTGCTCCATACGATCTTCTTGAATTCAGCCTTGAATTCTCTTAAAGCCTTCTTTACTTTGCCTGATGATTTCTTCTTCGCGGGTTTGGAAGCCTTCTTGTCTTTGCCGGTTTTCTTTTCAGCAACCTTCTTTTCTTCGGTTGCTTCAGTAACCTCTTCGGTTACGTTCTTTTCGATATCAGACATTTTTGCCTCCTACTTCGTTTCTTTGTGAAGAGTGTGCTTGTGACAGAAACGGCAATACTTCTTCATTTCGAGTCTGTCAGGATCGTTTTTCTTGTTCTTCTTACTGTCGTAATTTCTTTGTTTGCATTCGCTGCAAGCCAGTGTAATCTTAACTCTCATTACTTTGGCACCTCCCGATATAATTTTCGAAGACGGCATTACTGCACGCCCTTTTTATCTCCCTCAACGGAGAAAAAACAATACGACAAAAAAGCCTCTCCGCAGAGGTAGAGATATTCTATCACATCTTAAAATCTTTGTCAAGGCGTTTTTTCATTTTTTTGGGCGATGATATTGAAAAAGCTACATATATATGTTATACTTACTACAAATATATAAATATAGGGTAACAAAATGATTATAGACAAGCTTTCAAACTTCGAAAAATACCTGAATATTCATCCTGCTTTTGCCAGTGTGCTTGATAATATAGAAAAGTACAGCAACGTACAGCTGGAAACAGGAAAGTACCCCATAGACGGCGACGATGTGTTTGCGGTAGTCAATCACTACGACACCAAAGAAGCCGAAGAAGATAAATTTGAAAACCATAAAAAGTACATAGATATCCAATGCGTGCTTACAGGCTGTGAGGAGATTGCGGCAAAGGCCGCCTGTGACCTTAAAATTGCCCGTGAATATGACGAAGGGGGAGATTACGAGATGTATTCTACTCCTGCCACCTACCACGCGGCAAATTTGTGTGCAGGGGAGTTTGCAATATTCTTCCCCGACGAAGCCCACCGCCCCGGAGTTGCCGCAACAGAGGGCGTTTGCCACGTAGACAAGGTTATCTTTAAGGTAAAATTATGAAAAATTACGACGTTATCGTTGTAGGCAGCGGACTTGCAGGTGCAGTATACGCCCGCAAGGCGGCCGAAGGCGGCAAAAGGGTTCTTATAATTGAAAAGCGCGGCCACATCGGCGGCAACGCCTATGACAAAAAGGACGAAGCAGGCGTGCTTATCCACCTCTACGGCCCCCATATTTTCCACACAAACAGCGAAGCGGTATACCAATTCCTCTCCCGTTTTACCGCCTGGAACGGATACTCCCACAAGGTGGTTGCCCGTATAGGTGAAAATGAGATACCCGTACCCTTTAACCTTAACTCCCTTTATAAGGTTTTTGACTCCGAAAAGGCAAAAGCTATTGAAGAAAAGCTTATAGCCCTTTACGGTACCGATGTAAAAATACCTATAATTGAGCTTAAAAAAAGCAACGACCCCGACCTTTTTGGGCTTGCAGAGTACGTTTACGAAAACGTATTCCTGCATTACACGGTAAAGCAGTGGGGCAAAAAGCCCGAGGAGATAGACCCTGCCACCACCGCAAGAGTGCCTGTGTACGTTTCCCGTGATGACAGATATTTTCAGGATAAATACCAGGGTCTGCCCACAGATGGCTATACGGCACTTTTTGAAAGGATGCTCTGCCACGATAATATCGAGCTTCGTCTTTCCACCGATGCAAAGGAGCTTTTATCCTTTAGGGAAGGAAAAATATTCTTTGAAGGTGAAGAATTCAGCGGCAAGGTAGTATACACAGGCGCAATAGACCAGCTTTTTGATTACGAGTTCGGCGCCCTGCCCTACAGAACCCTTAACTTCTGCTTTGAAAGCTTTAGGGAAAACCACGTTCAATCCCACGGCACGGTAAACTACACCGTAAGCGAGGATTATACCCGTATTACCGAGTTTAAGCATATGACCCTTCAAAGCATTGAGGGCAAAACCTCTACCGTAAAGGAATTTTCAAAGGAATACGACCCGAAAACGCAGGACATTCCCTACTATCCTATAATTAATGAAGAAAACGAGGCTGTATATAAAAAGTACAAGAATAAGGCAGAAAGCTTTAACAATCTTATACTCCTTGGCAGACTTGCGGAATATAAATATTATAATATGGATAAAATAGTTGAAAACGCCCTTGGGTTTTTTCAATAGTATATAATAAGGAAGATAATATGAAGCTTATCACCTTTGCAGTACCCTGTTACAATTCACAAGACTATATGACAAATTGCCTTGACAAGCTTTTGGCAGTAGGAAGACAGGATATTGAAATAATTATAATAAATGACGGTTCAAAGGATTCAACCCCACAAATCGCAGATAAATATGCCGCCGCATATCCCGAAATTGTCCGCGTTATCCATCAGGAAAACGGCGGTCACGGCGAGGGTGTAAACCAAGGCATACGTAATGCCACGGGTATCTACTATAAGGTTGTGGATTCAGACGACTGGCTTGATACCGATATACTCAAAGAGGTGCTATGCCGTATAGAAACTCTTGTAAAAGAGGGCACCCTTGTGGATATGTTCGTTTCAAACTACGTGTACGAGCACCCCGAGGGCCCGGGCCACGTTATGAAGTACGATAACGTTTTCCCAAAAGAAAGGGTATGCACATGGGATGACATTTCCTCTTTTAAGATATCCCAGTACCTTATGATGCACTCGGTGATCTTCCGCACCCAGGTAATACGTGCTTCAGGCATCGTGCTTCCCAAGCACACCTTTTACGTGGATAATCTTTTCCTTTGCGCTCCCATGCCCTACGTGGAAAAGATATATTATATGGATAAAGACCTGTACAGGTATTTTATAGGCCGCGCCGACCAGTCGGTGCAGGATGCAAACGTTATAAAGCGCATCGAACAGCAATGGAGAGTTACCATACTCACCGCACAGCTCTTTGATTATGACAGCATCCGCAAAAAGAGCAAAAAGCTCTGCCGTGTGCTCTATCATCACATTTCACTCCTTGTTGCCATATCCGCTGTATTCCTTTATATGAAGGACACCCCCGAGGCCCTTGAGATGCACCGCCAAATGTGGCAAGCCTTAAAGGAAAAAGATAAAATACTGTGGCGCCGTATGAAATACACTTATGTAAGCGCCTTAACCACCGCCCCCGGCAAGCTGGGAAGAAAATCGGTAATTTTACTCTACCGTATAGTAAAAAAATTCATCCGCTTTAATGATTGATGAAAAGCGGCAACACAAAGTATAAGTAAATAAACTACCCGTAAAGAGAAAAACTCTTTACGGGTAGTTTGTTGTTTATTTCTTTCCAAAAAGACCGCCGAGGACGTTTCCTATGGAATCAATAGAGATCTTTGCCTTGATGCCGTCAACTATCTTTACCGATACAAAATGTTTGTTCAACAACTCTGCAATTTCCTCATCTTCAAAGCTCTCGTGGGCAAGCACGTGGCAC
>JAZOTL010000152.1:0-4021 GCA_045657645.1 Eubacteriales bacterium
CTCGCCTGCGTGGAACTCAGCACCGAACTTGTCAGCATAATCCTGAACCTTATCACGACCTGAAGCACGCATCTCGAGCATATATTCAATCTTTTCGTCTGTGTTGATACCGTCAGCATCGTAAACGTAGCCGTCAGGACCGGAGATTGTTACAACCTTACCGCCAAGCTCGGTAACCTTTTTAACAGTACCCCAAGCAACGTTACCGAAGCCGGATACAGCAACGGTCTTGCCCTTGATATCATCACCAAAGTACTTGAGCATTTCTACTGCATAGTATACAGCGCCGAAACCTGTAGCTTCGGGACGAATAAGGGAACCGCCGTAGGAAAGACCCTTACCGGTAAGAACGCCTGTAAATTCATTGCGAAGTCTCTTATACTGACCGAAAAGGTAACCAACTTCACGAGCACCAACACCGATGTCACCTGCAGGAACGTCTGTATCAGCACCGATGTGCTTTGCAAGCTCTGTCATAAAGCTCTGGCAGAAACGCATAACCTCTGCATCGGATTTGCCCTGGGGATCAAAGTCGGAACCACCCTTACCGCCGCCCATGGGAAGACCTGTAAGGCTGTTCTTGAAGGTCTGCTCAAAGCCGAGGAACTTGATAACGGATTCATTAACTGTGGGATGGAAACGAAGACCGCCCTTGTAAGGACCGATAGCGGAGTTGAACTGAACTCTGTAACCGCGGTTTACCTGAACCTTGCCGTTGTCATCTACCCAGCTTACGCGGAAGGAGATTGCTCTCTCGGGCTCGGGTATTCTATCGAATACGCCTGCTGCAATAAGGTCGGGGCGAGCTTCTGCAACGGGCTCAAGGCTTACAAGCACTTCCTTAACTGCCTGAAGGAATTCGGGCTGATGTGCGTTACGCTTTTCGGTTGCCTCGTAGACACTCTTAAGGTATTCATTTTTGATTTCCATAACAAAAACCTCTCTTTATGTAATATTATTTTTTATTGAATTGAAGAAAATTGATATGCATAGATTATAAGGGGTGATTTTTTTGAAGAGATCTAAAACACTTTTCTATAATCTTATGCTGCTAACCGCAACCTCAATTGGTATACGATTTGCGGGAGTAATTTTTAATGTTTATATAACAGGGAAGATAGGAGCAGACGGTATAGGTCTTTATACTCTTATTATGTCTGTGGGCTCCTTTGGAGTAACATTTGCAACTTCCGGAATAAATCTTGCAGCAACAAGAATGACAGCTGAAGCATTGGGACGGCAAAACAATCTTGAAGTTCGTTCTGCTATGAAAAAATGCATATTATACGCACTTTTCTTTGGTATATCAGGAATGATACTGCTATTATCGCTTGCGTGCCCTATAGCGCATTATTTGCTCTCTGAAGACGCATGTGTTCTTCCTTTACGCATTTTTGCTTGCGGGTTACCGCTTATTGCTCTTTCGTCTGCTTTGAGTGGTTATTTTACCGCTGTTGCAAGGGTATATAAAAACGCAGTTGTGCAGGTAGCTGAGCAAAGTATTGGGATTATTCTCACTGTAATACTTCTTGCTAAATTTGCAGACAGAGGAATCGTTTATGCCTGTTCTGCCATTATATGCGGAATTGTGTTAAGTGAGCTTTGTTCGTTTACTCTTGCGTTGGTATTATATCTCTTAGATTTAAAGAGGAATAATACCAAAGCCGGTAACAGAACGGCAGGGCTTACACGGAAAATGGTGTCCATAGCATTTCCCGTAGCTTTAAGCACTTACGTGCGTTCTGGTCTTGTCACTGTAGAACACCTGCTTATTCCCATAGGTTTAAAAAAGTTTGGGAAAGGGTCTGTAAACGCTCTTGGAACTTATGGTACACTACAGGGAATGGTTATGCCTATTGTGTTATTTCCAATGGCTCTTGTAAGCGCTTTTGCAGGACTTTTAGTGCCTGAAATTGCAAGCTCACTTGCCCAGGGAAGCTACAAGCGTGTGGATAATATGGTATCTCGCGTTTTTCAGCTTACCTTGAGCTTTTCTATAGGGTGTGCAGGTATAATGATGTGCTTTTCAAAAGAGCTTGGGAGTGTTATCTATAACTCGTTACAAGCGGCTGAATATATTCGTTTGCTAGCTCCCCTTATACCTGTTATGTATCTTGACCACGTTACCGACGGTATGCTTAAAGGAATGGGAGAACAGCTATATACAATGAAGGTAAATATAGCGGATTCACTTATTAGTGTTGTTCTCGTGTATCTGCTTCTTCCTTATATGGGTATATACGGTTATATCCTCATTATATTCCTTATGGAACTGTTAAACTCCGCCTTTAGCATTGTACGGTTGATGAATAAGTGTGAGATAAAACCAAAGCTTATTAAGTGGATAGTTACTCCTCTTATAAGTGTTATCGGTGCAACATCATTTACCAAACATCTGTTGCCCTTAAAGCTGTCCTTGAGTATAGGTGATGCGGCCTTCCTGTGGTTAAATATCGGAGTAAGTGCAGCACTATATATGTTTTTCTTGCGTGTTACACTAAGCTTTGATAGCGAGGACTGCCGCTGGCTTGTTGGGGCTATAAAATAAAGTTGCAATATAAATTAGAAAAGGGCGTAGTTTACAAAGCGATCCCGCTATTGCGAAATTGCTGTAAACGACGCCCTTGTCGTACCTTGGTTAACCGAGTATATATACTCTCATTGAACGGCGACCAAACTGACGAATTAAATCAAAATCATCGCCTAAGAATACATCTATCTTGTTTCCCTTTATAACACCACCGGTATCTTCTGCAGAGCAGACGCCCATGTCGCCCCACGAACCGGTAACATATACTTGAGTTCCAAGCGGTATTACACGGGGGTCAACAGCAATCATACCAATTTCGGGAACCTTACCTGTTGCTGTGAGGCCTGTGCCTACACCGTAAGCAGTTGCAGTAACGTCAATATAGTATGAATATGAATATGTGTTGCCCATGGAATCTGTATATGTGCCTCCTACGCCCTTGTATGCTGTGCCTTCTACAGGTTCAACAGCATCGGTGCTTGCAATAACCTCGGAAGAGATTAGCTCACCGTTAACATAGGTATCCTCAAACGTTTGTGTTGCGGAACCATTTACACCTTCTGTTATCACTTGCGTTGTTCCCTTGGGAATCGTTTGTGAATCAACATACCGTACGGGGTAGGGAATTACGGTAGTTTCGGTGCGTTCTTTTTTCTCAACGCGATCGATGGTTATTTCCATTCCGTCTGTGATTTTATCATCAAGTGAATAGTTAACTACATCGTTTTCGCTAAGAGTAAGTGAAAGCTTGTCAATTGCCTCGCCAACAGTAACTATCGGTGAGGTTACCCCAAACTCATTGGCGCCGTGGAGGCTAATAGTTACACTGACCATATCATTGTAATTATCAAACAGAGAGTTTACCGATGAGTAAAAGGGAGTATTTGATTGAAAATCCGGTTTAAATCCGACATTGATCGACCCCTCGATACAATATGCCCCCAGAACAGCGCCTACGAAGAGAACAACTGCCATAACGGTTGCAAGAACTGATTTAATGGGTTTAGCTACTCCGATACGCAGGGAAGATGCGATCGGTCTTGCGGTCGGGAACTTTAAATTAGGATGTTTGCAATTTAAATTGCGGGTATTAGTTCGGATTGGATTTTCGGAGCTTTGCTGAAAGTACATAAGCATTACCTCCTATTATACCGAATCCTTTATGGATTGATATGTTTATACGTCGAATCTCGAAAGTGAAGTGCCGATATAAATAATATATACGGCAATACACCAATTATCTCTTGGAGAACTGGGGTGCGCGTCTTGCAGCCTTGAGACCGTATTTCTTTCTTTCCTTCATACGAGGGACACGAGTAAGGAATCCAGCCTTCTTGAGGGAAGCGCGGTAGTTTTCATCTACCTGGAGAAGAGCTCTGGAAAGACCGTGACGGATGGCACCTGCCTGGCCGGAGAATCCGCCGCCGTTTACTCTGCATATAATATCAAACTTACCTACTGTATCGGTAACGCCGAAGGGCTGGTTAACGA
>JAZOTL010000153.1:0-9508 GCA_045657645.1 Eubacteriales bacterium
TGACCTCAAGAACAGGCATTGACCTCCCCGGCGAAGCGGCAGGAATCTATTCGTCAAAAACAGACTTCAACGACGTCTCCCTCGCTGTTTACTCATTCGGACAGACGTTCAAGGTAACGCCTCTTACTCAGCTTACTGCGATCAATACCGTCGCTAACGGCGGCAACCTTCTTACTCCTTATATTGTCGATAAGATCATCGATGACGACGGAAACATTCTTATGCAGCACGAGACTATCGTAAAGCGTCAGGTCGTAAGCGGAAGCGTTTGCGACACCTTGGCGGTGATACTCGAGGGCGGTGTTTCCAGCAAGAACGGCGGTGCAAAGAATGCATACGTTGCAGGCTATAAGATAGCCGCTAAAACAGGTACGTCAGAAAAGCGAGATACAAAGGAAAACGGTGACGTGGTTGGTTCAACGGTGGCTTACGTGCCTGCCGACGATCCCCAGATAGCCATACTTATCGTGGTAGATAACCCTCAGGTATCCTCTCATTTCGGTAGTGTGGTTGCTGCACCTTACGTTGCATCCTCACTTGAAGAAATATTACCCACGCTTGGTATAGAAAAGCAGTACAGTGATGAGGATAGCAGTCTTATCACTACAGCGGTTGGTAACTATGCGCAGTTGAGCGTTGACGATGCTGTTGCCAATATTACTGCAAAGGGCTTAAGCTACGAGGTGGTAGGTGATGGAGAAACCGTAGTTTCACAGGTTCCTTCTGCCGGCTCTTCTGTACAAAGCGAAACAGGTAAGGTTGTTCTTTATACAGGAGATTCTACTCCCGAAAATAATCTTGTAACCGTTCCCAACCTTTCGGGCTACGGTGCGGAAAGTGCAAACTATACACTTACTGCATATGGTTTTAACGTTAAAATAGACGGTTCTATAAGTAACGGAGCTGTTGTTGCAAAGCAAAGCCCCGAGCCGGGAAGCGAGGTTCCTTACGGAACTGTTGTTACCATCAGTATTCGCGCTTACGACGGAACCGAATAAAAAGGAATAACAAGACTATGACGAGGCTTTCAAAATAGCCGCAAAGTTTTGTTCAAATGCGTGAGGGTTCAACTCTCTCGGGTGTATCAAACGGATGTATAAAGATATTACATTCGGAGTTGATATTAATGAAATTATCCTGCATTTTAGACGGGATAGAAATTGAAGAAACAAATATAATAGACTTAGAGGTTGAGATAAACTCTGTCTGCGAGGATTCACGAGAGGTGAATTCGGATGATATATTTGTTGCACTCTGCGGAAGCAGATATGACGGTCATAAATATATAGGAGAGGCGCTTGGTCGCCGTGCTGCTGTTATTGTAATCGAGAAAAAGCATTACTCGGGCGCCTTTCCTTATATTCGTGTAAAAAATACACGCAAGGCACTGGCGATGCTCTGGCATAATCTTACGGGGCGTGCCGGTGACACTCTAAAGCTTATTGCCGTAACAGGTACTAACGGTAAAAGCTCGGTCTGTCGTATGATAAGGCAGATACTTGAGGCGGCAGGGCATAGCTGTGAGGAAATAGGAACCCTTACAAATGCTATGACTACCCCTGATCCTCATATACTATATCCAAAATTAAAGGAATTTAGTGAAAACGATACAGAATACGTTGTGATGGAGGCATCTTCTCACGCTTTGGAGCTTTATAAATTAGAGCCTCTAAAGTTCAAGATTGCTATCTTTACAAATCTTACCGAAGATCATCTGGACTTTCATCACACAATGCGTAGTTACGCAAAGGCAAAAGCCCGTCTTTTTGAAAAAACCGAGATAGGGCTTTTTAACCGTGATGACCCATTTTTAAAACAGATAATGGGTTCAAGTAAATGCGAAAAGTATTTCTACGGCGTTTCAGATGCAGCGCTGGATTTTTCGGCAAAAAACTCACAGAGCACTCTTGAAGGTACTCAATTTGATTTTTTAACCTTGGGGGAAATCTTCCGTGTACGGTTTTCACTGATCGGAGATTTTAATATTATAAACGGACTTTGCGCTTGCAGCTGTGCGTATCTTTTAGGTATAGAAAAAGAGCATATAAAAGCGGCTTTTGCAAAGATGAAAACGGTTCCCGGTCGGCTTGAACGTGTAGAATTACCCCACTCGGTATACCGCGCGTATATAGATTACGCACATACCCCCGATGCCCTTGAAAAGGTGCTGTATACTTTGCGCAAAACTGCGTCAGAAAAACAGCGTATAGTGTGCATATTCGGTTGCGGGGGCGATCGGGAAAAGGCAAAACGCCCCATTATGGGTGCTATTGCTACAAGGCTTTCGGATTACGTGATAATTACATCTGATAATCCAAGGAGCGAAGAACCCTTTGCAATTATAAGGGATATAGTTTCGGGTGTAGGCTCGGCTGCAAACTACCTTATAATAGCAGACCGTACCCGTGCAATACAGTATGCAGTACATAGTGCGGCAAAAAATGATATTCTTATTTTCTGCGGCAAAGGGCACGAAAAATACGAAATAAATAATTACGGAAGATTTCCGTTTGATGAAATAAAGGTCATTAAAGAAGCGGACACGCAAAGAAATGGGAGAGAAAAATGAGCATAATTCATGTTGACAAAACACAGTTATCCTTGGCAGAGCTTGCAAAAATAACAGACGGAGAGTTGTTTTTCTCTTCACCTGCCGCTATAAAAAATATATCCCTTGACTCCCGTGAAATAGAAGAGGGAACCCTGTTCATTGCCATAAAGGGTGAGCGCTTTGACGGACACGATTATATAGGAAAGGCCTTTGAGGAAGGTGCGGCAGCCATAATAGGCGAACGTATTCCCTACAAGGTAAAGGGTAACGTGATTCTTGTTGACAGCTCTCTTGCGGCACTTGGTGCCATAGCAAAGGAGCATAAGAATAAGATATCTCCCATTACAGTTGCGGTAACAGGTAGCGTTGGTAAGACCACAACAAAGCAGTTCATTTCCGCAGTTTTTGCAAAGAAGTACAATACCCATAAAACAGATAAGAACTTTAATAATGAAATAGGTATGCCCATAACCCTTCTCCGTATGCCTTACGGTTCTCAGGCGCTTGTGCTGGAGTTAGGTATGAGCTTTAAGGGTGAGATATCTCGCCTGTCTAAAATAGCAGAGCCGGATATTGCAGTTATTACAAATGTCGGTTCATCCCATATAGAAAACCTTGGTTCAAGAGAAGGTATAAGGGATGCAAAGTTGGAAATACGTGACGGTATGAAGAAGGGCTCAAAGCTTATTCTTAACGGCGATGAACCCTTGCTTGCAGGCATTGATGGCGCTGTGTACGTTGCAATGGATAATGAAAATGCCCATTACAGACCGATAAATATAATAGAAAAGGACGGCGGCAGCACCTTTGATATTGTAACTCCCGACGGAGTGGTTAAAGGCTTTGAGATAAAGCTTATAGGTAGACATAACGTGTTTAACGCAGTTGTTGCTTATGCCGCAGGTAAGCTTGGTGGTATCTGCGATAAGAAGATAAAGGAAGGCCTTTTGGAATATGAGTCTGTGGAGCTCAGACAGAATATATATCCCGTTGATAACTATACGGTTATCGAGGATTGCTATAACGCAAGTCCCGAATCAATGCGCGCATCCTTAAAGGTGCTTGCCACAAAGGCGGCTGAGGGCAGACGTGTTGCGGTGCTGGGCGATATGCTGGAGCTTGGAAGCTACTCCGAGGCTCTGCATATGCAGGTAGGTAAAGATGCTGTTGAAAACGGCGTTGACCTTCTTTGCAGCTTCGGTCCTGCTGCAGCCTTTATAGCAAAGGGTGCAGAGCAGGCCGGTATGCCGAAGGATAAGATAATTGCTTTTGATAATATAGAAGCTGATGACGAATTTGCAAAAATGCTTTCAGCTGCGCTTTTGGAAGGTGATACCGTTCTTTTCAAAGCAAGCCGCGGCGTAAAGCTTGAGCGCATTATTGCAAGATTAAAAGAAAGCAACTTTTAAAGGAGTATAAAAGTGAATCTTAATATAATATATTTTATAGCATCTCTTGTGCTTACGTTTTTAATAACCGTTATTGTTTTGAAAAAGCTTATCCCAAAGCTTAAGAGCTTAAAGATGGGACAAACCATATTGGATATAGGACCCCGTTGGCACAAGAATAAAGAGGGAACACCCACAATGGGCGGTCTTTCCTTCCTTCTTGCAATAAGCCTTTGTGTTCTTGGCTTTGGTATAGCGGCGGCTTTCACCGTTGAGGGCTTTAAGACTGCAGCTTTCTTCATTACATACGCAATGGCAGTATGTTATGCTCTTATCGGCGTATGGGATGACAGTCTTAAGATAAAAAAGCGTGAAAACGAGGGCTTTACATCTGGTCAAAAGTTTATGCTTCAGCTTATTATAGCGGCACTTTACCTTATAGCTATGAGAAGCTTTGCAGGCCTTACCACAAAGCTTTATTTCCCTTATTTTGACGTAAGCTTTGAGCTTGGAGTTTTCTATTATATCATCGCGGTATTGCTTATAGTTGGTATTGTTAACAGTGTTAACCTTACAGACGGAATTGACGGTCTTGCTTCTTCTGTAACCGCTGTTGTGGGAGCCTTCTTTGCAGTAGCTTCCTTTATGGTTATGAATATAGCAGGCGGAATTCTCAGTGCTTGCATGATAGGCGGTTGCCTTGGATTTTTGGTATATAATTTCTATCCCGCCCGTATATTTATGGGTGATACAGGTTCGCTTTTCCTTGGCGGACTTGTGGTGGGGCTTGCATTTATCATAGATAATCCCCTCATCGTTCTTCTTATAGGTATTATCTACGTTATGGAAAGCGCATCGGATATTATACAGGTAGGTTATTATAAGCTTACCCACAAGCGCGTTTTCAAAATGGCGCCAATACATCACCATTTTGAGCAATGCGGATGGAGCGAAATAAAGATCGTTTCTGTATTTTCGGTTATAACACTTATAGCAGGTGCTATTGCATTTTTCGGTATTTTAAGATAAAATAATTACGATATTAATTCACAGGAGGGAATATGAACAGAAATACGTCTAAAAAACCAAATACTGCTCCCTCGGTGAAAAATACAAGAACGGCATACTCCAATGCTCGCAAAGGGGCAACCCGTCCTTCTGCGGGAAGGGCAACTTCCCCAAAAAAGCAGACCCGACGTCCCAATAGAAATAATGGTTTTATCAAACCGAATGACGTAATACGTGTAAGAAGCGGCATTGATATAGTAATGCTCGTAATTATTATTCTTTTGGTGTGCTTTGGTTTGATAATGGTCTTTTCCTCCAGCTTTGCAACTGCATTGCAGAAGAAGGGCGATAGCTATTATTATATCAAGCGTCAGCTTGTATTTGCGGTTATTGGTTTTGCGGGTATGCTTGGTATAAGCCTTTTCGACTACCGTTTTATGCGTAGGCTAACAACCCCTGCTTTCATATTTATGATAGTACTGTTGGCGCTTGTTCCCGTATACGGTCTTTCAAGAGGTCAGGCAACCCGTTGGATAAACATAGGCGGATTTCAGCTTCAGCCCTCCGAACCTATGAAAACCGTACTTGTAATGTTGCTTGCTCATTATTTTGCTACATATCAAAAAAAGATAACAAATTACAGAGATTTAAAGGAAGCAAGCATATGGGGAGATCTTATCCCCTATATGATAGTAGGCTTCGTATGTTTGCTTGTTGCAATAGAAAAGCACTTTTCGGGTGTAATAATTCTCTTCCTTATCGGTACCATCGTTATTTTTGCAGGTGGTGCGGTGAAGAGATGGTTGTTTATAGCGGCAGGTGCAGGCGGTACGGTAGTGCTCATTGCCATAATGTTTACCGACTACGCTAAAAAGCGTATAGATATCTGGCTTCACCCCGAAAATTACGATACAATGGGTGAGGTGTGGCAGACCCTTCAGGGTCTTAACGCTATCGGCTCCGGCGGACTTTTAGGTGTAGGACTTGGTAACAGTTATCAAAAGTACAGCTACGTTTCGGAAGCGCAGAACGACTTTATCTTCTCCATTGTTTGTGAGGAGCTAGGCTTTGTAGGCGCTCTTGCGGTAATTGCTCTGTTTGTGCTTTTTGTATGGAGAGGCTTTGTTATAGCAACAAAAGCTCCCGATACCTTCTCCTCTCTTGTTGCCATAGGTATAGTTGGTAAGGTTGGAGTACAGGCAATACTGAACATCTCGGTTGTAACGGCAATGATACCGAACACGGGCGTTACCTTACCTTTCTTTAGCTACGGTGGCTCGGCACTTTTACAGTTGCTTTTTGAAATGGGTATACTTCTTGCCATTTCACGTTATTCGTATCAAGATAAACAATAGGTATAAAGCGGAGGCTTATAAATGAGAGTGCTTATGAGTGGCGGCGGCACAGGGGGACACGTAAATCCCGCTATTGCCATTGCAAACATAATCAAAAAGAATGACCCTACAGCGGAAATTGCTTTTGTAGGAACAAAAAGAGGCATAGAAAATAAGCTTGTGCCCCATGCAGGCTATAAGCTTTACCATATAGAAATACAGGGTATCAGAAGAAGCCTTTCGCCTCAGAATATAAAAACTGCTTTTCTGTGTATCAAATCCTTTTCCGATTGCAGAAAGATTATAAAGGAGTTTAAGCCGGACGTTGTAGTAGGCACCGGCGGATATGCCTGCTGGCCTGTTGTAAGGGCCGCAGCTTCACTTAAAATCCCTACCGTTCTGCATGAATCAAACGCTACTCCCGGTTTTGCAATAAAGATGCTTGAGGGTGTTGCGGATAAGATATTTGTTAATTTTGAAGAAACCATTCCCCAGCTTAAGCATCCCGAAAAGGCGGTAAGAGTGGGCAACCCCATGAAGGGTGATTTCTCCTCTGTTGATCGCAATGAAGTGCGTGCAGAGCTTTTGGGAGATAAGTACAAAACCTTTATTCTTTCCCTTGGTGGCAGTATGGGTGCGGAGCGCGTTAATTTTGAGGTGCTTGATATGATGAAGGACTACACCTCAAAGCACCCCGAAATACTCCATATCCACGCAACGGGAGCAATAGAGTACGAAATTGCGAAGAACAAATTTGAAGAAATGGGGCTTGATAAGTACCCCAATGTTCAGCTTGCCGAGTATATATACGATATGCCGCAAAAGATGGCGGCGGCAGACGTGGTTATTAATCGCGCAGGGGCAATGACCCTGTCGGAATTAGCTCTTCTCGGTCGCGCAAGCGTTCTCATACCTTCACCAAACGTTACAAATAATCACCAATATAAAAATGCACACGTTCTTGAAAAGGCGGGTGCGGCACGTCTTATACAGGAAAAGGACCTGTGCCACGGCGCGCTTACCAATGCGGTAAAAGAACTGGTTGAAGATACCGAGAAACGCCGCAGTATAGAAGCAAACGTAAAGAACTTTGCCGTTACCGATGCGGCAGAAAAGATGTATCGCTATATAATGCAAGTTACAGGAAACTAAAAGGAGCAGGCACTTTGCCTTATGTCTGTAGATATGAAGTACAAAAACAGACAATCGAATATAGGCGCAAAAGAAGTCTCACACAACCAAGGCTTTGAAAAGCTTAAGCGGCGCAATCATGCAAAGCTTATGCGGCAAAGAGCGTATTACGCCCTTATGGTAATAAGCCTTTCGGTTATTTTTGTGCTTTGCGTTGTAGGCTTGCTTTTCCGTGTGTCCTCTGTAAAGGTAGAGGGCAACGGGGAATATGACGTTAAAAAAATAATACAGGTTTCCGGTATTGACAAAGGCCAAAACCTGTATCTTATTGATAGTGAAAACGTTGAACGCTCTGTATCTTCTGTTTTTCCTAAGGTATCGGCCGTTGAGGTGGTACGAGAAGTGCCAAATACGGTACGCTTAAAGGTGACTGTTGACCAAGCAAAATATTATACCGAAATAGAAGGTCAGTTTTTTGCCCTTTCCGATAATTTGCGGGTTATAGACAGAACGTATACAAAACAGGATATGACCGAACGTTACCCCGGTATAATAAAGCTTACTTGTGCAAAGCTTACAAGAGTTGTTGTGGGCAGTGACCTTGTGTTTGAAAATTCGGCTTACCTTAAAGCAACAAAAAATCTTATTGCTGCAGTAGAGGCAAGCGAGGTCTCTGATATAGTTACCTCCATAGACGTAAGCGACCGCTTTAATATGTACGTTGTGTGTGAAAGCAGATTGAAGAGCAACGTAGGTGATAACGATAATATGGAGCTTAAACTGCGCTTTATGAATGAGATAGTAAAGGACTTGGGAGCGGGGGTTCACGGTACTATTGATATTAAAAATGTAGAAACAGGATACGTTTTGTTAAATAGTGACGAGGTATATGATTAACAATTTGTTAATATGACGAAAAAAATATAAAAAACTATTGCAAAATGACGAAAAATATATTATTATAATTGTATGTAATTGTAACTAAATACGGCATAAACATAAATGGATATTTTAGGAGGAAGTAAAAAATGGCTTTAGAGTTTGAAGAAAACTTTGACAGTGGTGTAACAATCAAGGTTGTAGGTGTCGGAGGCGGCGGAAACAACGCTATTAACAGAATGATTTCCGACAATGTTAAGGGCGTAGAATTTGTTGCCATTAATACAGATAGACAGGCATTGGCTTTCTCCAATGCTGAAAATAAGATTCCGATAGGCGAAAAGCTTACTCGCGGTAGAGGCGCAGGCGCTAACCCCGACGTTGGTGAGCAGGCAGCTGAGGAAAGCAGAGAAGAGATAACCAATATGCTCCGCGGTGCTGATATGGTATTTATTACCGCAGGTATGGGCGGCGGAACAGGTACAGGTGCTGCTCCTGTTGTTGCAAAGGTTGCAAAGGAAATGGGCATCCTTACCGTTGGTATCGCTACCAAGCCCTTCGCATTTGAAGGCAAGAAGAGAATGGAGCTTGCAGAGCAGGGTATTGACAGACTCCGCGGCTGTGTTGACTCACTTCTCGTTATCCCCAATGAAAGACTCAAGCAGGTTTCTGAAACAAAGATCACATTCCTTAACGCATTCGCAGAGGCAGACAGTGTTCTCCGTAAGGGTGTTCAGAGCATAGTAGATCTTATCAACGGCCGTGGCTTTGTAAACCTTGACTTTGCTGACGTTACTACCGTAATGCAGGATGCAGGCGATGCTCATATGGGTGTTGGTTCTGCAGAAGGCAAGGATAAGGCAGAGGAAGCAGCAAGACTTGCTATCTCCAGCCCCCTTCTTGAAACATCTATTTCCGGTGCACAGGGTATTATCATTAATATTACTGCTGCTCCCGATATCGGACTTGAAGAGATAGACGCAGCTTCTACAATTATTTCTAACGAAGCACATCCTGATGCAACCGTTATCTGGGGTGCAATGTTCGATAACTCTCTTGAAGATAAGATGATCATCACCGTTATTGCTACCGGTTGTGGTGATAACCCCCACGGTGTAAAGAAGGTTGCTGCAGCTCCCGAAGCTCCCGTAGCTGAAGGTCCCGGAATGCCCGAAGAAGAGTTTGGCGACGTTATGGATATTGTTAACAACAATATG
>JAZOTL010000154.1:0-3238 GCA_045657645.1 Eubacteriales bacterium
ACGGCGGGCTCTGCCACTTCAGGCTTCGTTACTTCGGTTGTGTCTATTTCCTTTTCGGTATTTTCTTCGTTTTCGAAAAGGTCTTTGTTCATTTCGTTGTCCATCATATATTACTCCTGTCATAGGTTTTGCTTGAATATAGTTTACTCATTAAATGTGATGATTATATGATGAATGAGGAAAAAATTCAATTTTTTAATATATAGGAATTTTCATAGGCTCGGGCACTGTGACCCGATTTTGCCTGTGGGTACTACCCGCTATTTTACGTAAAAGCTGTATCTTGTTGTGCTTCTGTATTCTTCTCCTGCCTTCAGGGTAGGGTCGGGGAAGTTATCGTGATTTGGGGAGTCAGGCCAAATTTGGGTTTCCATACAGAACGCGTGGTGGGGAGTGGGGGCAACCCCTCTTTTAAACAGATTATCACCGCTCATCATATTGCCTGTGTATATCTGTATGCCGGGCATGGTGGTGTATACCTTAACTCCGCGCATACTTTCTGTGTCATAGGTATCTGCCACAAGGCGCAGAGCTTCGGGCTTGTCGGAAAGCACAAAGTTATCGTCATAGCACTCGGTAAGGGGAGCAAATTCGCGAAGGTCGAATTTTGTGCCGTCAACGGGCAGAACTCTGCCTGTGGGGATAAGCTCGTCATCAACCTCGGTGTAGCGGTCTGCGGCAATTTTTATCATATGTGTGTTTATGTCACCGCGGTTGTAGCCCCTCATATTAAAATAGGAGTGGTTTGTAAGGTTTATTATTGTGTCCTTGTCACTCTTTGCGTAGTATTCAATATTTACATTGTTATCGTTATCAAGGGTGTACTCCACCTTCACCTCAAGATTGCCGGGGTAACCCATTTCACCGTCGGGGGAGAAAAGGGTAAAGGTCAGCTTGTCATAGCCCTCAAATTCCTCAACCTCGGACTTCCATACCTTTGAGTTAAAGCCAAACTCGCCCCCGTGGAGAGAGTTTGCTCCGTCATTGCAGGAAAGCTGATATTCCTTTCCGTTAAGGGTGAATTTGCCCTTCTTTATACGGTTGCAGTATCTGCCTGCAATAGCGCCCTGGTATTGGTCTGTTACAAGGTAGCCCTCAAGGGTATCAAAACCGCAGATAACATCTGCAAAGTCACCGTTTTTATCGGGCATAAATATATCTACCAAAGCAGCACCGTATTCTATAGCCTTAATGCTTGCACCGCTTTCGTTAGTAAGTGTATATGCATATACTGCCTGTCCGTCAGGCATCGTTCCGAATTGCTTTCTTGAAACCATTTTGTACCTCTTTTAATCGTTGTTACTCTTATTATAATTTATCGGGCTTTTAATGTCAACTGTGGGGGGGGCGCATTTTTTGAGAAAACCGGGTGATAAATGATCGTTATATTCACTTTTATCCTCGCGTGGAGCTTTGTTTTAAGTTCTGATTTGTGGCACGGAATTCAAAATTCGCACAAACCTATTCTTAAAAGTTTTGGTTCGGCTTTTACAAAAGCGGACGCCGCAGGTGGTTGACAAAGCTGTCGTAAGGTAGTATAATAAAATGGATAATGTAAATAACAATATTTAAATCATATAGGAGGAAAATATGGAACAGGCAAAATTGGCAGTTCTTGCAGAGCATGCCAACAATATCAGATTGGGCGCCCTTGAAGCAGTACACGCTGCAAGCTCCGGACATCCCGGCGGATCCCTTTCTATTGCAGACATTCTTTCATATCTTTACTTTTCTGAGATGAAGGTCGATGAAAAGAACCCCAAATGGGAGGACAGAGACAGACTCGTTCTTTCCAAAGGACATACAGCACCCGGTCTTTACGCGGCTCTTGCTGAGAGAGGCTTCTTCCCCAAGGAAGATCTTAAGACCTTCCGCCACGTAGATAGCTATCTTCAGGGTCACCCCGATATGAAGGGTACTCCCGGTGTAGATATGTCTTCCGGTTCTCTTGGTCTTGGTATCTCCGCTGCTTGCGGTATGGCTCTTGCGGCTAAGATCCAGAACAAGGACTTCAGAGTATTCACCATCCTTGGTGACGGTGAGATCGGTGAAGGACAGGTTTGGGAGGCTGCTATGTTTGCAGGCCACTACAACCTTGATAACCTTTGCGCATTTGTTGACTGGAACGGTCTCCAGATAGACGGACCTATTTCCGAGGTAATGGATTCCACACCTATCGACAAGAAGTTTGAGGCGTGCAACTGGAACGTTGTTGTGATAGACGGTCACAACTTTGAAGAGATAGAGAAGGCTGTTGAAGCTTTCAAGAATACCGACGGCAAGCCCACTTGCATCGTATGCAAGACCGTAAAGGGTAAGGGCGTTTCCTTTATGGAAAACAACGTTGGTTGGCACGGCTCTGCTCCTAACGATGAGCAGTATGCACAGGCAGTTGCGGAACTTACCGCAAATAAATAAGGAGGTATCGTGAAATGGCAGATAAGATAGCAACCAGAGAAGCTTACGGTAACGCGCTTGCCGAGTTTGGTGAAAAATATGACTTTGTAGTTCTCGATGCCGACCTTGCGGCTGCTACAAAAACAGGAGTTTTCAGAAAGAAGTTCCCCGAAAGACATTTTGAATGCGGTATTGCAGAGGGCAATATGATGGTTGTTGCAGCAGGTCTTGCAGCAGCAGGTATTACTCCCTTTGTTTCTACCTTTGCAATGTTTGCAGCAGGCAGAGCGTTTGAACAGTGCAGAAATGCTGTAGGCTACCCCCACCTTAACGTTAAGATAGGTGCTACCCACGCAGGTATCTCCGTTGGTGAAGACGGTGCAACCCACCAGTGCTGTGAGGATATCGCTCTTATGCGTACTATCCCCGGTATGACCATAATCAACCCTGCAGATGCAATTGAGGCTCGCGCTTGCGTTGAAGCGGCTATCAACTTTGACGGTCCCGTTTATATGCGCTTCGGCCGTCTCGCTATCCCCACCCTTTATGGCGATGACTACAAGTTTGAGCTTGGTAAGGGCGTTATGATGAGCGAGGGTAAGGACGTTACCATAGTTGCAACAGGTCTTATGGTTGGTAAGGCTCTTGAAGCAAAGGAAATGCTCAAGAACGAGGGTATTGATGCAGAGGTTATCAACATCCACACAATCAAGCCCATCGACCGTGATATCATAATCAAGTCCGCACAGAAGACAGGCTGTGTTGTTACTGCAGAAGAGCATAACATCATCGGCGGTCTTGGCAGTGCTGTAGCAGAGGTTCTCTCTGAGACCAATCCTGT